>JAJZCL010000057.1 GCA_021846165.1 Bacillota bacterium | reverse complement strand
CCTGCAACTCTGCCACTGTCACGTATTTATCCAAAACCTGCGCCACTCCCAACGCAAAGTATCTGTTAATTTTTTTTTAATAAAAGCGCCGTCCAGACGGTGACGGCATCCTGAAACACGCGAATATCGTATCCTGTCAATTCCTTGATGCGCTCAATCCGATACAGCAGGCTGTTGCGATGCAAATACAACTGTCGCGCCGTTTCGCTCATGTTCAAGTTGTTTTGAATAAACGTCAGCACGGTCTGCTCCAGTTCCGAGCCAAGCACCGTCAGAGCGCTTGGCGACAAGACGTGATTAGTATAGGCTTGACGCAACTGCGACTTAATGGCGAACAACAACTCGAATACTCCGATGCCGCGGATGGAATAGACAGATTGCGGCAATTGAAATCGCTCGGCCGTCTGGAAAATATAGTTCATCCGCTTGGCGGTACGAAGCAATTCCGGGAAACTGCGAATCACATCGCTATGAATCGACCGCACGTTAACGACCGCCGCTGACATCAGACGATCCACAAGCGCGTGCGCGATCTCAATTCCCGAGAACGTTTTCGTTTCGGCGGTCTTGCGAAAACTGATCACTCCCATGATCAAAGCCGGATCCGTGACCATGTGAACCTGCATTCCCGCGCTGTCGGCGAACCACTCAAAACCCTTCGCCACCTCGCCGATCATTTCCAACGTCGAACGTTTCTCCGGGCGCACACCGATGGCATAAATCGGCCATTTCCAGGGCACCGCAAAGTTTTCTATCTCATCTTCGATGCGCATGGCGCTGTCATACGGTTCGAGCGGTTCGCAAAGGGCGTCGGAGATTTTTTGTTCCCAGCTTTGCGGGTTGATGTCGCTTTGCGGAATGGCGCGCACTGCCATCCGCAGCAACAACTTTTCAGAACGGGTCAAGTGATCGTTTTTCCCGACCAAATAAAACACTTGCCCCCACGCGTCGACGGCGTACCAGATCATCTCTTCGTGCGCGTATCCGGCCTGCAATTGATCCAGCGTCACTCCCCGCAGCTCCGCCGGGGGTTGTGAGTGTACCTGAATTCGGCCTTCAAGTTCCCTGATCAACTCTTGAAACGCATTCAGATTCTCCCTCTCCTTCCGAGAGAAACCTCGCCCGATCTCAAACTTGCAACAATCGCCGCATTCCCATCGCACATGTTGCTAATTATACGAAACGGACGCCTTGTGTCCTTCCGTTCGCACCTTGTCACGCGCCAACACCGGCGCCAAAAACTGACCGGTATACGAGTTCGCGACGTCCGCGATGCGCTCTGGCGTCCCAACGGCAATCACCTGACCGCCTGCGTCGCCGCCCTCTGGCCCCAGGTCGATCAAGTAATCTGCCGTCTTGATCACGTCCAGGTTGTGTTCGATCACTACCACCGTGTCCCCCGCATCGACGAGACGCTGCAACACATGCAGCAAGCGTTCGATATCGGCTACATGCAGCCCCGTCGTCGGCTCGTCCAAGATGTAGAGCGTTCTGCCGTTGCTGCGCCGGTGCAGCTCGGAAGCCAGCTTGACGCGCTGCGCCTCGCCGCCCGACAGCGTCGTGGCGGACTGGCCTAGCCGCATGTAACCGAGTCCCACATCCGTCAGCGTTTGCAGTTTTCGCGCGATTTTTGGCACATTTTCAAAAAAAATCGCAGCGTCTTCGATCGTCATGTCAAGGACGTCGGCGATCGACTTGCCTTTATAATGAACCTCCAGTGTTTCACGGTTATAGCGCTTGCCCTTACACACCTCGCAAGACACGTACACGTCCGGCAAAAAGTGCATTTCTATCTTGATAATGCCGTCACCTTTGCAAGCCTCGCAGCGACCGCCGCGCAGATTGAAACTGAATCGCCCTTTTCTGTACCCGCGAATTTTCGCCTCCGGCGTCGTGGCGTACACGTCGCGAATTTCGTCGAACACCCCGGTGTAAGTCGCGGGATTGGAGCGCGGGGTGCGCCCGATCGGCGCTTGGTCGATATCGATCACCTTGTCTAGGTGTTCCATACCTTCAACACCGTCGCAACGCCCGGGACGAACGCGCGCCCGATTGAGCGCCTGCGCCAACGCCTTATGCAAAATTTCGTTCACCAGCGTGCTTTTGCCCGATCCCGACACACCGGTGACGCACGTGAATAGACCGATCGGAAACTTGACGGTCATGTTTTTGAGGTTGTTCTCTTTCGCCCCGATTACGGTGACAAACCGCTCCGTGATCGGGCGGCGCTCTGCCGGGATCGGAATGAACTTGCGCCCGCTTAGGTACTGCCCGGTCAGTGAGCGCTCATCACGCATGATCTCCTCCACCGTGCCCTGCGCCATCACCTCGCCGCCGTGAACGCCAGCACCAGGTCCAATGTCAATGATGTGATCCGCCGCCAGCATCGTTTCCTCGTCGTGTTCAACGACAATCAGCGTGTTGCCAAGGTCGCGCATTTGCGTCAAGGTACGAATCAAGCGCGCATTGTCGCGCTGGTGCAGACCGATGCTGGGTTCGTCGAGAATGTAGAGAACCCCCATCAGACTGCTGCCAATTTGCGTCGCGAGGCGGATGCGCTGCGCTTCGCCACCCGACAGCGTCCCCGCCGCGCGAGCGAGGGTCAGGTAATTCAGGCCGACGTCCGCCAAGAACCCAAGACGCGCGTTGATTTCTTTCAGGATCAGGTGTGCGATTTGGTACTCCTTATTCGTCAGTTCCAGGCAGTTGACGAACTCGATGGCCTCCTGAATGGAAAATCGGGTAAACCTCGAAATGGTAATGCCGCCAACGCGCACAGCCAAGCTTTCCGGCTTCAGGCGATCCCCCTGGCAAGCCGGGCAGGGACGAGTGTTCATGTACCCTTCGATCATCTCGCGGATATAATCAGAGGCGGTATCCTTATAGCGGCGCTCCAAGTTATTGATGACGCCTTCAAACCACACCTCCGCCCGCTTCACCTGGCCAAATTCATTTTCAAACGTGAACAGCACACGCTCCGCAAACCCGTACAGAAGTTTGTGCAGGAGGGGCTGAGGGATCTCCCGCACGGGCACATTCATGTCGACGTCGAGTTGGGTACAGGCGCCCGCGAGCAGTTGCGGGTAGTACGTCGACGATGTTCCGGACCAGGGCACCATCGCGCCTTGCGCGATGGAAAGCGAGTCGTCGGGGATGACGAGGCTCTCGTCCACCTCCCGCTTAACGCCAAGGCCTGTACACTCGGGGCAAGCGCCAATCGGACTGTTAAAAGAAAACATGCGTGGACTGATCTCACCGACGCTGTGTCCGCAATTCGGGCAGGCAAGGTTCTGGCTAAACAACAGTTCCTCTTTGCCGATGATGTCGACAACCACCGTCCCCCCCGCTAGGCTGAGCGCTGTTTCCAAAGAGTCGGCCATGCGCGATTTAATATCGGGCTTGATCACAAGGCGGTCGATCACCACGTCAACGCTGTGTTTTTTGTTCTTTTCCAGTTTGATCGGTTCGCCGAGGTCGCGCATTGCCCCGTCGACGCGCACGCGCACGTAGCCACCCTTGGCAAGGTCGTCGAAAAGCTTTGAGTGTTCCCCTTTTTTCCCGTTGATCAACGGCGCCAAGATTTGAAGGCGCGTTGACTCAGGAAACTCCATCACCCGATCGACCATCTGGTCGACGGTTTGAGAGGAAATGGGAATGTCGCAGTGGGGGCAATGGGGAATTCCAATCCGAGCGAACAGCAAGCGCAGGTAATCGTAGATCTCCGTGACCGTCCCCACCGTTGAACGAGGGTTGCGGCTCGTCGTTTTCTGATCAATGCTAATCGCGGGTGACAGTCCGTCAATCGAATCGACATCCGGCTTTTCCATTTGCCCTAAAAATTGCCTTGCATAGGCGGACAGCGACTCCACATACCGCCGCTGCCCCTCCGCATACAGCGTGTCAAAGGCCAGCGACGACTTGCCGGAGCCGCTCAGACCAGTTAACACCACCAGTTTGTCGCGCGGAATCACGACGTCGACATTCTTCAAATTGTGAGCCCGAGCGCCTTTTACGACAATCGCGTCATGTGCCATATGACTCCCCTTTATGCCCTCTTCTTGGCTGGCAAGCTGCCCGCAAGCTCGATCATGAGGTCGCGCAGTTCCGCCGCTCGTTCGAATTGCAATGCGCGTGCCGCCTCCTTCATCTCTCGCTCCAGTTGCGCGAGCAAGTCGCGCTTCTCCTCCTTGCTCAACTTGGCGGCCTTAGCAGTGATGTCATCCGTATCGCTGACAGCTTTCGTCGCTTCGATCACGTCGCGCACCGCCTTGCGAATCGTGGTCGGTACGATACCGTGTTCTTCATTGTAATGAAGCTGTTTTTGTCGCCTGCGATTGGTTTCGTTAATGGCGACGTCCATGGAACGCGTGACCGTGTCCGCATACATGATGACCTCGCCAGACGCGTTTCGCGCCGCGCGTCCAATCGTCTGAATCAGCGATCGCTCGGCGCGCAAAAATCCTTCCTTGTCGGCATCGAGGATCGCGACCAGCGACACCTCCGGCAGATCCAAACCCTCACGCAGCAAATTGATGCCGATCAGCACATCGAATACGCCAAGGCGCAGATCCCGCAGGATCACCATCCGCTCCAGCGTCTTGATCTCGCTGTGCAGATAGCGCACCTTGATCCCTACTTCTTTCAGATAATCGGTAAGATCCTCCGCCATCTTCTTGGTCAGTGTCGTCACAAGCACCCGCTCGCTCTTTGCCGTGCGCAAGTGAATCTCGTGAATCAAGTCGTCAATTTGTCCCTTGATTGGCCGCACAGCAATCTTTGGATCGAGCAGTCCCGTCGGCCGTATGATCTGCTCGACCACGCCGTGACTGACCTCCAATTCGTAGTCGCCCGGCGTCGCCGACACAAAAATCGTCTGATAACGGTACCGCTGCAACTCGTCAAAACGCAGCGGTCGGTTATCCGCCGCTGATGGCAGGCGGAAACCGTGTTCAATCAGCGTCAGTTTGCGCGTGCGGTCGCCGCCGTACATGCCGTGCAATTGAGGAATCGTGACGTGCGACTCGTCGATGACCAGCAAAAAGTCTGCTGGGAAGTAGTCAAAAAGCGTATACGGCGGTTCCCCCGCCTTCCTTCCATCCAGGTGGCGCGAGTAGTTCTCGATTCCCGAGCAATACCCCACTTCCAGCATCATTTCAATATCGTAATGGGTGCGCTGCTCAAGTCGCTGCGCTTCGAGCAGCTTGCCCTGTGTTCGCAATTCCGCAAGCCGCTCAAGCAGTTCCGCGCGGATATCGGCAACCGCCCGTTCAATCGTTTCCTGCCCAGAAACAAAGTGCGAGGCGGGGAAAATAGCGACGTGGTCGCGCCGACCTAAGATTTCCCCAGTCAGAATATCGACCTCCGTCAACCGTTCGATCTCATCTCCGAAAAACTCAATGCGAATCGCCTGATCCATGCGCGAAGCGGGTACGATTTCGACGATGTCGCCGCGCACGCGAAAGGTGCCGCGCGTAAAGTTGATGTCATTGCGTTCGTACTGCATGTCGACGAGGCGCCGCAAAATACGGTTGCGCGAGCGCTCCGTGCCGACCCGCAGCGACAGGACATTCTCTCGGTACCGACTTGGACTGCCGAGGCCGTAGATGCTTGACACACTCGCCACGACCAGCACATCGTTGCGCTCAAACAGCGCGCTTGTCGCCGAGTGGCGCAGCTTATCGATCTCGTCGTTGATTTTCGCGTCTTTTTCGATGAACGTGTCGGATTGCGGTATGTACGCTTCCGGCTGATAATAATCATAGTAACTGACGAAGTACTCGACGGCGTTGTGTGGAAAAAACTCCTTGAATTCAGCGGTCAACTGCGCGGCCAGCGTCTTGTTGTGCGCGATCACAAGTGTAGGCTTGTTCAGGTTCGCCACCACGTTGGCAACCGTAAACGTCTTGCCCGATCCCGTGACCCCTAACAGCGTCTGGAATTTTTTAGTCGCTCGCAGACCATTCGTCAACAGCTCAATCGCCTTTGGTTGATCGCCGGTGGGACGATAGCTAGACACTAATTGAAACGCTTCGGGAACCTCAGCGGGCATGAGATCACTCCTCCTGATCGTGTACCTCGCCACATTATAAACGATCATACGTTCGCTTCAAAACTCGATCAAGAGCCGCGGTTGCGCCGCGCTTACTTAGTAAAGATGTGCTGTGGCAACTTTATAGACGTTTGTGTCTGTGACTGTGTGGCACTAGAGGTCGATCCGCTTGCTTTGTTCACGCCACTGAGATCCTTAAAACTCGGCAACGTGACATTGGAGTTCGTTGAGGTGTTGGTGTCCCCCGACGATGTTTCGCTTACAAGCGGCGAGTTACCGGTCGTCTGATCGATAATCGCGGCAATGGAGTTGCGCAAAATGACAATATTGACACGTCGATTCGCTTGCCTATTGGCGGAAGACGTATTCGGCAAAACGGGGTGGTACTGGCCAAACCCCTCCGCCGACAGACGACTGGGGGTGATATTTTGGGAGATTAAAAAATGCACGACATTGACCGCTCGACCTGTCGATAATTCCCAGTTAGAAGGGAATTGCGGCGTGTCGATCGGCACATTGTCCGTGTACCCTTCCACAACGATGGGGTTATTTAATTCTCGCAAAAACGGCACGAGCCCCACCAGAATGTTCTCTGCGCCCGGTAACAGCGTGTCCGAACCCGTCTGAAACAGCACCACATCCCGCAACGTAATCTGGATACCTCTTGTCTGATTGTACAGTGACACGGAATTCGACAGGCCGTTTTTTTGAACATACTTTTTCAAACGCTGATACAAGTTTGTGAATTTGACGTTCTCATTCAACATGTTTTGAATTTGCTGTTGCTGCTGCTTGGTGACCGTCACGGTGGTCGTGGTCGACGCATTGGGGTTGGTGGAGTGATCGCCCGACGTGGGGTTGGCCGCCGTAACCAGTCCGGTGTTGGCCAATTGCTGAAGCGGAATCTTATTGTTCGGATCGAGTGCCGCATTCAACGACTGCGTCAGCGTCATAAACTTTTGCATGTTAATGTTGGACATGGCGTACATAATGACGAAAAAAATCATCAACAATGTGATCAAATCCGAATAAGTGAGCAACCAACGCTCGTTGTTTTCTTTGTCGGGTGCCTTTTTGTGACGGTTAAGCATTGGCCGCCCCCGTCTCGTTTGATCCTTCCTGCGCGGCTTCTGCCTTGCGTTCACGGTCAGCCGGCGCAAGGAAGACCTTTAATTTTTGCGCTAAAATATTAGGGTTTTCCCCCGATTGGATGGAAAGTACCCCCTCTAAAATTAGTTCTTTTACCAACATTTCAGATTTCGATTGGTTTTTCAGTTTGTTTCCAATCGGCAACCAGATCAGGTTGGCGGAGGAAACGCCGTACAAGGTCGCCACAAAGGCGGTCGCGATGAGCGGCCCCAGTTTCGATACGTTGGACAAATTGCTCAGTACGTGCACCAGCCCCATCACCGTACCGATGATCCCCATTGTCGGTGAGTACCCGCCCGCCGCTTCAAACATCGCTACACCCGACTCGTGCCGACTTTGGATAAACGCAAGCTCTGTCTCCATGATGCCGCGCACCAGGTCAGGATCCACGCCGTCAACGACGAGTCGTACACCGTTTTTAAAAAACTCGTCATCATAGTTTTCGATCCGGTCTTCAAGAGCAAGAATTCCCTCCCGCCTGGCGACCGTCGCAAGTTCCACCAGTTGGTCAATGACCCCTAACGGGTCTTCATGCTTTTTCTGAAACGACATGCGAAACAGCGCAAATAAGGTCTTTAGCTGTTTGCCGTTAAAAGAGATAAACAAGGCGCCAATCGTACCGCCAAAGACAATCATGGCCGCCGATAACCCCAGCAGAGCCATCGGCGAACCGCCTTCCATCATAAAAGCGGCAAGAAGTGCGCCAAAGCCCAACACAAGGCCAATTAACGTCGTAAAATCCATCTATAATTTCCCCTCGAAGTATACACAAAACATTATAGTGGCTGTTCCTCACTGTGCGCAGCCAAGGGAATGGGTATCCCTTTCGCAATCGCTTTCGAACGCCTCCCCCACCAGCGCCAGATCCATACCCATTGCCCTAGTCCATACACTACCCTATATTGGTGCAAATGATCATCCGGAACAACGACAATGCCAAGTTGACTGGGGCCATCGGCGAAAATCGGGGTGCCAATCAACCTCGCCTCGCCCACTGTATCGACCACTTCCAGCTTAACATATGCAGGATTTTGGTCAATGGCAAAGTGTACATCGTATGGGCTGTCTACTGAAGTACTGCCAACCTTACGGATGATTTCTCCGAAACGAATGCCAAGACACGCTGCCGGGCTCGCCGCGATGGTCGCGAGAACGCGCACGCCACGATTGGGGCGCACATACAGGGGTACGCCACCCCGCTCCAGCCACTGCACGACAAGCGATCCTGCAACGCGCAGAATCAGTCCGATCGACGCAGTGGCGAAAATCCCCCAAGCGCTTCCCCATAAGTTTACGCAACCAGCAACCGTCAACAACCCGACAGCGAGCATGATGAACCCTTTTTTGCGCATGATCCGGTACGGTTGCGTAGCAATCGAATCGCCGCTCGAACCCGCCAGCACCGCCAACGGCAAAAAAAACCCTGCGCCTGGCACGAGCAAGGGGATTGGCCAAAATGACTGGTTGACAAACATGCCGACAACCTGACCCCGCTTGCTGCTCACATACAGCGGAGAAGGATTTCTGCCGGCATCGATCATGAATGCGATACCCGCCAGCGCCTGGGCTACGCCCGTGATCAGGAGCAGAGAACGCAGTGCGGCAAGGGACGGCATCCATACGCTTTGTAGTGAAAAAAAATCCTGCAACACCTCAGCGATCACGATCACAAGGGGTGCGACAAAGGCGATATCCGCCCATCTCACATCGACCATCGCCAAAATCAACGACACCGCCCAAACCTCCACAATCAAAGCGGTCGGCACGTACAGCAACCAAATTCGTCCAAGTAAATCCAACCCCGCACTCACGAGAATCCCGATGATCAATCCGTAGAGTATAGACTTACCCCACTGCCCCCAAAAGGAGCTGACCTTCAATCCAAAAATCGCCCGCTCCATACGTTTCGCACGCTGATATTGAACCCCCACGAACAACAGCAACAGCAGATAAACCACAGGCGTCAACGGCATCAGGGCAACCCCTCTCGCCAGCGCCATCACCAATTGCACAATGATCTTCCCTTTCTACCGCAAAACCACCACTATGTATAACCGTATATCTATATTTCTACACATCCCGCGCATTTTCCTCTAGTGAACCGTTTCACGATCCAAATACCCGAGTGCCGTCAACAATTGCGGATCGTTTTTCTGCCTTTGCAACAGCAGTGCGACATTGAGGACATAGGCGGTGTTCCCATCCACCTCCCCGGTAGGCGAAAGGTTGTGAGTGCGCTGAAACGCCGCCACTGCCGCGTAGGTGCCTGGACTGAAGTACCCGTCCGTTCGCCCTGGGTTGTAATGCAGCGCGAGCAAAATCCGTTGCAAAAGCGCGATGGCAACCTGGTTGTCGCCTTCCTTCAGAGGTGTCTTGAACGACATCGGCAGTGCCGCATAGTGGTAATACGCAGGCGCCGGAACCCTGAATGACGGTGCGATGCCAACGCGATGGATCCACGTTCCGTTCGGCGTCAGCCACCGCGCCACTGTCAACTTCAGGCTCGATCCATCCGCAAACTGATCTGTTTCCTGAACCGTTCCTTTCCCGTACGTGCGCTCGCCAACCAGTGGCACGCGCCCTGATTCCGCAAGCGCCGCCGCCAGAATTTCACCTGCGCTTGCCGTGTCCCCATTGATCAGACAAACCTTTGGAACCGGCAGCAGATCGCCCTTTGCCCACAACATTTTCCGACTGCCGCTGCGCGTGGCAATTTGAGCAATGACTGAATTTTTCGGCAACAGATAGCCAGCGATTTGATTCACACTCTGCAAGTACCCGCCGGGGTCGTCGCGTACATCGATGACAAGACCCTTCACACCTTCTTGCTTCATGCGCTCCAAATCGTTCAAAAAGGCGGTGGCGGTGTTGGCGCTGAACTGCGTGATCAACAAATACCCAATGTGCTGCGGGTACACCTTTGCAAATACGGTCGGTTCCACGATTTTTTTCCGCATCACACTGATCGTCAGCACCGATTTGCCACGCGCCAACTTCAATTCCACCTTGGTGCCCACCTTGCCGCGGATTGCTTTCACAGCTTGTTCAAGCGACATGGTTGCCGTCGGACTACCACCAATGGCCAGCAGCACGTCGCTTTTATGCAAACCCGCATTGCTCGCGGGCGACCCCGGCAGTACGGACGCGATCACGAGTTGTCCACCCTGCAAACTGAGTACTGCACCAATCCCTTGAAACTGCGACGACACAAGTTCCCTAAAACGCGCAGCCAAGGCGGGATTCATGTACTGGGAAAAAGGATCCCCCACCGCATGCACCATGCCGCCGATCGCGCCCTCCAGCAGTTGGTTGGGATTCAGTTTTTCATAGTAACTCTCCGTTAATCGGGTATACGTTTGCAGAAATTTTTGATAGGAGGGATTGGCGGCCATCGGAGAATAATCCACACCACTCCACTTGAGGCCTGACCATGTGGCGACCGCCGTGATTCCGACCAGCGCCACCACCTTCCCCCACCGCAGCCAACGTTTACGCAGACGCACCATTGCATCCCCACTCTCGTCCACAAAGTTGTTACTTCACTGTATGTGGACGAGGCGACGAATATCCCTAAAGAGTCAGATCTTCAGGTACTTGCGCATGGATATCAACCCACCCCAAGCACCGATCAGAATCCCAACCGCATAGAGAACTGGCAGCACCCTGTTCATGACCTCTGGATCGGGAAGTAGAGAAAAGGGCGGAAACAGCACCACATTTTTTTGCAGAAAGAAGTACCCCTGGTTCAGGATGACACTGGGAATAAACGCGCCAATGATTCCCATCAGCGACCCTTCAATAAAAAATGGCCCCCGGATAAACCCGTTGGTCGCGCCCACGAGCTTCATGATCTCAATCTCGCGCCGACGCGTAAAGATCGTGATTTTGATCGTATTGGAGATAAGAAACATTCCCATCACGATCAGCGCGATGATAAAAATAATCGACGTGTCGCGAACGACGGACATGATCGATAGCAGTCTAGGCACAAAACTGGCGCCGTACTGAACCTTGTCAATTCCTTTCACCACTGCCACCCGATTAGCCAATTGCGTAATCATTTTCGGATCGTTAACCCTTACGACCAGTTCGTTGGGTAAAGGATTGCCCAGTCCATCGAGCAGATCGGCGTTTTGGCCGAGGGTTTGCTTCATCGTCGCAAGCGCCTGCGCCTTGGTGATCAGCGTGACACTCTTCACGCCGCCGATGCTGCTGACTTCACGCACCAGCGCCGGCAATTGACCGCTCTGAACCGAATCAGACACGTACGCATTAAATTGCAACTCGCTTTCCACATTCGCAAGCACATTCTGTATATTGACGCTGATCACCAGCGCCATCCCCAAAATCAACAAAGTGACAACCACAGCGCTGATCGCCGCAACCGTCATCCAGCCATTACGGAACAGGTTTTTAAAGCCTTCCTGGATGTGCCTGCCCCATGTCCTAATCTTCATAACCGTATTCCCCGCGTTCTTCGTCTCTGGAGATTCGCCCCTGCTCGATCGCAATCACTCTTTTTTTGGTTGCATTGACTAATTCACGGTTGTGCGTCGTCATCACCACCGTGGTGCCGCGATCATTGACACGCTCAAATAATTTTAAAATCTGCCACGAATTGTCGGGATCGAGGTTCCCCGTCGGTTCATCGGCCACGACCACGCTTGGCTTATTGACAAGCGCCCGCGCAATCGCCACCCGTTGCTGCTCCCCGCCTGAAAGCTCTTTCGGCAGCATTTGCGTTTTATCAACAAGACCCACTAATTCCAGAACTTCCTTTACTCGTTTGCGTGTCAGACGCTTGGACGCTTCGATCACTTCCATCGCAAACGATACATTTTCTTCTACTGTTAACTTTTGTAATAATTTGAAGTCTTGAAACACCACGCCGACGTGCCGACGCATAAATGGAATCTGCCGATCCCGCAACCGCTCAATATTAAAACCGCCAACAAAAATATGCCCTTTCGTCGGTCGTTCTTCTCGGTACATGAGTTTGATAAACGTAGACTTGCCAGCGCCGCTAGGACCGACGACATAGACGAATTCGCCCTGGGAGATGCGCACGCTGAGTCCCTGCAGCGCCATTACGCCGTTCTCGTACACTTTAGATC
>JAJZCL010000056.1 GCA_021846165.1 Bacillota bacterium | reverse complement strand
AGGTGTTTAATAAGTTCCTGAAGAATATAACTTTAGCATAACAAAATTAAGTACGATCATCTCAGGAAAAAGCCCGCGGTTGCGACAACTCTGGGCTTTTCGCATGTTTCAAACTGTAAAAGTCGGGGTGCGGGTGCGCCTAGACGAGAATCTGATCCACGCGCTTGAAACGATGGTCGGAAAAGAAAATGTTAAGATAGACTAAGCGTACTGTTGACTCTTTTGAGTGGCATGAGTGCTATAATAACCGAATACGGACGTTAACTGGAAGGACTTGATGAGAATGAATCTTCGGGAAGAGTCGCTGAAACTACATAAAGATCGTATCGGCAAAATCTCCATGACGCCAAAGGTGCGGGTGGCGACCGCCTACGATTTGAGCTTGGCGTATTCACCCGGCGTGGCTGAGCCGTGCATGGAGATTCACCGTCATAAGGAATATGTTTACGATTACACGTCAAAAAGCAACATGGTGGCGGTAGTGTCGAACGGTACGGCGGTGCTCGGACTTGGCCACATCGGCGCGGAGGCGGCGATACCCGTGATGGAGGGGAAGGCGGTGCTGTTCAAGTCGTTCGCTGGCGTCGACGCATGGCCACTGTGTATCAACGCGCTTGAGGTGGATCGGGTGATCGACTTTGTGCGGATGGTGGCACCGACGTTTGGCGGCATTAACCTCGAAGACATTGCGGCGCCCGATTGTTTTGAGATCGAAGAGCGTTTGAAAGCAGAACTGGATATTCCCGTTTTTCACGATGATCAGCACGGTACGGCGATTGTCACGCTGGCAGCGCTCATGAATGCCGTCAAGGTGGTCAAGAAGTCGCTGCAAAGCGTGCGCGTCGTGGTGAGCGGAGCGGGCGCGGCAGGAATCGCTACGGTCAAGCTGTTGCTCTCGTCGGGTGTTCACTCGGTCATCATGTGTGACACCAAAGGAGCGATTTTTGAAGGGCGTGATCACATGAACCCGCTCAAGGAATGGGTCGCCAAAAACACGAACCTCGAAAGTGTTAAAGGACCGCTTGAGGAAGTGATTGTGGGTGCCGATGTCTTTATCGGCGTGTCGGTGGCGAACACAGTGACAGAAGGGATGGTCAAGTCGATGGCGTCCGATGCGATCATTCTTGCGATGGCCAATCCGGATCCGGAAATTTTACCGGAACTAGCGCTGAAGGCGGGCGCCAAGGTGATCGGTACCGGTCGCTCCGACTATCCCAATCAGGTCAATAACGTGCTGGCATTTCCGGGCATCTTTCGGGGGGCGCTTGACACGCGTGCCACCTCGATCAACGAACCGATGAAGATCGCTGCTGCCAAAGCGATTGCGAGTCTTGTGACGGATGAGGAACTCGACCCTGAATATGTCATTCCGAAGCCGTTTGACGGACGCGTGGCGCCAAGCGTGGCGGAGGCGGTGGCGCTGGCGGCGATGGCAAGCGGAGTGGCGCAGTTGCGGGTGGAGCCGGGGCAAGTGGCAGCGCACACGCGTGAATTGGCCGATGAGCGCGAGTAGTCGTTGGTTGCCGAGTTCCAAGATGGCGTGATAAGATGTTTTTAACTTGAGAAGGTTCGGGTTGCTTGTTAGATATGGGGGAAATTTGAGGTGTCCGAGTGCTGAAGGATCTATTTCCAAAAAAGAAGCGTTACGCGACGATCTCGCCGCCTTCGACCGCCAGGGACAAATCCTTGGAAGGGATCATGAACAAGTGCAAGCGCTGCGGAGAGATTCTTTTGTCTAAGGAACTGGAAAAGCACTTAAAGACCTGTCCCAATTGCGGTTATCACTTTACCATGACGGCGCAGGAACGGATCGCGGTCACGTTTGACGAGGGTTCCTTTCAGGCGTTTACGGATTCCCTAGTGACGGAGAATCCGCTTGAATTTCCCGACTATCTGGAGAAGGTGGAGAAGGCTCAGTCGCTAACAGGCATGGAGGAAGGCGTTCTCTCCGGGATCGGCACCATTGCTGGGTATAAGGCAGTGGCGGCGGTGATGGACGCCAGCTTTATCATGGGCAGCATGGGGTCTGTGGTGGGGGAGCGGTTGACACGCGCTGTGGAACAGGCGCTGGATCGCAGGGTGCCGATGATTATTTTTTCGGTATCAGGCGGCGCGCGCATGCAGGAAGGAATTTTTTCCTTAATGCAGATGGCGAAAGTGTCGGCGGTGCTGGCTAGGCTTGCCGCGCGGGGTGGACTCTATATTTCGGTGTTGACGAACCCCACGACGGGCGGGGTCACTGCCAGCTTTGCCATGCAAGGCGACCTCAACTTGTCGGAACCTGGTGCGATCATTGGATTCGCTGGGCGTAGGGTGATCGAACCCATGATCCGGCAAAAACTCCCTGATGAGTTTCAAACGTCTGAATTTGTGTTGGAACATGGGATGCTCGATCAGGTGGTTCATCGCAAGGACATGAAATCATTGTTGGCGACCGTGCTGTCGCTGCATGAAAGAGGAGGGAGGGGATAATGGCGGTTGAACTTCCCTTTGAAAAGCCTCTGGTGGAACTGCGCTCAAAAATTGAAGAGTTGAAAACATTTACAGAAGAAAAAGGAATTGATGTTAGCAGCGAAGTGGCGGAACTGGAACGCAAGGCGCAAGAACTGATGGAGACGATTTACAAGAATCTGACGCCTTGGCAAAAGGTTCAAATCGCCCGCCACCCGGAACGGCCAACCACACTTGATTACATACAGGGCATCTGCGATGATTTTGTCGAGTTGCACGGTGACCGCAGCTTTCGCGACGATCCTGCGGTGGTGGGCGGAATTGCCCGTTTTGACGGGTATCCGATCACGGTGGTTGGGACGCAGAAGGGCAAGGGCACGAAAGACAATCTGTACCGCAACTTCGGCATGGCGCACCCGGAAGGGTATCGTAAGGCGCTTCGACTGATGAAACAAGCGGAGAAGTTTCGTCGACCGCTGCTTTGCTTTGTCGATACGGCGGGAGCGTATCCGGGACTCGGCGCGGAAGAACGGGGTCAGGGTGAGGCGATTGCCCGCAATATCATTGAGATGGCAGCGCTTAGGATACCGATCGTCGTGGTGGTGACGGGCGAAGGCGGCAGTGGCGGTGCGCTTGGCCTTGGCGTCGGCGACCGTGTGTTGATGCTGGAACACGCATGGTATTCGGTGATTGCACCGGAGTCGGCGGCCACCATCCTTTGGAAAGACCCGGCGTTGGGACAGAAAGCGGCGGACGTCATGCGGATTACTGCCGAGGACTTGCACCGCTTTGGCATCATCGATGAAATTCTGGCGGAGCCGTTTGGCGGTGCCCAACGCAATCACGCGCAAATGATCGCGACGGTGAAAGAAGCGGTGGCTAGGTCGTTTCGAGATCTGATGGCGATTGATTACGGGGCGTTGCCAGATCGGCGTTTCGATAAATACCGTCGTATCGGTGTGTACGGTGAGGGGATGCAATAAAAGAACCGCAAAACGGGAACCGGGGCTAAAGCAGAGGATGCGGTCGCGGTTCGTTGTTGTTTTTCGGAAACTTTGTTGGTCGGGAGGGTGAAAGGATGGACACAGGTCATGCTGTCCGTAGAATTGGCGTGCTGACCAGCGGGGGAGACGCGCCCGGTATGAACGCCGCCATTCGCGCCGTCGTGCGCAAGGGCGTGTTTCATGGGCTTGAAGTGTTTGGAATTCAGCACGGGTATGCGGGACTGATTCGCGGTGAGATGGCGCGAATGGATCTCAATTCGGTGGCGGATATCATTCAGCGCGGTGGTACCAAGCTGTTTACAGCGCGCAGCGAAGAGTTCAAGACGCCTGCGGGTCGGGCAAAGGCGATCGAGCAGTTGCAAAAGGTGGGGATTGAGGGGCTTGTGGTAATCGGCGGTGACGGTTCTTTCCGTGGCGCCCAGGAGCTGTCGCACCATGGCGTGCGTACAGTCGGCATACCCGGCACGATTGACAACGACATTCCCGGCACCGATTACACGATCGGTTTTGACACTGCGGTCAATACAGTGATCGATGCGATCGATAAAATTCGCGACACGGCCACATCACATGAACGCACTTACGTGATCGAGGTGATGGGGCGCAATGCGGGGGACATCGCGATGATTTCGGGTCTTGCTGGGGGCGCCGAATCGATCCTGATTCCAGAATCGCACTTTGACATGGAACTGGTGCTGGAAAAGTTGCGTCGGGGGTTAGAGCGCGGCAAACGGCACAGCATTATTCTCGTGGCGGAGGGCGTCGGGAAAGGGATGAAGATCGGTGAACGGATTCGCCAGGAAACCGGATGGGAAGTGCGCGTGACGGTGCTGGGTCACTTGCAGCGCGGCGGATCGCCCACGGTGTTTGATCGGGTACTCGCCTCTCGTATGGGTGCGTATGCGGTGGATTTATTGCGCACGGGCAAGAACAATGTGGTCATCGGCTTACAAGGCAAAAAACTGGTGGCCTTGGGGGTCGATGAAGCGCTGTCCATGAAGCGGGAGTTTGACATGCCGTTATATGAGTTGGCGGGAATTTTGTCTATTTAGAAAAAAAGGGGTTGATTACATTGCGCAAAACCAAAATTGTTTGCACGATGGGGCCATCCACCAATAGCGTGGATCGGCTTCGTCTTGTCATAAGGGCGGGTATGGACGTGGCGAGGCTGAACTTTTCCCACGGCACGTATGCCGATCACGGCGTCATGATTGCGAACATTCGGGAGGCGGCGCGGTTAGAGCACAAACCCATCGGCATTATGTTGGATATCAAAGGACCGAAAATTCGCACGGGGATGATCGAAAACGACGGTGTGGAATTGTCGGACGGGGCCTCGATCATTCTCACCACAAAAGAGGTACTCGGAACCAAAGACCGAGTATCGATCAGCTATGAAGGACTGCCGCAGGATGTCCGACCGGGGTCTACCATTCGCATCGACGACGGTTTGATCGGCCTTGAGGTGGTGAAGGTTGAGGACAACGAGATTCACTGTATCGTGACCAATGGCGGTGTGCTGAAAAATCGCAAGGGAATCAATGCGCCCGGTGTCAAGCTGCGGTTGCCTGGCGTCACGGAAAAAGACATGGAGGACATCCGCTTTGGCATTGCCCAAGGTGTTGACTTCATCGCGGCGTCGTTTGTTCGCAAGGCGAAGGATGTGCTGGAAATTCGCGGTTTATTGGAAGAGGCGGGCGCGAACTGTGACATCATCGCAAAGATTGAAACGCAAGAGGGGTTAGATCGACTGGATGAGATTCTCGCGGTGGCGGACGGTGCCATGGTGGCGCGCGGCGACCTGGGCGTTGAGATCCCGACGGAAGAAGTTCCGATTGTACAAAAGCTGTTGATCAGTAAGTGCAACCGTGCGGGCAAACCTGTGATTACGGCGACGCAGATGCTTGATTCGATGCAACGCAACCCGCGTCCGACGCGCGCGGAAGCGACGGATGTGGCGAATGCGATTTTTGACGGCACTGACGCGATCATGCTTAGCGGGGAAACCGCCGCCGGGCGCTACCCGGTGGAGGCGGTGGCGACGATGGCGCAAATTGCCGAGCGGGCAGAGGCGGCAATTATGAATCGCGAGGTGCCGGGACGTCACCACAACGTGGTGGAACGCACGCAAACCGACTCGATCAGTGCGGCGGTGCGCAACATCGCGGAGGAACTCAACGCGCGGGCGATCATTACATCGACGGAGAGTGGGTTTACCGCCAAAATGGTGGCCAAGCATCGTCCACGTTGTGTTGTGGTCGCGGTGACGCCGTATGAGCGCGTGGCGCGTCGGCTGTCGCTAACGTGGGGTGTCTATGCGTCGCTTGCCAAGCCATCAAAAACGACGGACGAAATGATCGCGACGGCGGTGGACGGCGCACTGTCCAGCGGTTTTGCGCAAAGTGGCGACTTGGTGGTGATCACGGCGGGCGTACCTGTCGGTGAGGCGGGTACCACCAACATGCTGAAGATTCACACAATTGGCGACGTCATCGTGCGCGGCATCGGTATCGGCGGCAAGAGTGTCATTGGCCGCGCGGTGGTGTCTGTGCAAACCGAAGATATACTGGCGCGACTGCAACCTGGCGATGTACTCGTGACATCGATGACCGACAAGACGTTGATGAGCGCGTTTGAAAAAGCGGCTGCCGTCGTCACGGAAGAGGGCGGCCTTACCTCTCACGCAGCCATTGTCGGTCTGTCGCTCGGCATCCCAGTGGTGGTTGGCGCGACCAACGTCATCCAACTGCTGCGAGATGGAGAAGAAGTGACGGTGGATGCGGGGCGGGGGTTCATTTACCGTGGTCGCACGCAAGTCTTGTAATGTGTAAGGGAGTGAGGAAGCATTGAACACGCACGTATCCCATTCGCCGATCGTGGTGCGCTATTGCGAAACCGACCAAATGGGCGTCGCCTGGCATGGAAATTATATCCAGTGGTTTGAAGTAGGGCGCACCGATTGGCTGCGCGAACAAGGTGCCACCTACTTGTCGCTGGAACAAAGCGGACTGTTGTTGCCTGTGCTGCGAATTGATTGTCACTATATGAAGGCGAGCCGTTACGACGACGTACTGGATGTTGAAACGCGACTGGCAGAGTACAATGGCCTGCGCCTGGTGTTCTCCTATACGGTTCGCCGCTCAGGGGAAGCCGTCATTTTGGCGCAAGGCGAGAGCGAACACGTGTTTTCGCGCCCCGATTTGCGACCGTTGCGGCTGCAAAAAAGCGCTCCCACGCTGCACCGTCTGCTCGCTGGTGAAGCGGACGGCGCGACGGCTGTTGATCCCGCTCCGGGTTCGACGCACCCCTAACGCCCGACGCCCTCTTGTAGGTGTCGGGCGTCCTCGTGGTGTTGGCCAATGCTGTGTTGTTGATGGGAACAGTTTAGCGAGAACAGTCAAACAGGTCGGTTCATCAAGTGAAACACAGGTTCATAGCGTGGGAAAATTGATTGCCGATAGTGGGTTGCTGTGGTATGATAACCGTCGAGAAACAGTGGTGCGGAGATGTGAGCAAGGCATAAAACAGTGAAAGAAAGGGAGTATAGCAAACATGCCAAAATTTTCAAAATTGGGTCTTCCTACAAGTGGTGAACCGATCGTCATGCTCAGCACAGGCTTGCATGTGCCGAAGCATCCGATTGTCCCGTTTATCGAAGGGGATGGCACAGGGCCGGACATTTGGCGTGCGTCTGTCCGCGTACTGGACGCAGCCGTGGAGAAGGCGTATCGCGGCAAGCGAAAAATTGAGTGGTTTGAGGTGTACGCAGGCGAAAAGGCGTTCAATAAGTTTGGCGAGTGGTTGCCCGAGGACACGTTGACGGCGTTGCGCGAGTACCTTGTCAGCATCAAGGGGCCGCTCACTACGCCAGTTGGTGGCGGGATCCGCAGCTTGAATGTGGCGCTGCGCCAGGAACTTGATCTGTATGTCTGCCTGCGTCCGGTGCGGTATTTTAGTGGCGTACCGTCGCCAGTGAAAGACCCAAGCAAGGTGGATATGGTGATTTTCCGCGAGAATTCGGAAGACATCTATGCCGGTATTGAGTGGGCGGAAGACTCGCCAGAGGCGAAGAAGATCATTGAGTTTTTGCAAAAGGAAATGGGCGTCACGAAGATTCGGTTTCCGGCGTCGTCTGGCGTTGGTATTAAGCCGATTTCCAAAGAGGGAACCGAACGCCTGATTCGTGCGGCGATCGAGTACGCGATCAAGCACAAGCGCGAAAGTGTGACGATTGTACACAAGGGCAACATCATGAAGTACACGGAAGGTGCCTTCAAAAATTGGAGTTATGAGCTTGCGGAAACCGAGTTTGCGCGGCATGTGTTTACCTGGAACCAATACGACCAGATCAAAGCCAGGGACGGCCAAGGGGCTGCCGATCAGGCCCAGCGTGAGGCGCTGGCGGCCGGCAAGATCATCGTAAAAGACACGATCGCGGATATTTTCTTGCAACAAGTGCTGACGAGGCCGTCCGAGTTTGACGTGATCGCAACGATGAACCTGAACGGCGACTACATCTCCGACGCGCTTGCGGCGCAAGTCGGCGGCATCGGCATCGCGCCCGGTGCCAACATCAACTACGTCACGGGTCACGCTGTGTTTGAGGCGACGCACGGTACGGCACCGAAGTACGCGAATTTGGACAAGGTGAATCCGGGGTCGGTGATCCTTTCTGGCGTCATGATGCTGGAGCATATGGGGTGGATCGAAGCGGCCAACATGATTGTCGACGCGCTGCAAAAATCAATCCATCAGAAAGTGGTGACCTACGACTTTGCCCGCTTGATGGAAGGCGCGACCGAGGTCAAGTGTTCCGAATTCGGGGATCAGATCATCAAGAACATGTAGACTGGATCCGGATGAATGGCTCGCCGCTACGAGGAGGTCGTGTAGCGGCGAGTTTTTTTAGTCTTGCTTGTCGGGCGGATCGGCCTCTGGGTGCATCATCACGATGCCTTGAAAAGGCGGCTTCAGGCCACGTGCGAGAAAGTGCTTTTGCAGTTTTTTGTAGGTCAGGCGTTGCACGGAAAACTGGCTGTATGGTTTGCACTTCATGGTCGCTTCGATGGTGTAGCTGGAATCGTTCAGCGTGTTAACGCCGAGAATCTGTGTTTCGCCGAGGACGTTCGGGTCTTCTTTCTCCACTTCCGCGAGTACGTCTTTGAGGATGTGGATCGCAGTTTCCGCATCCGTGTCGTAACCCACACTAAAGTTGATGACGGCGAGCGATGGCGACTTGGAGTAATTGGTCAACTGAGAAATCGTGCCGTTACGAATGTACACCGTTTCGCCAGTCCACACCTGAATGGCCGTGACGCGTGGACTGACCATCGTCACCTGCCCGGTGACATTATTGATTACCACCCAGTCCCCCATCCCGTATTGATCCTCGAACAGGATGAACAAACCAGTGAAAAAGTCAGTAATCAGGCTTTGCGCGCCAAATCCTATCGCAAGGCCGGCTACGCCTGCACCAGCGAGCAGCGCTGCGATGTTGATGCCAAAGAGCGGTAGAATGGTGAGCGTCATGATGAAGTAGACGGTGTATTTAAGGATGTTGGTCATGAGGGAGATCAGGGTCTCCCGGCGCCGTTCTTGCATATTGGGCCGCAACCGGGTGAAGTGGCGAATGGCGCGTGCGCCAAAGTGAATGATCACGAGAGCCACTATGTAGATGAGAATCGCTTCGACCAGGTGGATGCCGAGTTTTTCGAGCCACGAGGCCGTACCCGGAAGTTGATGATCAAGCGCAAGCAAGTACGTTTGCATGACGTTTCACTCCCTTACCCATCGATCAGCTTGTAAAGCGCCTGAGTGCCGCTCTCTTCCTCGCCCATGGTGGCAAGTTGCTCGTAGAGTTCCAGCGCGAGCGCGAGTCCAGGGGTCTTTAATCCCATTTCCCGCGCCGAATCGAGCGCAATTTTCATGTCCTTGATAAAGTGCTTGACATAAAAACCTGGCGCAAAATCGCCATTAATGATTCGCGGCGCCAGATGGCTGAGCGACCAACTTCCCGCTGCGCCGGAGGCGACGCTCTGCAGCACTGTCGTCGGATCGAGACCAGCGCGTTTCGCGTAAGCGAGCGCTTCACAAACGCCGATCATGTTGGCGGCAACGGTGATCTGGTTGCTCATTTTCGTGTGCTGACCGGCGCCTGCCGCTCCTTGATGGACGATGATTTTACCCATCGCATGAAAAATCGGGAGCATTCTCGCATACGCATCCCGGTCGCCGCCGACCATGATTGACAGCGTGCCGTCGCGGGCGCCAATATCGCCGCCTGAAACGGGTGCGTCAAGCGCGAACAGCCCGCGCACTTGCGCTGCGTTCGCGATGCGCACGGCGAGCGTGGGACTGGAGGTCGTCATGTCGACGAGGTGAGTGCCTAGTGTCGCCAGTTGCAGCACGCTGCCTTCACCGAAGTACACGTCTTCGACGTCTTGGGGCGTCCCCACCATGGTGATGACCACACTGGCGGTAGGTACCAGATGCGCGATACTGTCGTGCCAGATTGCTCCCTGCCCAATGACGCGCTCTGCTTTCGCCTTCGTGCGGGTATAGACATGTACTTCGTAACCGTTCTTGAGCAGGTTGCCGACCATCCCCCTTCCCATCACGCCGACGCCAATAAATCCGATGGTCACCGATTGATTGCCCATTCTGATTCCCCTCCTCTACGTTGCATGAGATGAAGTTTGCCTTTCTCATCCTATCACAATCACTGTCCGCATATCATTTCGGGCATTCCAGCGGTGGACAGACCGAACTCGTGAGTGTGCTACAATATGGGCAACGAGTACATAAGGTGGCGTTGTTTTGGAATCCAATCAGCAGTCGTCAACACAAGACCGACGCGTTTTGCTATTGATGGACGGGAACAGCGTCCTGTATCGCGCATTCTACGGGGTCCCACTCCTATCGACGTCGAAAGGCGTGTACACGAACGCAGTCTATGGGTTCGCGCAAGTGATCGTCAAGTTGCTTGACGACTTTTGTCCGACCCATATCGCCGTTGCGTTTGATAAAGGCAAAGTGACGTTTCGCCACGAAATGTTTCCTGAATACAAAGGGAAGCGCGAATCGGCGCCGGATGAACTGGTCGGACAGTTTGCCCTCGCCCGCGAACTGCTGGCTCATTTTCGCATTCCTATGTTGGAGCAGGATCTGATTGAGGCGGACGACATCATCGGCACGCTGGCCACAGAGGCGGAAGCGGATTTTGACGAAGTCGCGCTGATTTCCGGCGACAAGGATTTGTTCCAATTGGTGCGTGATCGCGTGGTGGTGTACATGCCGAGAAAGGGCATTACCGATCTTGAACGCTACGATGCGGACGCTGTGCGGGGGCGCTATGACGGGGTCGGCCCTGAGCGGATCACGGATCTGAAAGGGTTGATGGGCGACGCTTCGGACAACATTCCGGGGATTCCTGGCGTCGGAGAAAAAACGGCGATCAAGCTGTTGCGACAGTTTTCGAGCATGGAAGAGGCGCTTACCCGCTTTGATGAAGTGAGCGGCAAAAAACTTCAGGAACGACTGCGCGATCACGGGGATCTGGCGCGACTTTCGAAGCGGTTGGCGACCATCAAATGCGATGTGGAGCTGCCGCTGGCAGCGAACGATTTGCGTTATGAGGGGTACGTGGTCGACAATGTGAAGGCGTTTTTCAAGGCAATGGAGTTTCGCACGCTCGCTGAGCGGGTCAAGCCGTGGCGGGCGGCGGATGGAGTGACCGACGGATCGGCACCAGCGTCCGATTCGCCGACGGCAGAAACGCTGGCGGTGGAGGATGCAGCGCTGGTGCCGACGCAACCGCTTGGCGAGTTGCCCGGTTGGCTGAACACTGCTCGGGCGGCGTCAGGCAGTCTGGCGGTACTGCTCGATAGTGACGGCAGCGATCAGAACGGCTTGATTCGCGGTCTGGCGCTGGCAGGCACCAGTGCGGCGGCGTACTTTACGGCGGATGGCGCAACGGCAGACGATCTGGCGGCGGTGCGGGAGTCTCTTCGGCACCTGCTGCAAGATGAGGGCGTAGAAAAGGTGTTTTATGACTTTAAGGCGTTTTTTGTCGCGGGTAAGCGAGCCGGGTGGCTTGACACGGCTTTGCCGATTCCAAGCCACGGTGTTCTCGATGCGCTCCTCGCGACGTATTTGGTGCATGCGTCGGAGGGGGAACCGAGCCTCGTTGATGCAATTGGGGCGGCGTTGTCGGAGCGGGGTGTCGCGGAGGCAGACCGGGTGGCGCTTGATAAGGGCGGCGCGAACCTATCCGCCGCGCTTGTCCGTGCCGCGCGGTTACTCGTTGCAGCGGCCGCGCCCATGCGCCGCGCACTGGACGAGTATACGCTGACGCCGCTTTACGAGCAGGTGGAGTGGCCGCTTGTCGGCGTGCTGGCGGAAATGGAACTGTACGGGGTGCGGCTCGACGTTGCGCGGCTTGAAGCGATTGGGGAGGGGTTGCGCGGCGGGATCGAACGTCTTACCCAAACGATTCACGAGCAGGCGGGAACTGAATTTAACATCAACTCAACGAAACAACTGGGCGAGGTTTTATTTGAAAAAATGCACCTTCCCCCGCTTAAAAAGACAAAAACCGGTTACTCGACGAGCGCTGATGTGTTGGAAAAACTAGCGCCGCAGAGTGACTTTGTGCGGCTGATTCTGGAGTACCGGCAACTGTCGAAGCTGCAATCGACGTATGTGGAGGGACTTCTGAAGGTAGTGCGCAGGCAGACGTCGCGCATTCACACGAGTTTTCGCCAGGCAATGACGGTGACGGGGCGGCTGTCGAGCATGGAACCGAACTTGCAAAACATCCCGATTCGCATGGAAGAGGGACGCAGGTTGCGCCAAGCGTTTGTGC
>JAJZCL010000055.1 GCA_021846165.1 Bacillota bacterium | reverse complement strand
CCCTCCAGCACCGCCCCCGCAACGACCAGAATGGTCATCACATGTGCTGGCGTCAGTTTGGTCAGATCAAGCAACAATTGACCGATCACGCAGATCAGACCGCCGACAATAAACGCCGCAAAAAAAATTCCGACTCCGCCCAACGATCACACCTCCCTCCTTTAAGTGACCGCAGCTTCAAACGCGACGGCATGGGCGATACAGGGCACGGTTTCATTCTGCTGCGCGGAAACCGAAGACAATAGCGCACCCGTCGCCACCACCAGCATGCGCTTCCAATCGCCCGCGACCAGCTTCGGCAGCAAGTGCGAGAACGTGACGACCGCACAGCATGCAGCGCCGCTGCCTCCGCTGAACACCTCGCTTTGTGTTTTTGGGTCGTAAATCAGGTTGCCGCAGTCTGCAAACCGTCCGCTCAAATTCCAGCCCTTTTGCGACAGCAGTTCCTCCGCGATCGGGTGCCCCACCCGCGCCAGATCCCCCGTCACAATCAGATCGTAATCCGCTGGCTGGCGACCGGTATCACGAAAGTGCTGATCAATGGTGGCAACCGCCGCAGGTGCCATCGCCGCTCCCATCTCCCACGGACTCTGTACGCCCAGGTCAACGACGTTTCCGATCGTCGCGTAGGTGATGCGAATCCCGTTTTGCGCCTTGCCGATGACGACCGCGCCCGCACCCGTCACAGTAGAGTGGGCGGTAGGCGGTTTTTGCGCACCGTATTCAGTCGGAAAACGAAACATCCGCTCTGCCGTGCTGTTGTGACTGCTGACCGCCGCCAGCACGTAGTCGGCCTGCCCTGCATCGACCAGCGCGGCGGCGAGCGCCACCGCCTCCATGCTCGACGCACAGGCGCTAAACACCCCTAAGTAGGGGCGACCGTGGGTACGCGCCGAAAAGTTCGCGCTGATATTCTGACACAGCAGGTCTCCCGCGACGACAAGGTCGATGTTGCCCCGCTCCAAACCCGCTTTCGTGATCGCTTTGTCATGCGCCATTTCCATGAGCTTGCGTTCTGCCAGTTCCCACGTCTTTTGTCCCACATACGGATCAGACACGACTAGGTCAAAATCGATCCCGAGCGGTCCCTGACCTTCTTTTTCCCCGACTGCCGACGCAGTGGACACAATCCGCGGCGGGGAAGCGAACTGCCATGTTTGTTGGCCGATTTTCATCCGTCCACCTCCACCTATATATGGGTAAAAAGGTAGCGAACAAGCCCGACAAAAAAGGCCGCCACAACCCCGTACACGATGACGGCACCCGCCACCTTGAACATGTTGGTGCCGACACCGACGATGTACCCCTCCGCCTTGTGTTCAAGCGCCGCAGCGGCAATCGCGTTGGCGAAGCCGGTCACGGGCACGGCGGAGCCCGCCCCCGCATACCGCGCAAAGACGTCGTAAACACCAAAGCCGGTAAACAAAGCAGACAGCAAGATGAGGATAGCGACCGTCGGGTTGCCCGCGATTTGTTCGCTGTAATGATAGATGTGGACAAACGTTTCCTGGATGGCCTGGCCGATCAGACAGATCGCCCCACCCGAAAGAAATGCGCGAATGGAATTCAACAGCCACGGTCGCGAGGGTTGGCGTCCTTTGAGAAAGGCCTGATAGCGTTTTTGCTCTTCGCCCATTTGCACGCTCAAAAAAAAACACCTCCATCTGCGGATAAGGTTCCCGAAGCCTGGAGGAAATATGAAACGGTACTACTCCATCAACCCGCGGATTTTTGTCAAAATGCGCTTTTCCAGTCGCGACACCTGCACCTGCGAGATGTGCAGCATCTCCGCGACTTCCGCTTGCGTTTTGTCCTTAAAAAAGCGCATGTAGATGATCAGCCGCTCCCGCTCGGGGAGGTGCGACAGCGCATCGTGCAGTGTCAGTCGATCAAACCAGACGCCAGCGTCCGCATCGGCGATCTGATCAACGAGGTAGATCGGATCGCCGTCGTTTTCAAACACCGTTTCGTGAATGGAGGCGGGCAAACGCATCGCCTCCTGCGCAAAAACCACCTCAGCGGGCTCCAGGTTCATGGCCTCGGCGATCTCGTTGATTTGCGGTTGTCTACCGAGTGACTTCGTCAATTCCTCGCGGGTTGCGCGAATGCGCCGCGCCGTTTCCTTTAAAGAACGACTGACCTTCAACGTGTGGTCGTCGCGCAAAAATCGCTGGATCTCCCCGATGATCATGGGTACCGCATAGGTGGAAAACTTCACCTCGTACGTCAGATCAAACTTGTCGATCGCTTTCATCAACCCGATGCAGCCGATCTGGAACAGATCCTCCGGATCGTACCCGCGCCCCAGGAACCTCTGCACGACCGACCACACCAAACGCTGGTTATGTACCACCAATTCGTCGCGCGCCAGCAGTTCCCCTTGCTGACTCAGCAGGATCAGTTCGCGGATTTTGTCGTCAGTCAGTTTCGCATCCTCACGCAGTGCGCCGTATTCCATGCCTTACACCCCAGAATGAATGGCTCGTTTTGCCGTTTTGAAGCGCTTGATCAAGCGAACCGTCGTGCCGTTCCCCTCCGCAGACTCGACTTGAATTTCATCGACAAAGCTTTCCATGATGGTAAATCCCATACCGGAACGCTCCAGATCGGGTCTCGTGGTAAAAAGAGGTTGCTTCGCTTCTTTAATGTCTAGAATGCCACATCCTTGATCGGAAATGGCAAGTTCCATTCTATCACCTTTAATTTTACAATTCAAGTATATAAAGCCGTTCGTGTGGGGGTAACCGTGAATGATGGAGTTGGTCACCGCTTCCGATACTGCGGTTTTCACCTCGTTGATTTCTTCGAGTGTGGGATCCAGTTGCGCGACAAAAGCGGCAACCGCGATGCGGGCGAACGACTCGTTTTCAGATAAACTTAAGAAATTTAAGTTCATTTCGTTTTCAAACATTACGAGAGTCCTCCTTTCATCTCTCGCAGTGCCTCCTGGCTCGTGCGATACACATGCATGACCTTGTGCAGCCCGGCGATTTGAACCACCTTGTCAACGCCGCGCGGGACGTTTGCGATCGCCATCTCGCCGCCTTGGGACTTGATTTTCCGATAGCGCCCCAAAATCACGCCAAGCCCTGAACTGTCCATAAACGCCAGTCCTCCTAAATCAAGGATCAATAAAGTGCCACGCTGTTGATCGACTTCCCAATCCAATGTGCCGCGAACATACTCAGCGCTGTGATGATCGAGTTCACCATCTAATGCGGCCAGCAAAAACCGTCCCTCGCGCGTCGTTCTCACTTGCAGATTCATACATTCCACCTTCCGTCAACCGCCTGCTACGAATCTTGACTCCCACTCATTTCGCGGTTTCGCAATCGATTCCTGCCCATCGACAAAAGTAGTCGCATTT
This sequence comes from Bacillota bacterium, assembly GCA_021846165.1. Taxonomy (GTDB): domain Bacteria; phylum Bacillota; class Bacilli; order Alicyclobacillales; family SLC66; genus JAJZCL01. The sequence continues at coordinate 9,068 of JAJZCL010000055.1, read as the reverse complement.
CGCATTTATTTTACTGAATGTGTTATATTGGAGTTTGAAAGGAGATTGAAAGATGAAAGAAAATAGCCTTTTAACTCTGGGCGCAAAAATTAAGGCTTTGCGTTTGTCCAAGGGACTGACGCAGGGGGAATTGACGCGAGGAGAGATCACGGCAGGACTGATCAGCCAGATCGAATCGGATCGTGTCGCCCCGTCGTCGCGCGTGATTGCCCTGCTGGCCGAACAGCTTGGCGTGACGCCAGACGAACTCATTGGCGAGGTGGAAACGCGCAACCTGCAGTTGCAGACGTTGCGGGAGGCGCGCGAATTTCTGGAGGAGTTGAACGGCAGTGCCGCCCTGCCGCTTCTTAATGAGCTTCAGGAAGCGAGTGTGTCGTACATTTCGCCTGTGGAACTCAAACTCGACATTGCGTACGCGAAGGAACTCATCGGCGATGTAGATACGGCCATCAATCTGTACGCCGACGTCGAACAGTTTGCGTTTACGCACGAAGACCACGGCCTTGGCGCACAGTGTATGAACCGTCAAGGCGAACTGTATTTTCGTTTGAACAGAATTTCGTTGGCGCTGCACTGCTTTAAGAAGGCGCTAGGATTTTTGCTGGAGCTTACCTCACCGCCAATTCAGCAGCTTTGCATCACGCGCAAACACATCAGCGTTTGCACGTATCGGCTAGGCAACACCGAGCAGGCGCTGGCCAGTGCAGAGCAGGCGTATCACGACCTGCAAGGCACATCCTACATGAGTGAAATGGCGGAACTGTGCCACATCCTGAGCGTTTTGTTTGTGAGTTACGGCAGTGCGGGGAAGGCGCAGCAGTTCGCCCTCGATGCCGTCAGCATCTACCGTTCGTTGGGTATGGAGGCGCAACTCACTGACGCGAAGATGAACTACGCGATTGTTTTGAAAGAATCAGGCGACTTGAACAACGCCTTGTCCGTGCTTCCCAGCGTCATCAACGAGTATTACAACCAGAACCGCAACACGGAGCTTGCGAGCGCCTGGACGGAGCGCGCCTCCTGTGAAATACAGTTGCATCAATATGACGATGCGGAGCGCAGTCTGGAACGCAGTTTTGCACTCGCCCAACAAGATACCCTCGCATACGCCGAGGCGTTGCGTACACGCGGCGTGCTGGAGGCGGAAAAGGAACAACTCGATAAAGCGATTGAGAATCTGGAATCCTCGCTGGAACTGCTTTTAAAAATGCAAAAATACATGACTGGCGAACAAGTCCTGCAGCTGCTCAAGTCTCTGTACACCAAGCTCGGCGACCAAATCCGCTCGTTTGAGAGTCACGAGCGCATCTGCACGCTGCTCGCCCGCATCAAGCACCAGAAAATGACGACCTTTATCACTCCTTAACCCCGAAGAGGAACATCTTGCGCAGCGACCTGCCCAGCATTTCCGTCCACGAAACGGGCGCCACGTCGGCTGCGGCATAGAGCGGAACACGCACGGCGGCGCTGCCGCCGTTCACAATGACGACGCGCCCCACCACTTGTCCTTTTTTGACGGGCGCCTTGAGCAGATCAAGTTCGGTCGTCACGTGCCCGAGCGGACGGAGGCCGTCCTTTTTGATCAGTTGCGCGACATCGCGCGATGCGATCGCCGCCACTGCCTCGCTTTGCCCTTTCTCCACAGGCGCGAGCGCCACCACCTGCCCTTTTTTGTAGAGTGTTTTCGCGGTGTACTGACTGAATGCGTAATTCATCATCTCGACCACTTCCGCATTGCGCACGCTGGCACTCGGTTCGCCCAGCACCACGGCGATGAGGCGCAGTGAGCCGCGCTTGGCGCTGGCCGACAGACAAAACAGCGAATCGGATGTGTAACCAGTCTTGACGCCGTCCATCCCTTGGTAATAGCGCACGAGTTTGTTGGTGTTGACGAGCCAGAACGGACGCTCCGTCTGTTTGCGCAGGTGGTCGCTGTAGGCGCCCGTGAAACTTGTGACGCCGTCGTGCTGCAACAATTCGCGGGAAATCATCGCGACATCGTACGCAGACGAATAGTGATTCGGCGCCGGTAAGCCGTTGGTGTTGACAAAGTGCGAGTCGCGAAGCCCCAACTTCTGTACTCGCTCGTTCATTTGTCTGACAAAATTCGCCTCTGATCCCGACACGTATTCTGCCGCCGCGACCGCCGCGTCATTGGCGGACGCCATCGCAATGCCTTTCATAAGCTCGCTCAAGGTCATGGTTTCGCCCGGTTTCAGGAAAATTTGCGATCCACCCATGCTGGCGGCGTGATCAGACACGCGCACCACATCTTGCAGCCGCACCTGTCCTTTGGCGATCGCGTCAAACACTAACAGCATCGTCATCGCCTTCGTCACCGATGCAATCGGCAAACGCGCGTGTTCATTTTTTTCAAAAAAAACCATGCCGGTGCCTGCATCGATCAAAATGGCCGCCTTGGCGTGTTGTGCTAAGGCCGGTTGCCAGCTCTGGCTCTCTGCGTGACCCAGTGCAGGCTCCGCCAAAACCAACAGCGCCGCTCCAGCGACACTTGCCCTGAGCAGGCGCTGCCTGTGATTCGTCCGTGCGCGTTGATTGAACACGACTTGACTCCCCCTCGTTCCATTGACTTGGGGGTAGTTTGTGCGCAATGAGTAAAGGTATGTACAAATTACCTAATCGTTGTCATACTCGATGTGGGTAGCGGTGACTCGCGCGTAAATGAGGGGTGTGGGACGAGGCGGGACTGGACTCCAAGACAGCGCATCCGCAAGGTGATGCAACGCCGCCTGCGCCTCTGCTTCGCTGCGGGCATGGACGTGCGCGATCGTATCACCGACCGCGACGCGCTCGCCAAGCGCGACGCCCATAACGACGCCGGTGCGCGGGTCAATCTCGTCTTCCTTGCGCGTCCGACCCGCGCCAAGGCTCATCACGAGCCTGCCGATGGCGAGCGCGTCGATGCCCGTCAGATAGCCTTCCGTCGGCGCGTACAGCGGCAAAGTCACGGGAGCTTTTGGTAACCGCGGCGCTTGCGCCAAGTCGTCCCACGCGCCGCCTTGGCGCACGATCATGGCGCGTAAGCGGGCCAGCGCTGCGCCGGACGCAAGCGCTTCGTTCACCTCTGACCGCGCGTTTGGCAAAGGTTTGGCAAACGCAAGACTGACCATTTCCGTCGCCAGCGTGACGCCGACCGCCAACAAGTCCGCTGGCCCTTCGCCTTTTAGCGTAGCCACCGCTTCCGCCACCTCCAGGGCATTGCCGACGGCTCGCCCCAGTGGCCGATTCATGTTCGTCACATACGCCACGACCTGCCGACCCAGACGCTCCCCAATCTCAGCCATGGTTTGGGCGAGGCGTACCGCCTCCTCCACCGTTTTCATGAAGGCGCCCTGCCCACACTTCACGTCCAAGACGATGTGTTTCGCGCCTGCCGCGATTTTTTTGCTCATGATGGAGGCAGCGATCAACGGCTCGGACGCGACGGTGGCGGTTACGTCGCGCAGCGCGTACATCATCTTGTCAGCGGGCGCAAGGTTGGCGGTCTGTCCGGCAATAACCAGTCCCGTTTCCGCAAGCTGCGCAAGAAACTCCGCAGTGCCGAGCGTCGTGCGCAACCCCGGGATCGACTCTAGTTTGTCGATCGTGCCGCCTGTGTGACCTAATCCCCTGCCCGACATTTTTGCCACCTTCACCCCGCACGCCGCCGCGAGCGGAACCGCGACCAGCGTGGTTTTGTCGCCGACGCCGCCCGTGCTGTGCTTGTCCGCCGAGTGCAAAAAATGGGAACCAAGATCGAGCGTTGCCCCCGACGTTGCCATCGCGCGCGTCAACGCACTGGTTTCCGCTTGAGTCATCCCGTTCAGGCACACGGCCATCAGCCACGCCGCCATCTGGTAATCGGGGATGACGTGATTGACGTAGGCGCGGACGAATTCCTCCAAGTCGCTCGCCAGGTGCGCACGATTTTCTTTTTTTTCCTGGATCAAATCGATCGGGTTCAAGGGTCATCGCCTCTCGATCTGGGGGTAAAAACTCGTGCCGATCAACCACTTGACGCCGAAATACTCGGCGATCGTCGCGCCAAGGTCGGCGTAGGTGTCGCGGCGGCCTAGTGCGATAGGGGTCGTCATGCGCTTGTGATACGCGAGGAGCGGCACGCACTCGCGGCTGTGGTCGGTGGATGGCGTGGTCGGATCACAGCCGTGATCCGCCGTGATCAAGAGCAGATCGTCATCGCCCATCACGGCCATGATGGCGGGCAGGGAACGGTCGAACTCTTCGATCGCGCGTGCAAACCCGACCGGATCGTTGCGGTGGCCGTATAGCATGTCAAAGTCGACGAGGTTGGTGAAAATTAGCGCTGTTTCCTCTGTCTGGCGGATGGCCGCAATCGTTTTCGCGACGCCGTCGGTGTTGCCCGTCGTGTGAATGCCCTGGGTGATGCCGTGTCCGCCGTAGATGTCCTCAATTTTGCCGATGCCGATCACCGGAATGCTATTTTCTGTTAAATGCGTCAGCAGTGTCGCTCCAAAATCGCGTGAGAAGTCGCGGCGATTCGTCGTGCGCACGTAGCTGCCGGACTCGCCCACAAACGGACGCGCGATGACGCGCCCCACGCCGTGCTTGCCCGTGAGCAGTTGACGTGCGACCGCGCAGATCCGGTACAACTCTTCCAGAGGTATGACCTCTTCGTGCGCGGCGACTTGAAACACGCTGTCGGCGGACGTGTAAACGATCGGGCGTGCCGTGCGAACGTGATCATCGCCAAGTTCGGCGATGATCGCCGTGCCGCTGGCTGGCCTATTACCGAGCGTCTTGCGCCCGATCGCCGCTTCGAACGGCTGCATGATCTCAAGGGGGAACCCGTTCGGATACGTGGGCAGCGGCTCGAACAGCGTGACGCCGACAAACTCGAAGTGGCCGTTCGTCGTGTCTTTGCCCACCGATTGCGGCACCATCAGCCCGTATCCGCCGCGCACGGGCGTAGCGGGATCAACGCCCGCAATCTCAGTGACGCGGCCAAGGCCAAGCCCCGCTAGGTGAGGCATGTCGAGACCGCCCACGGCCTGCGCAATGTTGCCGACCGTGTTCGCGCCTGCATCGCCATAGCGGTCAGCGTCGGGCGCCTGGCCGACACCGACCGAATCAAGTACCATCAGTACGATTCTGCGTGGCATGCTCGTCCTTCTTTCGTCATGCGCGTGGGTGGCTTTTTTGATACGATGTTTGCAAATGCGTTTTGGTCACGTGGGTGTAGATTTCCGTCGTCCCAATGTCGGCGTGACCGAGCATTTCCTGAACAGAGCGCAGGTCGGCGCCTTTTTCAAGCAGGTGCGTGGCAAACGAGTGGCGCAGCGTGTGCGGCGAAAGTGGCGCACGAATACCTGCGATCTGCGCATACTTTTTAATGAGTTTCCATACCCCTTGACGGCTGATCCGTGTCCCTAGGCGATTCACAAACAACGCCGTTTCCGAAGCGTCATTTACCATTTCTGGTCGGGTCTGCGTCAGGTACAGATTCAGCGCTTTCATCGCATACGATCCCACCGGCACAATCCGTTCCTTGGCACCTTTGCCCATACACCGCAAAAACCGCGAATGCACATTGAGATTCCCCACATCAAGCGAGGCAAGCTCGCTGACCCGTATTCCCGTCGCGTACATTAACTCCAGCATCGCCTTGTCACGAATACCGATGGTTTGACTGAGATCAGGCGCCGCGAGCAACCGCTCAATCTCTTCGCCACTGACGACCTTCGGCAAGCGCCGCTCTGGCTTAGGGTTATCCAGCCAGTCTGACGGTTCGTTGACCACTTTCCCCTCTTGTTTCAAATAGGAAAAAAACGACCGAATGCTCGACAGGTGGCGCGCGACGGATGAGGTTTTGTAACCTTTCCCGCGCTCTGCTTGCAGATACTCGATCATCACCCGGCGATCCACGCCGTTCCAGTCGCGAATGGATTTCGTTTCAAGGAAGTCCACAAAACTGCCAAGATCGGTTTCGTATGCGGCGATCGTATGCTTTGACATCCCTCGTTCAATCGCTAGATAATGAATAAACTCTTCGATGTCCTGGTCGATTTTCCCCACCCCCCGCACTGTGTACACGCTAACTAGCACACCGTACCTGAGATCCGATCATGCATCCGTTCCGTCACGTCAACGCGTCCTCCAGCGGCGTATAGTCCAGTTGCAGCCCCTTAGCCACCGCTTCATAGGTGATTTTGCCGTGAATGACGTTGACGCCTTTGGCCAGCGCCGAATTCGCAAAGATCGCCGCCCGGTAGCCCTTGTTGGCGAGTTGAAGCGCGTAGGGCAACGTGGAATTGGTGAGCGCAAGTGTCGAGGTGCGCGGAACGGCGCCCGGCATGTTGGCCACCGCGTAGTGGATGACGCCGTACTTTTCGTACGTAGGATGGCTGTGCGTCGTCACGTGATCGATCGTTTCGATCGAACCGCCCTGATCGATCGCTACGTCGACGATGACAGAACCGTTCGGCATGTTTTTGACCATGCTTTCCGTCACCAGCTTGGGCGCACGCGAACCTGGAATGAGAACGGCGCCGACCAGCAAATCCGCCCGACTCACGGCGTGTTCGATATTGTACTCATTTGACATGAGCGTGCGCACGCGACCAAAAAACATGTCGTCAAGCTGACGCAAGCGCTCCGGGTTCACGTCGATAATCGTGACATCAGCGCCCGTGCCAAGCGCCATCTTCGCGGCGTTCGTACCGACAATGCCACCGCCGATGATGACGACCTCGCCCGGTAACACGCCTGGAACACCGCCGAGCAGGATGCCCTTCCCGCCTTGCTGGCTCTCCAGGTACTGGGCGCCGATCTGAATCGCCATGCGCCCCGCCACCTCGCTCATCGGCACCAAGAGCGGCAGCGTGCGATCAGGCAACTGAATCGTTTCGTAGGCAATGGCCGTGACGCCGCCCTCCATCAGCGCCTTCGTCAGTTCATACTCGGGCGCCAGGTGCAAATACGTGAACAGGATTAAATTTTGTCTAAAATAAGGGTATTCCTCTGCCAATGGTTCCTTGACTTTCATGACCATGTCTGCCGCATTCCAAACGTCTGCCGCCTGTTCCAGAACCTCAGCGCCAGCCGTTATGTAAGCCTCATCCGCAAAGCCGCTGCCCAGTCCTGCGTGATGCTCGACGAACACCTTGTGACCAGCCGTGACAAACGCCCGCACGCCCGCCGGGGTGACCGAAACGCGATTCTCATTGTCCTTGATCTCTTTTGGCACACCGATGATCATACGAAATCCCTCCCTCGGCCAGACCCGCCCTGCATGCGTGCCGAAGCCCTTTGCAACGTAAGCACCGATTCCAGATCGTCCGGCTGATCCGCATCGTCCAAGGCCAGTTTGTTCACGGACTCATATCCGCAGACTTGACAACGGTGACGAACCATGTAGCCTTTTTTCGAGTGAAGGTAGACCTCTGTCGGTACCATGAGGCCACCGCAATCCGCCGCCCGGTCACCAGGATACTTGTCCAGGTGGACACTGTGCAGACAACTTGGACAGTGGTTGCGGCAACCAGTCCGCAACCACTTTACGAGATGCCCGCAGTGGCGGCAGACAAACGACTCATTGATGACGGTGAAGCGCCTCTCCGACATGCTTATCCCACCTGTTAGAAGTATATTCCTTACCGTGACCGCAAGCAAATCATATTCTAAATATCCCCATACAGCCAATGGTATACGCCGATCAAGGTCTTGGCGTCCTTGATCTGCCCTGCGCGGACAAGCGCCGTCACCTCATCGCGCGTATACTCGCGGCAATCGATAAATTCGTCCTCGTCCGGTTGCATTTTGTCAAAGGTCAGACCTCTTGCGATGTAGAGGTGCATGATCTCGTCGGAGAACCCGGGCGTCGAGTAAAAATCCATGACTTTGGTGAGTTGTTGCGCTCGGTAGCCGGTTTCCTCCAACAGTTCGCGGAATGCGGCGCTCTCTAACGATTCGTCTCGATCCAGTTTCCCGGCAGGGAGTTCGAGTGACACGAGTCTCACCGGGTAGCGATACTGCGTGACTAAGAGCAACCCGCCTGCTTCCGTTTCCGCGATGATCGCCACGGCGCCAGGGTGCTTGACCACCTCGCGGGTGGTTTCCTTGCCGTCCGGCAGCCTGACCGTATCGACGCAAAGTCGGATCATTCTGCCGTCGAACACGTTTTGCGACGAAATCAGGGTTTCCATTAAGTGTTCTATCATATTCCATTCCTCCAGCATAAACACAGCTTCGCAAAGCATACACCATTACCATGGAGGGATCCACATATGTATTTGTATATCAGCCCACAAAAATTAGTCCTCAAAGGCACGCCGCATCAGGTGTGGCTGGCACTTAAAATGCTATCTAATCAAAGCAACGAGTCTCTCGTCAATTGGTTGCAATGGCGGTTGGCCGACGAGTGTCATCGTGGTCGCAAAGACCGTTAGGCATAACGGTCACTCATTGGATGCATGCAACTTGGTGATGTCAACAGTTGCCTGATACTCATTTTACACGACACTGTACACGATTTGGTACACGATTAGCGAAACGTTGGGATCATTCCACCACGAAGCGGGCGCATTTCAATGGATGTGGAATGACCCGTCCGTGCTGGGCGTAACCTTCGCGATTGTGTTCCAGGATTAGGCGTCCATTACGTCAAACAAAGGGGAATATAGTGGATCCAGGAAATCAGACAAGCTGAAAGGGGTCATGTAAGCGATCATCGGTTGATGAGAAAACATGACACGGCAGCATTCAAAGCGCAGGTAGTTTTGGAACTCTTGAAAGAGGAAAAAACGGTCAGTCAGATTTCGTCGGAGTACGGCATTCATTTTACCATGCTTCACAAGTGGAAAAAGATTGCCACAGACAGACTTGCTTCGGTGTTCGAAGACGAAGAGAAAAAGAGTTCGGCGGTTTTGATCAAACAACATGAAAAGGAAACGGAAGAACTCTATTCGAAGATTGGAAAGCTTTCCACTCCACTCGAATGGCTCAAAAAAAAAAGCGGCATCAACATTGAGTAGAGCAGAACGCGTGCCATTGATTGATTGGGAACCACCTTTAGATTCTGAATTGCCTGT
>JAJZCL010000054.1 GCA_021846165.1 Bacillota bacterium | reverse complement strand
GACACCGACCACATCGGTGTGTTCCACGCCCATCCAGCGCAGGCTGTCGTGGGCAAACGCGCCCACCATGTTCTTCAGTATGAGATCCTTTGCGTGATACGAATCCACCCTCATCATCACCGCTTACTCATCATTATAGCGAGGTGGCCAGTGGCCGTGAAGAGCGAAGAGCGGTCACTGCCTCCCGCTTGCTACATGGTAAACGGTCATCGCCAACGAGTCAGTGCCCGCTTTGGAAAGTTGCCATCGTACGGTTTGCATTTTTTTAGCAACCGCCCATTCACTAGCGTTTTCTGTGATAAAATGCAGGGGAAGTGGATCTTGATCGTGCGACAGATGAATTTGCCGACAACGGGGATTGTACGGCAACTGGATTTGTGGAATCATGAATAGCCAATATCAAGAATCGCATTCACTAGTAGCAGTTGATGGATCGAATTCGACTAGCGTTTGCATTTCACGGAAGGGAACGCTAAGACATGAACGACAAGAGCGCGGCGACGAAGTCCATCCTCACCGTCGCCGCCCCCGTCACTGCTGAACTCGTCGAAAAGAAGTCCCGCTTTCTTTGCCTTCTTGCTCCCGTGCGCGAGGAGAGCGAGGTGCAAGCGCACCTCGCTGCTATCCGCAAGACACACTGGAACGCAACCCACCACTGCTACGCCTACCGCTTGCGGGACGGCACGGAGCGCGCCAGCGATGACGGGGAACCTTCCGGCACCGCTGGACGTCCGATGTTGCATACGCTTGCCAGCCAAGGCCTCAGCGACGTACTAGCGATTGTGACGCGCTACTTTGGCGGCACCTTGCTCGGCGCCGGCGGGCTTGTCCGCGCCTACAGCGGCGCAGTTGCAGAGGCGCTGCAAGCGGTACAGGTGGTCGCGTATGCACCGCACGAAACGTATAAGGTAGATCTCACCTACGCCGATTACGAACGGGCGCGTGCTTTTTTTGCTCATGAGCCGCGCTGGCGCGTGGAAGAAGCGTATGCGGATGTCGTGACCTTAACGCTGACGGTGCCGTTACAAGACGCAGTAAAGCTGCGCGAGTGGATTACGGCGACGACGAAGGGCGTCGGCTCGGTCACCCCTGTGAGCCACGCATGGCTGCCACTGATAACTTAATGCGCGACTGCGTGCGGCGCCCTTTCCATGCGACTTCCGCTATTGCAGTCAATTGGATCTGGATAGTTCATGTTTTCTGATGCGATCGCAGGTTTACAAAGCAGGCACTTGATCAAGGCAAGCAAGATAATCAACGGGAACCTGCGTTGTAACCAGTCAACCTCATCAAGATTCAAACGAATCGAATTTGGCATGCAGTTTTTCACCTAGTCGCGCATCAATCAGAACATATGTTTGCTTTTTTCGCGAATTTAGTTATACTTAAGAAGGGAGGTGTAGGCTTGCATTACGAAATACGAGACCCTATTCACGGCTTTATTCAAATTTCCGAATGGGAAAGAGAGATTATTAATCACCCAGTTTTCCAGCGTTTGCGAAGGATTAAGCAATTAGCTTGGACAGATATGGTCTACCCCGGGGCGGTTCATAATAGATTTGAACACTCTTTGGGCGTCATGCATGTAGCCTCAAGGATCTTCGACGCCATCGCCACAAAGGACAAGCAATTTCTCGTATCAAAGCTAAACTTCAATGACTCTGGATTAGATCATGACAGAGTTATGCTGAGATTGGCTTGCCTGCTTCATGATGTAGGTCACTCCCCGTTCTCACACGCAGGAGAAAGTTTAATGTTAACTAACCCAGAAACGGGTAAGTCATACAAGCATGAGCATTATTCAGCTGCTATCGTCCGTTATGCCTTAAAGGATGTGATCGAGGATCATCCATTAAATGAGAATTACAAAATTTCCGCTGAAGAAGTGGCTCAATTTATTGAGGGAAGCAAACCTAAATTCAATCGTGTTTTATTATGGAGGGATTTGCTATCCAGTCAATTAGATGCTGATCGGGCAGATTACCTTTTAAGAGATTCTTATCATTGCGGCGTCACGTATGGCCATTATGATTTAAACAGGCTATTAGTGACTATGAAGGTCGGTTTTACTGAAATTGACAACCCGACGTTAGCGATTGAAGAGGGGGGCATTCATGTCGCAGAGGCCTTAATACTTGCCAGGTATCAAATGTTTACCCAAGTATACTTTCAACACACAAGAAGAGCCTACGACCATCACATTGCGGATGCCATAAAAACACTGCTTATTAAAGAGCAGTCTTCGAATCCTGAGATTGTCGAGAAGGATAAGTTTCCAGCGCCTACATCCCCGAATGGCATCAAACATTATTTAGCTTGGGATGATTGGAGGGTATTGGGATTGATTGCGGCTGGATACGGCGGTGAAGCCGGTACTATACTCAAAGACAGAAAACACTATCGATGTGTCTTTAAAACCCCCGAACACGCTACTCCCAGGGATATTGATCTATGTGATCGCATTGGTGACGAATTCGAAAGGCTTGCAATCCCTGGATTTAGAGATAGCGCTAGAAGTTCATGGTATAAGTTAGGAAATGAGGATATTCTTGTTTTTGATGGAAGCGGGAAAGACAGAAGAACAGTCCCTCTTTCCTCTAAATCGAGTTTAGTGAAAGGTCTTTTGCCAGTGTTTCAAGAGAGAATCTATGTGCCCATCGAGGAAAGAGACAGGGCAAAGGAAATTATAGATGCTGTTAAAGAAGGTGTTGAGTAATGTTTTCGTCGGATATACCTTGGGAAAAGTATGGAGTCATCGTTGAATTGACTCGTCGTATTCAAGATCAATCACCCCAATTCGGAAAAACTGTGATGCAAAAATTGGTTTATTTGCTTACCACTATTTACGGTGTGCCCACTGGCTATGAACATACACTATATACCTATGGACCTTATTCAGAAGAATTGGCATCAGACGTTGCCAATGTGGCCGCAATGGAAGGGATTGAAATTAGCCATGGCGTCAAGAATGGATTCGAAATCAAATTAGCAAAAAATCACGATTGGGTTTCTGGTAAATCAACAAAATTCATTAATGAGAATAGGACGAAGATCGATTCCTTGATTAGAGATTTTGGGTCTTTTAATGCTAGAGAACTAGAATTGAGATCGACGTTAATATTTTTAACAAAGTCTGAAGCGTTTTCGCGAGAAAAATTAACAAAACAATTGATTGAATTAAAGCCTTATTTTACCGAAAAGGAAGTGTATTTTGCCATCGATGAACTCATCGATAAAGGTTTTATTGGCAAAGAACCTTTATGTATCCTTTGAAAAGGAACGCTGACGCATGGGCGATATGAGCGCGGCGGCGATGACGGGGAACCGTCCGGCACCGCTGCGCGCCCATTGCTGCATGTGTTGATCAGCCAAGGACTCACCGACGTCCTGGAGGTGGTGACGCGCTACTTTGGCGGCGCCTTGCAAACACCAGCACTCCCTCGTCGACCAAGCCCGGATGACACTCTTGCACGAGCGTCAGTCTGTTATCGCCTCATCACCGGGCAGCGTTCAAGACGCAGCGACTCGCACATGCACGGCAGACACAATCCTTCTGCACGCGCAGGCATGTCGATTATCGCTTTGACATACGGCTGTCCGATTGGGTTGGCAACGGCGTGGGTGGTTCTGTGAGCTGTTGCACTTGCGATTGACGATGCAACCGAATATGCGACGGCTTGTTCATGCGCCGCTTGCGCCTCAATCGACGCGAATCCCTGCGTATGGCACGCTATATCGCTGTGCGTGCGGGGAAACTTCTTATGCCACTGCATTTTAAAATACGCCGCCTCCTTCATGTGGTTTTCCACCGTTTCCAACTTTTCTTTCGCCGTCAGGTGTACCCCGTTTACCAGCTCAATCCTACCGCAGCCATTCACGTTCCGAACGGCTTCGATCATATCCAGACGCACATACCCGTACACCTCATCCCCACGCACACGGGCGTGCCGCGCTTTGAACGTCATATACACAAAATCCCTGACCACAATCGGAATCGCCAGCTTCCGATTAGAAAACTCCCCTGCCGCCCTGCGGTATAATCCCAGTTCCATTCCCTCGTTGCCTAACATTTTGCGCACCAGCATCATGGAACCGCGCGCGACCGACGATGATTCACCGCGTGTCGTTAATACCGTCGAGTGATTGCCCGCTCCATCTATGTAAAGCGGCCAGATTGCAGCGACGTCGACAATATTCAAATAAATCTTCAACTCCGTCACTCCCGTTGTTTTTATTTAATCAAACAACAACCACTACTCTGCTAATTCTTACGACTTTATTAACTATACACTTTATATAATAAATTTCTTATCTGTAAGTCCATATGTTTTTCATTCACTATTGTAGAAATCTATGAATTTTCTATTAACATTTCATTCGAATTCCTCAAAAGTTGGGTTTTGTGATTCCTAGTTCGATTTTCTAAGGTTGGATTGCGCGCAAGACAACGAGGACCGGTCCGGAAAGGATCACGATGCAAGGGAAAGACACACTGAATCATGAGGGACTACTCAGGTTGGCACAGCAAGGGGACGCGGAGGCGCTTGACGCGCTTTGCAGGATTTACGCGCCACTGGTCGAGGCAAGCGCAAAACGGTACTGGGGCTGGCGGAACGCTTGGGAAGACTTGATGCAGGTCGGCTACGAACACCTAGTCAAAGCACTGCTTACGTACGACTGCGGACGAGGCGTGTACCTGAGTCACTTTCTCAAGCGAAGGGTGCAAGGTGCCATTCTCACCGCCGTCAGGCAATGGGAAAGAGAACAGTCCATGCGCACGATGCAAAATCGAGCGCACGACGATTACGACGACTGGCCGCTAGGCGTGGAAGAACTCGCCGATGCGGCGGCGCTGGCGGGGTTGTTGGAAGTGGAATGGCAAGGATGGTTTGCGCACCTGTCGCCAAGGGAAATCCTTGCGATCCGCTGTACGGTGCTAATGGACTACACGGATCGTGAGGTCGCGGCGGCATACTGTGTGTCGCGGGAAACCGTGAAAACCTGGCGCAAGCGCGCCATTGCGAAACTGCGGCGCGACTACCAGTCCCTACGCGATTAGACAGGAATCTGCACCGCAACCGTCATCATCTGGTTGGCCATGTTGAGCGCCTTGGACGCAATATCGTAGTTGTTCTGAGTGGAAACCATTTGCGTCATCACCTTCGTCAAATCGACGTTCGAGCCTTCCAGCATATTGCTCTGAACTTGCCCTATGAGTTGCGTCGCATTGACGCCTTGCGTGGTATTGGTCACCGCCGTGTAACCGGGCTTGAGGGTATAGAGCTGACCGCTGTACGGGATGAGCGCAAACTGCGGTGTGCCCACGTAGGCCAGACCGAGTTTGCCGAGATTCAAGGGCTGACCGTTCGTGCCATCGGCGGTCAGCGTCCCGTCCGGCGACACCGTCAGTGTCGCTAGGTTCGCGCCTGTGAGGTCGATGGGTTGCCCGCTCGTGTTCAAAACCCGATGCCCATCCGGCGTCGCCAGGTACATGTGACCTTGTCCGTCTGTACTCGCGATAAAATCTCCAGCGCGCGTGTACCCGACTTGATTGTTGCCAAGATCAACCGTGAAGAACCCGTCGCCTTTGATGGCCATATCAAGCGGGTTCTTCGTGGTTTGATAACTTCCGGACGCAAAGTTGACCTGCGGAGCGAGCGCAAGCGCACCCGTGCCCAGTTCGAAGCCAGCCGGAGTTTGACGAGGCTGCCCCGTTACGGCAGGCGACTGACCATAAAATTCAGTCAGCGTATCGGCAAACGACACGTCCGACGACTGGTACCCGACGGTGTTCTCATTTGCAATGTTGTTCGCGAGCGCGTCCATACGCGCCTGTTGGCTGCTGATTCCTGCGGCGGCAGTAGTGAAAAGCGACACGAAACTTACCCCCTATTGAACCTAGATTCCAGATACGGTACCCAACTGACTGGTGGCAGCCTGCATGGTGGTATCGATCGACTGGATCACTTTCTGATCCGCCTGGTAGCTGTTATAGATGTTGAGCATGTCGGTCATCGCCTGAGTACTGTTCGTGTTCGAGGATTCGAGTGCGCCCGGATCAATCGACGACGCGCTGACGCTGTATACGGTCGCTGCCGTCGGCAGGAAATCGGTAGCGCCAAGTGGCTGTAGCGAGTTCACGTCGACACTAGTGGCGCCAAACTTGGCGTTGGCAAGCGGTTGCCCCTGCGTGTTCACCACCTGGTACGACACTTGCCCTTGCGCGTCCGTCAGCGGCACGCCGTTAACGCCGAAGTAAGCGCTGCCGTTGTAGTTCGGATTGATGCGGATCGCCGAATTGAGGATCGGCGCTCCGTTCGTGCCCATCGCAAGCACCCGTTGACCTAACGAATTATACAGCAGGTGGTCGCTGCCAACCTGAAAGTGGCCGTCACGCGTGAGCGCCACTTCCCCTTTCCCTGCCGAAGTCACATTCTCCACCGCAAACATCGAGTGGAATCCCGAGCTGATCGCATCCACCACGCGCACGCTCGCCCCCGCCATCGCGTTACCCTTGGTATCCACAATATGATACGAAGGCTGACCGTTCGCGTCGTAGACAGGGCTTCCGTTTGCCCCAAACAGACCAGCGCCCTTGTACTTGGCGTTCGCGACGATGCGCCCCGTCGTCAGCGGGTTGCCGTTCGCGTCCACCGGCAAGATCGGCTGATTGCCCGCCGTCTCCACCACACCACCGACGCCAACGACAATCGAGTGCGTGTTCGCTAGCGTTGCCTTGCCGTTCTGGAGCGCGAACACATCGGCACCCGACGTAAGCGGATCTTGGATCGCGAGGTCAAACGGCTGACCCGTATTCGTAATCCCGCCCTGCGTAAAATTCGCCATCGCCTCTTGCATGAACACGCCATTGTTCACCGTACCAATATTCGCGCCGACTTGCCCTGTCATGTAGTTGTATCTCTGCATCAGCATTTCCGGGAACCCCATCAACACGCCCGACGACGCCTTGAATCCGGTAGTGGAAAGGTTGGAAATGTTGTTCATGACGATCTGCTGCATACGCTCGTCAGAAATCATGCCCGACAAGGCAGATGTGAGTCCGTTCACCCTTGCTTCCCCTTCCGCTTACAACTTGCGTATTAACGATACCGCTGCATCCTTGCTCTTTGCTGGGGCTTGCCCCACTTGTCGATATTGTCCAAAAATTCCCCTGTCCCCCTTGCCACGCACGTCATGGGATCCTCAGCAATGTGTACGGGCACCTGCAGTTCCTCCGTCAGCATCATATCCATCCCACGCAGCAACGCGCCACCGCCCGTCAATACGACACCCCGATCAAAAATATCCGCCGCCAATTCAGGCGGGGTCTTCTCCAACACGGACTTCGTGGCGGCCACGATCGACTGCACCATCTCGTCCAGCGCCAGCATCATCTCCTCCGTATGAATGGAAACCGTCATCGGCAAGCCTGACACCATGTCGCGCCCACGCACGTCCATCTCCAAATTCTCGCTGCGCTTGTATACTGATACCACGCGAATCTTTATGTCTTCCGCTGTCCGTTCACCGATTAGCAAGTTATAGTTGCGCTTGATATACGTAATGATCGCTTCGTCAAACTTGTCCCCAGCGACGCGAATAGAAGAGGAGGTGACGACATCCCCCAATGACAAGACTGCGATGTCCGTCGTGCCTCCACCGATGTCGACCACCATATTGCCGCTGGGTTGGGTGATATCCAGCCCGGCACCAATCGCAGCCGCCTTCGGTTCCTCAATCAAATACACATGTTTAGCGCCCGCCGCTTCCGTCGCCTGCCGCACCGCCTTCTGTTCGACCGACGTGATGTTAGCAGGAATGCACACCGCCACCCTGGGCGCTGCCATCAATCCAGATCCCGTCACTTTTTTAAGAAAGTGCCTGAGCATAAATTCAGTAACTTCAAAGTCTGCGATCACACCATCGCGAAGCGGTCGAATCGCGACGATATTGCCCGGCGTTCGCCCGAGCATCCTGCGCGCCTCTTCCCCCACCGCCACGACCCGCCTCGACTGGTTCTCAATCGCGACGACAGAAGGTTCATTGAGCACAATTCCCTTGCCCTTGACGTGAACCAACACATTCGCTGTGCCTAAATCAACGCCGATATCTCTTCCAAACATGCGGGAAATCCTCTTTCTGTCCACTCAGACCTAGTATCAGTCCTTATATTTTCTACATCGGCACACCGAATCCTCTATGATACGCAAGATTTTTTGTGCGCTTTCGCTTTCCCTCCTCACGCTTGTATTTTTCCTTCGTCGCCTCCCCCCCACGCAAGTGGCGAATGGATTTGTGATACTCCAGAATTTCCTTTACGCGATTGGCAAGATCGGGGTTTAGTTCGGGCAGTCTTTCGGTTAGGTCTTTATGCACGGTGCTTTTGGAAACCCCAAATTCACGGGCAATCGTGCGCACGGTGTTGCGCGTTTCCACGATGTATTCACCGATCTTGAGGGTTCTTTCCTTGATGTAATCGTGCACAGCCTCACCTCCCCCACTTCAGTAATCTGGTACAGTATATGAGGGGTTGGAAAGCATATTCCAATGAAAAACAGGCGTCCCCATCTTGGAGGATCGCCTGTTGTCGAAAATGTCGAACTGGTGCGTGGTTATGTCGTCCTGCGCGGATGCGCCTCGAACGGATGCCGCCTGTGCCTGTGTTCGCTCCTTCAAACCCCGGTTTGCGGCAACACCGATTCCGGATCGACGAGTGTGTTGTCTTTTTGAACAGCAAAATACAGGTGATTGCCTAGCGCCGCCTCGCGCATGTTGTACCCGCTGCTGCCAATGAGTTGGCCTTGCTGCACCTGGTCGCCCGGCTTGACGCTGACCGAACCAAGCGACTGATAGAACGTCTCATACCCGTTGTTGGCGTTGATGACGACGGTTTCCCCCATCACCGGATCACTCGTCACGGATTTGACCACACCTGAGGCTGCCGCCACAACCCCAAACGAACGGTGACTGCCGAAAATGCCGATGTCAATCCCCGTATTGCCTTGGTAGCTGTCGTCATAATGCACCAGATCAGCGGCGAGCGCCTGCACGGTTGCGCCTTTCGCGGTCGCATCATAGTACCCTTTGATCAGGTGTACGCCCGTCGTATCCGCGGCAACCGGCCACGTCCAGGGTTGCGTGGCAGGCGCGATCGTTTGCGTGGCGACGGGCGCCGCCTGGGGGGTGTTGTGCTGGTGCAAAAGCCGACTTGTTTGTCCGTACATGAACACGATAATCAGTGCGGCCGCTGTCAAATAGATCGCAGGCAACACCCAGCGGCCTGAGTACCAGCGACGGCGCCACACAGGTGCTAAGTCCGGCTCCGCTCCTTCTATCTGCGACGACTCCTCGTCGCCCGACGGTTGCAATGACTTTTTCGATTCGTCATCACGATTCATCGTTCATCACCTCAAATGACAGTTTCGCCAATTCGAGGTAGTCTTAAACAATTTGATTTACGATTGCGAAGATACCAGTTTGAGTGGGGGGACGGAATCGCCAGCGCGAAAGATGTGTGCGCCCAGCGACCGCAGTTTGCCGACCAGATCGTGGTAGCCACGATCAATGTGTTCGACCCCGCTCACCAGCGTTTCCCCTTCCGCCACGAGGCCCGCGAGTACGAGCGCCGCCCCGGCTCGAAGGTCGGTGGCCGTCACGTCGGCTCCGGTCAGCTTCGCCACGCCTTCCACAATGGCGCTGCGTCCCTCAATCTTCACCTCGGCACCCATTCGCCTGAGTTCAGGCACATGCATAAAGCGATTCTCATACAGTGTTTCCGTGATGATGCTGACCCCTTCAACGCGCGCGAGCAGCGCCAGAACGGGCGCCTGCAAATCGGTTGGAAACCCGGGATAAGGCAGGGTTTTCACGTCGATGGGTTTGAGCGTTTGCGGCGCACGCACGCGAATGCCGCTGATGTCGTCCTCCACTTCGACGCCCGCCTCGCGCAGCTTGGCGCCAAGCGAACTGAGGTGGTTGTAAATCGCGCCTTCGACGAACACGTCACCGCCAGTGATGGCGGCGGCGACCATGAACGTACCCGCCTCAATGCGGTCGGGAATCACGTTGTGGCTTGCGCCGTGCAAGGCTTTAACCCCTTCAATCCGGATCACGTCCGTTCCGGCACCGCGCACGCTGGCGCCCATGGCGTTCAGGTAGTTAGCGAGGTCAACGATCTCCGGTTCCTTCGCGGCATTTTCAATGATCGTCTGACCCTCCGCCAGTGTGGCGGCGATCATCGTGTTAATCGTCGCGCCGACGCTGACGATGTCAAGGTACACTCTAGCGCCCTTAAGGCGACCGTTTACATAGCCTTCCACATAGCCGTGTTCAATCGTCACCTTGGCGCCCAGCGCCTCGAACCCTTTAATGTGCTGATCGACCGGGCGTTCGCCGATGTTGCAACCGCCCGGAAGGGGCACGCGAAAGTGGCCCGTGCGTGCGAGCAGCGGCCCCGCCACCCAAAACGAGGCGCGCATTTTTCGCACCAGTTCATAGGGAGCCTCGCAGGTCGCCAGCGAATCGGCCTCCACCCTGACCTTGCCGTCCGGTGACATCTCCACTCCTACGCCAAGGCTGCGCACCACGTGCGCCAAATTCTCAATATCGGTTAAATAAGGAGCGCCTTCAATCACTGTAATGCCTTTATCGGCTAGCAGCGAAGCGGTCATGATCGGCAATACGGCATTTTTGGCGCCGTTCACCTGAATCGTGCCGACGAGTCGCTGTCCCCCTCTGATCTGAATCGTTGTCACATGCAGTCCTCCACCTGTCGTTTCCTGCTGCCCAGCGCCTATTCACGTTAGTATTCCAGCGTGATAACGGGACTCCCTACCAACACCTTGGTATCCTTAAATTCGTTCCTTTTGTGCAACGCGACTTGCAAATTGATGGGTTGCCCGTTCGCGCGAACCGCTGGCGCCCAAATGCGGTTCGCACAGCCGGCAACACTGGAGGTATACGCGTCCTGCTCGCTTTGCGCCTCGCGAGCGTCCACACTCGCAAACGATTGGCGAATCACCTTTGCGCGCGCCGACGTAGCAAGTGACTTCCCGAGCAGTCCGATCATCGTGACGTTGATTGACGGCGTGGCGCCCGTGGTTTGCACCGCTGCAGCGACGCGCCGATCCACTTCACTGACGGCGCCGTCGTCGTTCGCCAGTGCTTGAATTACCAGTGCCGTCTGCACTGGCGCACCTGGTATGCGCATCCCCATCAGATCCACCGTCACGCGCACAGCACCCGATTCGCCCGCGAACCGCATCGTGCCAACATACACCACGCTCGCCTCAGTCACGCTCTTGCTGATCAGCGGCGTCACCGTTCCTATCTGCAGTTCGTTCGCGATCCCCTGACCGAGTACGCGCAATCGCGCGACACTCATGGTCGCCTGCGGCAGGATCGTCCAGTCATGTACCTCAAACCCCGTCACCCTCGCGCCTGTTGC
Organism: Bacillota bacterium; assembly: GCA_021846165.1. Classification (GTDB taxonomy): domain Bacteria; phylum Bacillota; class Bacilli; order Alicyclobacillales; family SLC66; genus JAJZCL01. The sequence continues at coordinate 1,309 of JAJZCL010000054.1, read as the reverse complement.
CGCAAAAGCAGACTCCACCAGCGCGACCGACGACTCGGCGCCCGGACTCGCCGCTGTTGCCACCTCTTGCCCGACGACGTACGAAATCGCGCAACTTGCCAGCACCGCTACCCATAGTTTCTTCACCGCGCCCATCCTCCATACATGCCTTTACCAGCAAGTATGGACAGGAGGGCGCTTCGATTATACGAATCTAGCAAATTTCTATGATCGTGTTACCCATGCATCATGGTAGCGCCAGTTATGTACTGCAGGATGAAACCAGAAACACCTGTACCAATCATAATCGCGAGCAGCATTCTGAGCAAGCGCGACGCACCCGATTCCGGCTTTTTTATAAACACGTCCCAGCGCACCGCTCCCAGGGCGTACCAAGCCAGCACCGTCCCCAGCAACAGTGTGACGATGGTGATCACCGTTACAGAAAACTTACCTAAAATTACACAGGCTCGTTTTCTACTTATTGTTCGCTCTCCGCTTTCGAAGTCACGGAACCTCTACGCTGGAGTCTGGCCGTTAACGGTGGCGAATGACTGTACTAGCTCACTCACTTCACAACCGGCACCAAGGGTTGCCCCTGTGATTTCGGCATTTCGACGATCCAGTATCCGCTTGATCTGACACTTGTTCATCCAAGGCTTCATGTCTGGATCGTAGAAACGTTTCAAAATCACCTTCGCTGCATTGCCATCTGCCGTTTCGACCGTGCCACAATTCAGGCACCTGAAATGGTCTCCTGCGCGGTTTTCTTTTGCCGTGAACCCGCAGTGCGAACATTCCTGACTCGTATACGCCGATGCAACCGCTTCTAGGCGAGAACCTCTCGCCTCTGTCTTAAAATTTGTTCGTTCTTTTAATGTGCTGCGCATCCACATCGAAACTATGCGTGACATTTTCTTGCCTTTCGCCTTGCCACGCATGTGACTTAAATTTTCTACAATCACGCGTTGTGGCTGTTGCGCCAACACCTCATTTAGTGCTTGGTTAATCTCGTTGGCAAACGCAGTTCTGGCTTTTGTTCGTTGTGCGGTTTGTTTCTTTTGACCAAGGTTATGCTTGCGCACGTTACGCAAATGAGCATTTCGTTCTTCTTCCGTAGCGAATTCTTTCTTCTTCGCCGTATCGCGAATCTGATTGCGTTTCTTGCCTTTATCTGATACACGTGCATCCACATTGGCAAGAATACGCCCAAAGTCGGTGCCATAGCGCCGATTATTCTGATCGGTGTAGACTTCCGTGGTGCCTGCATCCAGCGCCATATCGGTGATCCGATACGCTGTTTTCTTCACCTTTACTTTTGCCATCGTGT
>JAJZCL010000053.1 GCA_021846165.1 Bacillota bacterium | reverse complement strand
TTTGGTGGCGAATCGGATAAAACACTGTCGTATTGAGCCCAAGAACGGCCGTTGCGATTTGCGGAGAGAAGGAAGTCGAAGAAGGGTTTCGGTTCGTTTTTTCGATATCGATAGGAACATGGAAAATCCGTCGATAATCATTCAAAAGCGCATTTAGTGCTTGTTCCGCTTTTATTTGATTCGTAGGACTATTCAATCGACTCAGATAAACGGAAGCGCGGATCTTGTTCCTGATCGAATCAAACGTGAATTCAGATTCATACATCGTTTTTGTCCTTTAAGTCGCCAGAATTAATGATCTCTTTGACCGTTTCTAAGGCTCTGCTCAGCATTTTTTGCTGTTCCGTGAATGCTTCGATGATTCTGGTGGTATAGCGCTGGTATTCGACTAATTCCCGATTGGTTGGCAAAATGGGGTGTTTATCGGATGTTTCAATGAAAAATTTCATCTTTTCAGCCTCGGTGTTGATGAGGTAGGCAAGTGCCAATTTTTCTAACGCGATAGATTCAAGAAGATCATTCACCATTTGGGTTCTGGTAACTTTTTTATCGTTTATTGGATTATCGAAAATTGGCATGGGCACAAACACCCCATTATGTGAAAAGATTTTGCTGTTTTTCATCCTATGAGTCACAGATGGCGAATATAACAAACCCATTTTCTAAGAAAGTTGGACGCATGCCTAGTACCGGCGAACAGCACCCACCATATAAAGTGAATAGCAAAAAACGAGGAGGATCCCAATGTCGTTTCCCAACATACCGAATATTACTCCGACCATATCCATTAGTCGCGAGGAAGTTATCGATATCATGCTTGCCTCGATTGGTCTGGAAGAACTTAGTTTGGCGCATATCGTTAATGCGGAAGCGGAAAAAATTCAGTACATTCTAGGAACACTTCCCGGCCATCTCCCGCCAGCGCCGCCTACGATTGCCGATTTGATTGCCATTGACAAATCGGTTCAAACCATTCTTAAAGATGTCATCAAGAAGGAAATGCTGCTCGAATTCAAATTGGAAGAGGTATTGCAAATTCCTCCAGGCACGGTTACACCTTAACCAAGATACATCATATAATTCGGCTACGAGCTGTATTGATTACAACTCGTAGCCTTAAAACCGTTATGGCTGGTAAACTCTTTTTTGTACAGTTCAAGTGTGAAAATTGCACAAATACACCCCGGTAGAAAAAGGAAACCTACGAGAACACGTGAACTTCGCAAGAATGGTTACATTGGGAGGTGGTTTTGGTTCATGACTGACATGCAGCATGGAATGAGCAGGTGGTCGGAGGCGCAGGAGCGCGCGATAGCGACCCGCAGTTCTGAGCTCCTCGTATCGGCGGGCGCCGGGTCGGGTAAGACCTCGGTACTCGTCGAGCGGGTATTGACGCGCGTGTTGCGCGAGGGCGTCGATCTGGATGAGTTGCTTGTGGTGACCTTTACAGAAGCGGCGGCGCAGGAGATGAAGGAGCGGATCGAGGCGGCTTTGTACGAAGCGACCAAGTTGCCCGACGGCGCACGCGCCGCGAGTCAACTGCAGAAGATCGAGCGGGCGCAGATCTCGACTTTGCACAGTTTTTGCTTGACGGTGCTGCGCCTAGGCGCGCTCGATCTGCCCGTCGCCCCGGGGTTTCGGATTAGCGACGGCAACGAGGCCGCGCTGCTTTTTGACCGGGTGCTGAGCGACTGGCTCGATGACTGGCTTGCCCAAGCAGACGAAGAGCAGGTCAGGTTTGCGTTGCGCTATGGCGGCAAAGGCGAAAGGCTGCAACGTGTCATCCAATCACTGGATCGTTACGCGCGCAGTCAACCCGATCCACTGTTGTTTGTCAAGCGCATGGCGGACATGTATCGGGAGAACGCCGCACAGGACTTTGCCGCCACGCCCTACGCCAAGCTGTACACCAGGTATGTGATTCGCCAGTTGGCAAACGCCCGGCAATCTCTGATCGAGGCGTACCGGTGGAGCCGTGCCCCTGGCGGTCCGGACGTATACGCGCCCAGACTGGAAGCGGAGATCGAGGCGCTGGAACGAATGCAGCAACTGGCCGGAAGTCTGGATTGGCACGCATTGGCGCAGGCAAGCGGCAGCGTTTTCGACAAATTGCCCCGTGAGAAGGGGGCGCAGAAAGACATCAAAAAGCGCGTCACGGATTTACGCGACAGTGCGAAACGTCAACTCGCCAAACTGCACCTGTCCGAGCGCACGCCTGCCGTGCTGACTGCGCAAATCCAGGGTGGCCTTGCCGACGTGGAGCAGATGGCCGCCATTCTGGAGGGCGTGATGAAGGCGTTTACCGAAGCGAAAAAAGCGCAGGGGATGGTCGATTTTCAGGATCTTGAACACATGGCGCACGATTTGCTGCGCAGTGCCAGGCAACGCCCAGAATCGACGGTCGCGCGCGAACTGTTTGGCCGCTACCAAGAGGTTTACGTGGACGAGTACCAGGACACGAGTCCGCTCCAGGACGCCATTTTGCAGGCATTAGCCGAATTGGGGCAGCCGTCGTTGTTTGTGGTGGGTGACGTCAAACAAAGCATCTACCGCTTTCGGATGGCAGAACCGTCGCTGTTTTTGGGTCGCTCTCGTGCAGCCGCAGGCATGGGGAACCTCATCGCCATGAACGAAAACTACCGCAGCCGCAAAGAGGTGGTCGATGCGGTGAACCTGGTGTTTCGCCAGGTGTTTTCCGAGTCGCTCGGTGGTTTTGCGTACGACGAATCAGCGCAAATGATCGCCCGCGCCGACTACCCGGACAACAACGCCCACGTGAACACGCTCGCGGCCAATGTGGAGCTGCACCTCGTCGAGAGCGGAACGATGGTAGCCGACGAAGAGGACGGCATGGCAGGCGACGAAGACAACGTCAGTATAGAGGAAGATGCCGATTCGACCGATGACACCGACTGGCTGGAGGATCTGGTTAGAATCGAGCGCGAGGGGCACGTCATTGCCGCTCGCATTCAAGCACTGATGGGCGGCGGGTACTCGGTCTACGACGCGAGGGAGAAGGGATATCGGCCACTTGCTTACCGCGATATTGCCATCTTGCTGCGCTCCAATCAGTCGCGCGTCAATGCACTGCAGGGCGTGTTGCGCAGGGCGGGCATTCCGGCACACGGCAAGGCGGACAGCGGTTTTTTCAATACTTACGAAATCAGACTCGCGCTCGCACTTTTGCGCATTATTGACAATCCGCTTCAAGACATTGAACTGATTGCCGTGTTGCGGTCATTTATCGGCGACTTTCGCTCTTCCGACCTGGCGCTCGTGCGCATGCATCAAGAAGGGGCGTTCGCAGATGCGTTTTTCGCGTACGTCGAAGATGCAAAGGTTGACGTACCGGTTGGTGGTAAAATAATGGAAAAAGGTCGACGCTTTCTTGCGCGTTTGGACAGGTGGCGCACGGCAGCGCGGACAAGCGAACTGCCAGTGGCGGTCGCGGGCGTGCTGCGCGAAGCGGGGTTATTTGCGTACTTTCGGGTGGCACCGGGTGGTGACGCGAGGGTCGCCAATCTGGCGTATCTGGAGCAGATGGCAGAAGGTTTTGACCAAATGGGTCAGCACCGTTTTTCTGCCTTTGTCCGTTACCTCGACGATCAGCAAACCAGTGGCGAAGTGAAGCTTGGGGAAGCCTCCGCTGTGGCAGAAACCGACGATGTGGTGCGGATCATGACGATTCACAAGAGCAAGGGGCTGGAGTTTCCGGTCGTGTTTGTCGTCGGTCTTGGCAACCAGTTCAACGTGCGGCACGATTCGCCTTTTTACTTACAACGGAATTGCGGGTTTGGACTGGTTGAGGTGGATCTGGATAGGCGCGAACGGGCGCCGACGGTCACCAGTCTGGCGCTGGCAGAACTGGAACTGAGTGAAAGCCTGGCGGAGGAGGCGCGGGTTCTCTACGTGGCCATGACACGGGCGCGTGAGCGACTGATTCTGATAGGAAGTATCAAAAACGCGGAACAGGAGGCAGCGAACGCCAGGGAACGGGTGCGGGGGCAGGTGGGCGGCGAGGGGCCGCTGCCGGATGCGTACTTGTGGCGAGCGAAAGACTTTCTCGGTTGGATCTTGCCTGCCATTTACCGTGCAATAGAAGGAGAAAAGGTGTTTCGGGTTCAGGTCTGGGATCGCCCGGAGGTGTTTGCCCGCTTCGCGGGGATCGGCGCGCGCGACGGGGGGTGGATGGATCGCTTGTTTGCTTTTGACGCCTCGCTGTTCGCCCCGGAAACGCCGGAAGCGTGTGCGAACGTTGACGCCTTGCAGGCTCAACTGCTGACGGCGGTGCAGGCGTCGGAGCGTTCATCCACCACAGCAATGGCAGCCAAGATCAGTGTGACAGAGTGGCGCAAACGACAAGAGCGGGCGCTGCGCACAGTGGGTGGCGAAGAGGACGAGGGGGAGGAACTGGCCGACTTGCGATTACCAGCGACCCCCGATTGGGCGATGACCAGACCGCGCTTTGCGGCGCAACACGACACGCCAACAGCGGCAGAACAGGGGACGAATTTTCACCTGTACATGCAGCACTTAGAACTCTCGGATGATCGCCCCGATTCCACATGGCTGACCAGTGAATGGCGTCGGCTCGTCAACCTCGGTGTGCTGACCGATGCAGGAGGGAGCGACGCGATCCGTGCGGCGGAGCGGTTTTTTGCGGGTGGGCTGGGTCAGCGCCTGTGGCAAGCCCGCCGTTATTTGCGCCGTGAGCTGCCGTTTATGATGGCGCTTCCCGCGGACAGGCTTGACCCGGCGGCGAAGAGCGGGGACAAGGTCGTGGTGCAAGGCGTCGTCGATGCGGCGTTTGCAGAAGACGGGAAACTGGTGTTGGTGGATTACAAGACGGATCGCGTCCCCGCATCCACTCATTCGCCAGCGCTTGCAGAAAAATATTCGCTGCAACTGCAACTCTATGCAGAGGCAATGGCAAAAGGGTATCATAAACCCGTGAGTGAGGCGTGGCTGTACTTTGCCCGCGCCGATCTGGCGATCTTGGTGCTGGAAGCCAAAGAATGATAGAGAGTGCGGGTAGATGACTTGTGAATGCGTTGACTAAAAAAAGCATAGTAGATCGGATGCGCGAAAAAATCCTGATTCTCGACGGCGCGACGGGCACGATGCTGCAACAGAGGGAGCTGACGGCGGCAGACTTTGGCGGCGAAGTGTATGAAGGGTGCAATGAACACTTGGTTTTGACGCGACCCGACGTGATCTTTGAGATTCATCAAGAGTATTTAGAAGCGGGCGCGGACATCGTGGAAACCAACACCTTTGGGGCCACGTCCGTCGTGCTTGCCGAATACGGCCTGGCCGACAAGGCGCGCGCGATCAATCTAGCAGCGGTTCAGCTCGCAAAAGAAGCGTGCGAGCTTTTTTCCACAGCAGATGCGCCGCGTTATGTCGCAGGGTCGATCGGTCCTACGACCAAGACCCTGTCGGTCACTGGTGGGATGACCTTTGACGAGTTGCGGGCGTCGTATTATGAACAGGTGCTCGCCCTGATGGAAGGCGGTGCGGACCTGTTGCTCGTCGAAACGGCGCAGGACGCGTTGAACGTGAAGGCGGCGGCACTCGCGATTCAGGAGGCGTTTGACGAGTTGCGGCGCGAGCTTCCCGTGATCGTGTCTGGCACAATTGAGGCGATGGGGACGACGCTTGCGGGGCAGGGGATTGAGTCGTTCTACATTGCCGTTGAACACTTGCGGCCACTGTCGGTCGGTCTTAACTGCGCGACGGGTCCTGAGTTGATGAAAGACCACTTGCGCTCGCTCGCAACGCTGGCGACGACGGGTGTGAGCTGTTATCCGAACGCAGGCATGCCGGATGAAGATGGACATTATCACGAAACGCCGGAAAGCTTTGCAAGGAAAATGCGCGACTTTGCGGAGGCGGGCTGGCTGAACATTGCGGGTGGGTGCTGCGGTACGACGCCTGCGCACACCCGGGCGCTGGCGCTGGCGCTCGCGGACGCGGTGCCGCGTCAGCCGGCAACGTCCCATCAGGCCGCCTTATCGGGGATCGAGCCGCTCTTCGTGGAGGAAGACAACCGCCCCATCCTCGTTGGCGAGCGGACGAACGTCATCGGCTCGCGCAAGTTCAAACGCCTGATCGCGGACGGCAGGTATGAGGAGGCGGCAGAGGTGGCGCGGGCGCAGGTCAAGAACGGCGCACAGGTGATCGACGTGTGCCTTGCCGACCCGGATCGCGACGAACAGGCAGACATGGACGCGTTTTTGCAGTATGCCGTGAAGATGGTGAAGGTGCCGTTCATGCTCGATTCGACCGATCCGGCGGTGATCGAGCTTGGCCTCAAGCGCATGCAGGGGAAGTCGATTGTCAATTCGATCAATCTGGAGGACGGGGAAAAGCGTCTGACTGAGGTGGTGCCGCTCTTACAGCGCTACGGTGCGAGCGTCGTGGTCGGTCTGATCGACGAAACGGGCATGGCAGTGACGCTGGAGCGGAAACTGGAAGTGGCGCACAGAGTGTATCGACTCCTTGTGGACAAGTATGGACTGGCGCCAGGGGACATTCTGTTCGATCCGCTGGTGTTCCCCGTCGGCACGGGTGACGCCCACTACTACGGATCGGCGAATGCCACCATCGCGGCGATTCGGCAGCTAAAGGAAGAGTTTCCGCACAGTTTCACGGTGATGGGTGTGAGTAACGTGTCGTTCGGCCTGCCGCCCGCAGGACGCGAGGTGCTGAACTCGGTGTTTTTGTACCACGCGACAAGGGCGGGGCTGGACTTTGCGATTGTCAACGCCGAAAAACTGGAGCGCTACGCTGGTATTGCCGATGACGAGAAGCGGTTGTCAGAAGCGATCCTGTTTGCGACAAGTGAGCAGGCAGTCGCTGAGTTTACGGATCACTTTCGCGCGAAAAAAGTGGCGGCTGCGCCGGTGGTGACGGAAGTTTTGCCGCTCCCGGAACGCTTGGCGCGACACGTCATCGAGGGTAGCAAGGAAGGTCTGTTCGCCGACCTTGACGAGGCACTGGCAGACGGCGAGCCATTGGCGATCGTGAACGGCCCCCTGATGGCTGGGATGGCAGAGGTAGGACGACTTTTCAACCGCAACGAGCTGATCGTCGCGGAGGTGCTGCAGAGTGCGGAGGTCATGAAAGCGGCGGTTTCCTACTTGGAGCCACACATGGAGAGGTTGGGCGCGGCAGGGAAGGGGAAGATTCTTCTCGCCACGGTCAAGGGGGACGAGCATGACATCGGCAAAAACCTCGTCGACATCATCCTCTCGAACAACGGGTTTGAGGTGGTGAACCTCGGCATCAAGGTGCCGCCGGACGAGTTGATCAGTGCCTACCGTGAACACCGACCGGATGCGATCGGACTATCTGGTTTGCTCGTCAAGTCGGCACAGCAGATGGTCGTGACGGCGAGCGATCTCGCCCAGGCGGGCATCCATGTACCGCTACTTGTCGGCGGCGCGGCACTCACAAAAAAGTTTGCGGACACCCGCATCGCGCCTGCTTATGGCGGTTCCGTTCTCTACGCGAAAGACGCAATGGACGGACTGGCGCTTGCCAATCGCATGGCAGCGGGCGAAATTGGCGTTGCACCGGGTCGTGGCGGTGAGTCTGCTGAGACCGCGGATGAGGCGCAAGGCCGTGCGGCACCGAAGGCATCGGGCACGGACGTCGAGGCGCCAACAGGGGCGACGGGCGCCACCGCTCCGCTTGTGACCCGTGCCGACTCGTCGGTTGACCCCTGCGCACAGGTGCGGGTGCCGCCCGATCTTGAGCGGCACGTGCTGCGTGAGTATCCGCTGGTGGAACTCGCCCCCTATTTGAACTGGCAGATGCTGCTAGGCAAACACTTGGGACTGCGCGGTAACGTGGAGGCGCTTTTGCGTGAGCATGACGAGAAGGCGCTACAGTACCGTGCGCTGATTGCGGATTTGCTACAGAGCGGGGCAGAGCAAGGAGCGCTCGTCGCGCGCGCGGTGTATCAGTTTTTTCCCGCCAAAGCCAACGGGAATGAGGTTCTCATCTATGCGGACGCCACTGGTCGAGAGGTGCGCGGGCGGTTTGAATTTCCCCGGCAACAGCAATCGCCACACCTGTGCCTTTCCGACTTTTTGCGGTCAACGGATGACCCAGAGATGGACTATGTGGCGATGTTTGTCGTTACGACGGGAGGCAACGTGCGTGAATTCGCACAGCAGTGGAAGGACGAGGGTGAGTTTCTGCGCTCGCACGCAGTGCAGGCGCTGGCGCTCGAACTCGCCGAGGCGTTTGCCGAGCGCCTGCACCAAGTATTGCGTGGGGCGTGGGGGTTCCCTGATCCGCTTGCCATGACGATGCGAGAACGGTTCTTGGCGAAGTACCAAGGGATACGCGTGTCGTTCGGATACCCGGCCTGTCCCCACCTCGAAGATCAGGCGACGCTGTTCCGGTTGTTACAGCCAGAGGGGATCGGCGTTCACCTGACGGACGGGTTCATGATGGAGCCGGAAGCCTCCGTGTCGGCGTTGGTGTTCGCGCATCCGGAGGCGCGGTACTTTAACGTCGGCGAGTGACCGTACGATCTAGCGGGTGTACTGGTAGTACTGACACTCGATGCGTCCGTTGTACAGCTTGCGGCGCTTGTCGGCGGGCTTGCCGAACCACCTTTCGAACAGCGGCTGGCCAGAGAGGAGAAAAAACGACCAGCCAGGGTGATCGGTTCGCAGTTGGCCGAGGGTTTCGTAGATTCGGCGTACGTCTGCAGCGTCGCCCATGCGCTCGCCGTACGGCGGGTTGCCGATCAGGACGCCGCGATCTTCCTCTAGTCGAAGGTCTTTGACCGCCTGCCGGGAAAATTCGATCATCGGTTCCACCCCCGCCCTGTGCGCGTTGAGACGCGCCAGGTCGACCGCACCCGCGTCGATATCGGAGGCTAGGATTGCGCGTGCGTTCGCCGTGTTGATGGCGCTCGTCGCCTGTTCGCGCGCCTCACGAAACAGGCGTTTGGGAACCCAGTCAAAGTGTTCCGCCGCAAACTCGCGGTGCAGTCCCGGTGCTATGTTGGCGGCATACATCGCCGCCTCGATTGCGATCGTGCCCGACCCGCAAAACGGATCAACCAGTACCCGCTCACCGCGCCAGCGACTGAGCTGCACGAGCGCCGCCGCAAGCGTTTCCTTGATCGGCGCGTCACCTGCCGCCACGCGGTATCCGCGCTTGTGTAGTCCCGCACCAGAGGTGTCGAGGGTAATCATGGCGCGATCCTGATGGAGCGTCACTTCAATCGGGTAGGTGGCACCGTCCTCCGGGAAGCGGGTCGTCATATACGCATCCGTCAGTTTGTCCACAATTGCTTTTTTGACGATCGACTGGCAGGCGGGAACGCTCGACAGTTGCGACTTGTGTGAGCGCCCGGCGACGGGAAAGCGCCCGTCTTCTGGCAGCCACTCGTCCCAGGGGAGCGCCTTTGTACCCTCGAACAAGTCGTCAAAGGTGTAGGCGGGAAACTCGCCGAGCAGCAGCAAAATACGATCGGTCGTGCGTAACCACAGGTTGGCTTTGACGATTCCTTCAAGGTCGGTGGTGATGCGGACGCGACCGTTTTCCACCTGATATTCGCTAAATCCGAGGATTTTCGCTTCGTGTGCCACCACCGCTTCGAGTCCGAGCGGCGCGGTGGCGAGGATCGTGTACGACATAGTTGAGTGACTCCTTTTTCTTTCCTTCATGCGATGCTGAATCCAATAACAGTCTAGGCAAAATACCGCGTTTGTCAATGTTGGCAGGTTTTGAAACGGGTATGGCATCATGCCCGCGTGATATGATTCTACATAGATGGCATGACGGGAGGGGATATATTGAGAGGGTACACCAGAATGGGAGTGGCTCTTTGGGGAGTCGTATTCGGGCTGTCCGGTAGTCCACCTGCTGTTTTTGCATCTACTCCACCGACGACAGGCGACATCAAGGTGGTGGCCCACAGTCCCTTACGTCTGTTGGGGGTGAAAGAAAATTCTTCCGCGAACGTGTTGTCCATACGACCTGACTTCATCAGCGCCACCACCGGATGGATCGCAGACAAGCGCGGACTGTTGAAAACAGTGAATGGAGGCGCCGCCTGGTCGAGCATGCCTACCCCGAAGGGGACGGTTCAGGCTGTCGCCTTTTCCAGCTCTCAAACTGGCTGGGTGTTGATGGCGACGCAACTGCCCACCTCCTCCATCGCCGCATCGCAAACGGGATCGTTTACGCTGTATCGCACAACAGATGGCGGCAGCAGGTGGCAAAAAGAATGGGCAGGCACGCTGCCTGACAGCCTGCAAACGAACGTCGTCGGACTTCAGGCGCTGAGTGATCGATCCGTTATCCTGCATATGGGCAATCGGCTGTTGATCACGCATAACGCAGGTTTAAAATGGCAGTCCGTTCGGTTTCCCGGTCAGTCCATTGCTGCCATCAATTTTTTGTCACCGCAAACCGGCACAGTGGTCACCATTTCCATCACAGAAGCCGACGGTCCAGACCGCCTTTCCATCTGGCAGACGACCGACAGCGGCAAGCATTTTACCCGCACGTTTCAGAGCAAAAACGCCTATTTTACGGATGTGCAGTTGGGCGAGGAACAACACCAAGGCGTCGTCCTTGCGTGGGACACCATGTCGTGGGACACGCGCTTGTTTTGGACAAAGAACAGCGGCAAGTCGTGGACGGCCACAGCAAAACCCCTGATCGACGGACGGGTCTTCCCCGATCAACCCGTCTTTTTGTCTGTCTCCCACGTCCTGCTTCCGGCTGGGGGTGGAGCGGGGCCCCTGCCAAGCTCACTTTGGGCATCCAACGACGGCGGGGAACACTTCCACCCACTGAACACTCTGGCTGACTGGCGACAGTTGCAACTCAGCCGCGCTTTTAGTTCGACTGTGTACGGGCTGTCCACAGCAGGCAACGGGAATCAACTCTTAAAGTCCACCAACGATGGACGATCTTGGGCACAGGTGTATCCGAGTCTGCGACCCACTGAGAATATTTCGTTTGTTTCCGCCACGCATGGGTTTGGACTCGGCACGGAAACCAACCCTACCGCTGTGTTGATCACGACAGACGGTGGCACGTCATGGCGGGTGGTGGGCGAACTGCCGATCGGCAGTCAGATCAGCGCGCTTGCGTTCTCCAACACACGCGACGGACTGGCGGTGGCCGATCAACCGCGATCACCGCAGCTTCAGGTGTATCGAACCATCGACGGCGGCCACACCTGGCATTTGGTCAAACGAGGCGAACTCCCAAAGGCGACAGATCCCGTCATCGCCAAAATGGGCTTGATCGACCCGGCGACGCTCACCGTCTTTTCATCGCAAAACTGGCTACTTGGTGCCAACGGGTACCCGCAACTGTTCACTTTGGCGACCAAAAACGCGGGCCAGTCGTGGAGTCTTGTGGCGCAAATGGCCGATCCTCCCGGCGCTGTGGAAGACTTCGCGTTTGCCAGTCCGACCAACGGGTGGATGTCCTTGCTCAAAACAGAAAAGTCGGGGATCACACCGCCTTCCACCACGATCGAACGATTGGACGCCGCAGGGCACTCATGGCGCGCTGCGTGGAAACTGCCAGCAGGCGTTGGCATTGAAGGAATCGCACGCGATGGGGTAAAGGACGGGTGGTTGATTGGCGTTGTGCCTTGGTTGTCGATGAAGCAACGCATGGTGGTGTACCGCACCACCAGCGGTGGAAATAGTTGGCAAGTGTACACTAGCCCTGTCGTTGGTGGTGCGTGGCCGATTTCGCCGCCGCCCAATTTGACGAATGTGTACCCCGTTGATTTTGTCAATGCTAAAGACGGTTGGTTGTTGACCCAAAATGGGTTGCTGCAAACCACTAGTGGCGGACAAACATGGAAAAATCCAGTGCTGGCAAAGTAAACGCCACACGACGGCAAAACTTACCGTTGTTGCGTGTCACTGCTGGATCAGTTGAACGAACTTGCTTACCACTTCATCCAAAAACGAGAGTGTCGCTTCATCGACCAAGCGGCCTTCCTTAGCGTCGAACTTTTGGATAGCGTTGTTAATTAGCACCTCATTCCCAGCAGGAGATAAGACCCTCCCCTGCACTCCCGGACTCGATAAAATTTCTCGCAGATGCAATTGAGCGCGAATCGTTCCCAGCATGCCGGGGGTGACCCCGACGGGCAAGACGGGCTTATCGATCATCACCTTGTCCACTCTTGAGATCCAGTCGAGAGCGTTCTTCAGCACGCCAGGAATCGACCAGTTGTATTCTGGCGTGATGACGATGATGCCGTCAGCAGTGGCGATCGATTGTTTAAATGCCGTAACTGTTTGTGGCAGATTGAGTTCCTCATCTTGATCGTAGTAAGGCAGCGAACGGATATCGGCAATGGTGATGTTCATTCGATTCTTGTAACGCTCCTGCATGGTCTTGGCAAGTTGCATGTTGTAAGACCCTTTACGCAAACTTCCGACAATAGCGACAATATTCATATTAAACTCCTCCGCTTTGTATTTCATCCAATTCCCTCCTGTTTTGTTTTTTTATCGAATTGCTATTTTTGTCTAACGATATGGTTTCGTTGAGGAGGAAATTGATACGTTCCTTGTGAATTGACAGGACTTAAGAATAGTGTTAAGCATACTGTCTACAGTTAGTATATACCTTTTCACAGTGTTCCCGCCAGATTCGTACTGACAACGGGTTTTTTTAAATTTCGTGTCTTTGATCATTGACCGAATCGATGTTACATTTGTAGCACGGACTGCGTTTTTTTATGGTACATAGTTCTGAACAATAACATAAAGGGACGTGTAACGAATGTTGATTCGTCAGGAAGTGATGGGGAAGTGGTCGACGCCAGTCGCCAATGATGTGGAAAAAGGGGCGGTGCGCAAGTTTGCCGAGGCGATCGGGGACGCGAACCCGCTGTACGTCGATGAGGCGTACGCAAAAACCACGCGGCACGGGCGCCTCGTTGCGCCACCGACGTTTTCGCGCA
>JAJZCL010000052.1 GCA_021846165.1 Bacillota bacterium | reverse complement strand
TCCGATCTACGAAATGACGAAAGGTAGGGATTTATTTTGATTCAAGGTGTGACTGTTAAAAAACTAATTCGACATTCCGACGACCGTGGTTTTTTTATGGAAGTGTTACGCGATGACGATGGACTTTTAAAGCGATTCGGACAAGCTTCTTTTTCCAAATCATATCCTGGCGTGATTAAAGCGTTCCATTACCACGAATTGCAGGATGACTTGTGGTTTTTCCCGTCAGGCAACGCCCAGGTAGTCCTTCATGACCTTCGCGAAGATTCACCGACCAAAGGGGAAACCAACGTCTTTTATATGGGCGAAGACAATCCCCTATTGCTCGTGATCCCAATCGGTGTCGCGCACGGGTATCGGGTACTCGGCAATGAACCAGCGGTGATCATGTATTTTACCACCATGTCGTATGATCCGAAAAACCCGGATGAAAAGCGCATTTCCTGGGATGATCCGTCGATTGGATTTGACTGGACGACAAAAAATCGCTGAAAACGATACGTAAGGTGAGGTTGGCACATGTATTCTACACTCCTAGTCACTGGTGGGGCGGGCTTTATTGGCTCGAATTTTATTCGCTACATGCTGGAAAAGTACGCTGAGTTAAAAATCGTCAACCTGGATGCCCTGACGTATGCGGGCAACCTGGATAATTTGGGGCCATGGCGAAATCATCCGCGCCATGAATTTGTGCATGGGGACATTTTGGATGCTCCCCTTGTGGAGTCGCTGATGGCTAGGGTGGAGGCGGTGGTGCACTTTGCGGCGGAATCCCATGTGGATCGCAGCATCGCGGAGTCGTCAGTGTTTGTAAAGACCAACGTACTCGGAACGCAGGTATTATTGGATGCGGCAAGGAAGCATGGCGTCGAGCGGTTTGTCCATATTTCTACGGATGAAGTGTACGGATCGCTGGGGCCAGAAGGGTATTTTTCGGAAACCACGCCACTTGCGCCAAACAGCCCTTATTCGGCAAGCAAAGCGGGATCGGACATGCTGGCGCGTGCGTATCATGTGACATATGGGCTGCCAGTGCTGATCACGCGGTGCTCGAATAACTATGGATCGAACCAGCACCCTGAAAAACTCATCCCTACGCTGATCTCCCGTGCGCTTCGCGATGAGTCGTTGCCGATTTATGGCGATGGGCAAAATGTACGGGATTGGCTGCATGTACTCGATCATTGCAGGGGAATTGACATGGTGCTGGGAAATGGTCGCGTGGGTGAAGTGTACAACATCGGTGGGCATAATGAGTGGCATAATCTCGATATTGCGAAAAAGATCTTGCAGTTGCTTGGGAAACCAGAGTCGCTGATTACGTTTGTGGAGGATCGGTTGGGTCACGATCGGCGCTACGCGATTGACCCGACGAAGATTCAGGACGAGCTTGGCTGGCGACCGCAGGTGACATTTGAGGATGGAATTAGGGCTTTGATCAAGGAACTGATTTGAGACTGGCAAATGCCATTGTGAGCGCCCGTTAGAGTGCCGGGTATAGGCTTTTGGCCTGCCCCTTCGTGGACACGAATTTTAGTGAAAGGTGGTGAGAGCGTGGAACTTGTTTTAAATGCGAAAGTGAAAATCTTACCGAATGGTCAATTTTCTCGGCACTACTTACGACTCTCATGGCAAAGTATGGTTTGTCAAAGGTCATTATGTGGTGAATGAGAGCGGCGCATCACCTCCCACGCTGGATGGTAGTGGTCGAAGACACAAACCGGTGGTTTCGCCCCAGACTGCAGGGCTGTGCGATTGGTGATGCGATCGCCTGCTCAATTGCTACGTTTGGTTTTACCGGGATTGGATCTGATGGCTTCCGAAATATGGCGAAATCATGTATCAATCAGGTTTATCAGGGATCATTCTCATGATGGAGGGATTCTCATGGGGCTAATGCTTGGCAACCCTATTCCAGAGCGTTACGAATTGATCGACGGCGTCATTTACGACATGACCCCATCGCCAACCAGTACGCATCAGCGCATATCCGGTCATTTTCACGCTGTATTTTGGTGGTACCTCAAAGGGAAATCGTGCGAGGTGTTTTCTGCCCCATTTGATGTTTATCTAAAGGACGGCGTGGATGAGTGGGTGATTCCCGACTTGACGGTCATCTGCGACAAGTCCAAGATTCAGGAGAAGGGCTGCGTGGGGGCGCCTGATCTGGTGGTGGAGATCCTGTCCAAGACGACGGCAGTCAAAGACCGCAAGGTGAAGCTCAAACTGTATCGAACCGCAGGCGTGAAGGAGTATTGGATCGTCGATCCTTACGGTGAAACGGTTGAGGTGTACAAGTTTGGTGATGGCGTGGATTCTTTGCCTGATGTTTATGGGGTGGGGGATGTTATGAATGTAGGCCTCTTTGCGGATTTGCAAATCACGCTCAGCGAGGTATTCACCTTCGCTTAACAGTACCTAACGACCTCTACCGTTTTATTGGTAAAAAAATGATTCCCCAACTTGGCAGAACCGGAGAACGCCATTTTTGTTATAATAAACAAAAGCATCAACGAGAAGGTGAAGGTTCTGCAGCACATTATTTATATGGACGAGTCGGGTAAAGATGGTAAGTTCTACGGCGACTTTTACGGAGGTGCTCTCATACGGTCCACCGACCTTCTGCAAATTATCGAGGAACTTTCTTTTCTGAAACAGTCACTTAAGATTACCCCATGAAAAAACAAATTGAATATATCACTGTGGTTGTGAATTACCATTTCGGTCAGGAATGGTAATCGATGCCGGCCACCCAGTGATCTTTGTATTTTTGCCGCGGATCATCGGTGAAGTTGAAAATATTCTCGACCCAGCCGTGGTCGGGCGTAATCCAAACTTCCCGCAGTACATTTAGGTGAATGTGATCGATTGGCACTACGTTGGTGTCTATTTCTGAATGGCTGCTATCGGGAAGCACATTCCCACTGGATGAGGACATGAAATTGATCAATTCAGTGAAAAAGTCACCAATGCTTTTTTGCGGATCAATCTTTCCGTTGCGGATGAACCCTTCATACCGCCCCCCAAGTACCCAGTAATCTAATTTACCGTTTGGGTTATGGGGCGATTTGCCAGTACCTTTGCAATCTTCACAATTGGGGTTGGCAGCACCGGTCTCATCCGCACATCCACATACTCGTTCATCCCCTTGATCATAAGCGCGTTTGTATGGATACACGATTTTTTCGATGTGGTGGAGTAAATGGGCTTTGCCTTGCTGTGCCTCTTCTTCTGTTAACAAAACGATAATAAATCCATGCATGTGGAACACCCTTTCATGTTTGATGAAGGAGACTGTTCTAGATCGCCACTTAAACTCCTTTATTTATACAAATGTATAAATAAAGATAATTAATTTGCTTTGTGGGGCGGGTTCAAAGTCTTGGTGTGGGCTATGATGTCCACGTGGTATGATTTTTTTGTGTACGATATAAGGTAGTGATCATGTAACGGTTGTGGTGTGAAATAAGGGTTGAAAGTGAGGGATTGTTTTTAAAGGGTCATATTGGCTGGCGGAACTGGTTCGAGGTTATTTCCGCTCACAAAGGTAACGAATAAGCACTTACTTCCGATGGGCAGGTACCCGATGATCTACCATTCTATCTTTAAGTTGAAAGCATCTGGGATCACCGATCAATTGATCGTGACTGATAAGGAACACATGGGTTCCGTTGTTAATTTGCTTGGCAGTGGCGCTGAGTTTGGTGTGAAGTTCACCTATAAAGTGCAGGATCAGGCGGGGGGAATCGCAGAAGCGCTAGGACTCGCAGAACCATTTTGCGGTGACGGGGATTTATTTTTATCATTCTGATTCGTTGCGGTGGCAAGAAATTTCATGCCACAATCCACACCAACGATGGCATCACAATCAATAGGGAGCGGTTCTGCTACCTCTTGTTTCGCAGTGACATGTAATGAAAAACCTTTTCGAGTGGGCACAAATTCTGCTGATCCAAACGTCCACATCGAAACAAAAATGGCATACGCAATACGGCGAAATCAGTGTGAGTGTCGGTGCCTTCTGCTGGTATGATTGGTTGATTTTACAGTTTGAACGTTCGTGGGCGCGGTGATACTAATGAGATACACCATACCGACGAAGGATGAAGTGATTGAAGGCCATCATCTATACGAGGGTTTCGACGGAGGAGCAGACGCACGGGTATAGTTTGGACTCGCAGCGTGAAAAGTGCATCATAAAAGCAGAGTCGCTCGGTGTCACGCAGCACGTCGTGTTCGAAGAGGCGGGCGTTTCGGGCGAGGTTGCGAACCGCCCCGCGCTGATGGACGCCATTGCCATGCTGAAAACCGACAAAAACGTCCGTTTTTTTATCTGCAGCGATCCTGACCGATTGTCACGCGACCTCGCATATCTGTTATTATTTACCGAACAGATCGGCAAACATGCAGAGTTGTTGTTCACCGATTTTAATCGCGAGGCGACGGCGGAGGGGCAGCTTTTTTATAATATTCGCGGTGCCATCGCCCAATTTGAGAAAGAACTGATCAAACGCCGCATGAACACGGGTAAAGCGCGCAAGGCGAAAGACGGCGAGTGGACGCACTGGCCCGATATTTACGGGTACGCCTACGCCAACGGCGAGGTGAGCGTACACGCAAAAGAGGCTGAGGTCGTCCGCTTGATCTTTAAGCTGGGCGCCAGCATGGGGATTCGCCAGGTGGCGAACCGACTCGGGGAGCTTGGTTTGCCGTCGCCGCGCGCGGGCAAGTCCGTCTGGAGCGCGTCCACGGTGCGGCGGATTTTGAACAACGATTCGTACATGACGGGCATCACGCACATCCGCAAGTGGGACACGACCGGCACGCACCTGAACAAGTACCGGGCTGTCGATGAGAAAATCTCTCGTCACCTTCGCCCGGAACAGGAGTGGGTGGCGATGAGCATTCCGCCGGTGATCGAGCAGGAGGCGTGGGACAAGGCGCAGGCGCGACTGGAAAACGCCCGTCGCAAGGCGACGACCTGGAACACGGCGGAGTACCTGTTGAGCGGGCTGCTTCGTTGCGGCGTTTGCAAGCAGACGTGGCATGGGTACAGCACCGCAAAGACGAGCGCAGATGGAACGAAGCGGCGCACGAAGTACTACGTGTGTTCCTATCGGGCACCGGGGCCGCCAAAAGGCAGTGGGTTGTCGAGGTGCGCGACCGGGTATGTGCGGGCGGGTGAGTTTGAGGACAAGGTTTGGGCGACGGTCAAAGGCTGGCTCATGGACGACAGCGACATTGATGCATTTCACGAGTTCCAGCAAGTATGGCGAACCCGCGCGACGCAGGATCCTAAGGCGGAGGAGCGAGCGCTGGTCGAGCGCCGCCTTGCCGAACTGGAACAGCAGGAGGACGCTTTGATCGAGCGGCTCGCCAAAGAGCAAAACGCGCGCGTGCGCCAGAAAATCGACGCCCAACTCGACGCGATCAGCAACGAGGTTGACAAGGTGCAAGCGGTGTGGAACGAACTCAAACAAAGCGTGAACGAGGTGTCTGTCACGGCGATCAACCGTGAACTGGTGTGGGAGATCCGCGCCCAAATTCACGATGTTGACCGCGCGACGTGGCAGGAGCGTTTCGAGGCGATTCATCGTCTGGTGAGCGAGGTCATCGTGGAGTTTGATGGCGAGGGTCATTATGACCTGGTGATCGTTCCGAATGCATAAATACGATCATTCATCAAACTGTTGAAGTCTACCAATTGGACGCGAGCGAGGTTGTGGCTCCGCGAGTGTATGGAAGAGAGGCGAAGATTTCAGCCAACCTCCCAACCTCATTTTACATCGACCTGCCGATGCTTTTCGATTGACAAGATCACCGTTTGTACCGACCATTGGCATCGTTGGCGCCCTCATCCTTGGCCAGGCGGCAGTGGCCGCTGGCATCATCAGTCCACTTTTGATCATCGTCGTCGCCGTCACCGCCCTCGGTTCCTTTACGATTCCCGACTACAATCTCGGCTTTTCCGTGCGCATCCAACGCTTTGGCTACATCGTGGCGGCAGCGGTGTTTGGGTTTTACGGCGTGTGCCTGGGGTTGATGGTGTTGCTCATACATCTCGTGTCTCTGAACAGTCTGGGTGTACCCATGCTTGCTCCGATTGCGCCAAGGGGGCGATCCTCGCCGGATATTGTCTGGCGTAGCCCGGCGTTTGAGATGGTTCGACGCCCCGAAGCGTATGGCCCCAAAGACACCATTCGCCTTGGATCCCCACGCAAACTCGGTGCCGACGATGCACAAGACCATTCGTGATCAGTGGATATAAGGGGGTAAGGGAAAATGGCGAAGCAGCGCATTCCTTCGTTTCGAATTGGGCGAATCGGGGGTTCTGAACTGACGGCGCTTTTGGTCATCTCCTCCGTATCCGACGTGTTTTTGAGTTATCCGGCGCGACTGGTGACGGAAGGCGCGTCGGCCGCATGGATGATTCCCCTGTTTTCCGGGGCTATTGTGTTAGCGATATGGTTAATGGTGGATGGGATGATGAAAAAAACTCACACCTTGAACGTGGTTGACGAATTGACGAATTGGTTGCCGTTTCCCGTCATTAGCGCGGTCCTTGTGATCTTGTCGTTGTACATACTACTGCAAACCTCCTTGATCATGCGCGAGTTCACGGAGGCGATCATAGCGACCGTACTGCCCAGCACGCCGTCCTCGCTGATAGCACTGTCATTTTTGCTCGTTTCCGTCTACTTTAGTTCCAAAGGGATAGAGGCGATTTCTAGGGCTGCTATCATGTTTATGTATTTTTTTGTGGCGGGAGTCGTCACGCTTCTTGTGTTGCCCATGTCGTGGGTACACACTGTCGAATGGCTGCCGCTTTGGGGAACGGGAATTCCCCGTATTGCCACTTATAGCGTATTGAACACGAGCATCTATTTTCTGGTGCTGGCGCTTATTCTGCTGTCGCCCGCTCTGCGCAAAGAATCGTTGCGTCGGAAAACGGGGGTGTACAGCATCGTCATCAGTTCCGTGATCATTGTCGCCTTTATGCTCGTGTTGCTGGGCGCGTTCAGCGTCCCGATTACAGAAAAAATGACGTACCCGATCTACCAACTCTCGCGGCTCATCTACGTGAGTCGCTTTGTTCAGCGACTGGAAGCCATCTTTGTGTTTTTGTGGACCTCTGCCGCCGTGATCAAAATGGGTTTTGGATTGTGGTTGACTACGTACCTGTTCGCGTATTCGCAAAAAATGCCTGTATATCGACCGTTGATCTGGATCTTCGCGATGTTGGTCTACGTGTTGATGTTTGTGCCGCCAGACTTGCCGACCGTACTCAGTTTGGCAGGCGGGATTTACGAAACGTACGGCGGTATTTTCTCCGTGGGCGTGCCCATTCTGTTCGTGTTGCTTATTTACGTGAGAAAAACACGGCATGCGAACCGTTCGATGAAGAGGGGGGCGCGTGAATGAGTGTGGTGCATTACGTGCTGTTGTTGCTGATTCCTGCCTGGGTGGTGGTCTACACGTTGAACTTCGCACGCTATTTATGGAAACGCAAGTTTGTGCGCGGCGCCGTGGCAACCTTGACGCTGACCAGCGTGGGCGGCGTGGGGGCGGTGGTGTTTTTTTACCATCAAGTCTATGGCATGTAGGGCGCCCCTTTGCGATAATGGGGGAAACGTATAGAAACGGAGCAATCGCGATTGACGTTAACCGATGTGGAACTGTATACGGACGGGGCATGCAGTGGCAACCCGGGGCCTGGCGGTTGGGGCGCTATTCTGGTGGCGGGATCCGCAGAAAAGGAACTGTCGGGCGGGGAGGCGCATACGACGAACCAGCGCATGGAGTTGTTGGCGGTAATCGAGGGACTGAGAGCCTTACACCGACCATGCAGAGTCAAGGTGTACAGCGACTCCGCGTATTTTATTAATGCGTTGGAGAAAAAGTGGTATGCGGCATGGCGCAGAAACGGCTGGAAGAACAGCAAGGGGGAAGCGGTGAAGAATCGCGACTTGTGGGAGGCGCTGCTTGAACAGATGGCGCGGCATGAGGTGCTGACGCAAAAAGTGAAGGGGCACAGCGGTCACCACTACAATGAGCGTTGCGATGCACTCGCGCGGGCGGCGGTACGCAGAAAGTGATGGTGGCGGACGGTTTCGACATCGCTTGGTCGACGCTTGATGCGGCGGCGCGGGATGCGGGCTTTGCTGTGTTCGGGGTGACGTCGGCGGAACCACTGTGGTCGCTGGTTCCCTTTTTGGAGGACTATTACCGGGAGGGGCGTGCGTCGGGCTTCGAGCATCCGATGGGTGAGCAGCGCTGGCATCCGCGTGCGCTATTTCCGTCAGCGCAATCGCTGATCGCGGTGGCGCTGCCGTATGAAACGGAGAGCCGTCAAACCCTGCGGCGACCACCCGGTCGTCGGGGGGTGGTGTCTCGCTATGCGTGGGGGCAAGACTACCACCGGGTGTTGCATGGGCGGTTGGCGGATCTTAGCGCACGGCTGGAGGCACTGAGCGGTAGAAAGCTGCGCACGCAGGTGTGCATCGACACCTCGCCGCTGGTGGATCGGGCGGTCGCGCTGCGGGCGGGAATCGGCTGGCTGGGGAAAAACGCGATGCTGATCACAGAGAAGTACGGATCCTACGTGTTTTTGGGGGCGCTGCTCGTCGATGCGCGGATGGAACCGGCGCCAACGCAGAGGGTGAACGGTGGCCCTCACGTTGGGTGTGGCGAGTGCAATCGCTGCCTGTGCGCTTGTCCGACGGGTGCGCTGGTGCGTCCCGGTCAGTTGGATAGTAAAAAATGTCTGTCAGGGGTCACGCAGAGCAAAGGGGTAATCCCGAGTGAGTACGCGACTAAACTGGGGCGGCGCGTCTGGGGGTGCGACACCTGTCAGGCAGTGTGTCCGCATAACCGCAACGTGGCGTCAAGTGCGCACTGTGAATTTGATCCCGATCCAGAACTCGCCTATCCCGACTTAGCCTCTTTGCTCTCCATCAGCAGTCGCAGGTTCAAGGCAGTCTACGGTCATATGGCAGTCGCTTGGCGCGGTCACCAGGTGCTGCGTCGCAACGCGATCATTGCGCTGGCCAACGCGCACGAGGTGGCGGCGGTGCCGGAACTGCTCGCGTTGCTTTCTGATGTGCGCCCGGAGATTCGCGGCACTGCAGCGTGGGCGCTTGGCCGCCTTGATCCGGTGGGAAGCCGCGAGCAGGTGAGTCATGCCGCCGCTGTGGAGGGGGACGAGGCAGCGCGGCAAGCGATGGCGTGGGCGTTGGTGCAAGTGGGTGCGCGGGATTCGACAGGTTTGCTTTAAACGTCTGACCAGTTGTGGCGTGTGACCTGTTGGGAGTACGCGCGTAAAAACGACTGCCGATCCGCTTCGAGAAGGATGGCTTTTTTTAACAGCAAAAGTTGTGCTGGCGTTGATGTGCGACTTGACGATTTGCTGCTGTAACGGTTTTTTTGCAGACGGTGCAGGCGGTAGGGGAAGGTCAAAAGCGCTTCCAATAAAAGGTATTCTCCGTGCTGCAAGGGGTCGATGCGGTTGTAGGCGACGACGGGAATGATCGCCACCTCACTCGACCATGTGCCCCGCGCTTGCATGGCGCGACGCAGCAGGTGGCTGAGGTCGACGACGCGCGGCGCCCGATTCACCAACTCCAGGTCGATCAGTTGCACGTTGCCGTTTGGGTGAACGATCAGGTTGTTCGCCGTCACGTCAAGGTGGCAAAGCCCGTTGTTACCGTCATTGAGCGTCGTTTCTACCTCGGGGATCGTTAGCATCGCCAGCGCGTGGTTGCCTTGCGCAAGCGCGGATCTTAACTGACTAGCAAGCAACTGGTCGTATTCGTCAAGTCCGCTTTTGTCCTTCAATACCTCGGCAAGTGCCACAAGATCCGCTTGTTTTTGCCGCATGTCGTCCGCTAACGGATAGGGTCTGATCGAGGTGCCAAGCGGCGGCAAGCGTTTGCTGACAAGGTGGAATCTGGCGAGGGTACGCGCCGCATCGCCAATCTGGCGCAGGGACTCGTAGCGCATGGGGATGCCCGGCATCCACTCGTAGGCGTAGAAGAACTCGTCTCCGTCAAACAAAAACGGGTTACCAGAGGTGGTTTTGACGATGTTTGGCACCTCGTGAAACCCTTGCTTGTGAAGCTCGTCGCACACGGACGCCAGAAATCGCAGTCTTGCGACGGGAATCCGCGCTTGCTTGAGCGCGTAGAGTGTGCCGTCTTCCGCTTGACACCGCCAGATGCCGTTGACAGGTTCGATGGCGACAATTTTCGTTGACCAATCCGTTAGGGCAGCAGGGTTGGGTCGACGTTTTTTTCTGTTGATTCGGTTGGGGGCAGTCGGGGCGGAACTGCGCACAGCGGTGACAATGTCCGCCTGGGTGTAGGTGGACTTCTTTTTCGTGCTGGATCTAGAGGGGCGTTTCGGGCGCGGCTTGGTGATCGGCTTGCCCACTTTCTTCGGGGAAAAATACTGACGGGAGATGCGTTCGGCGTGTTTGGTAGAGTGTTGTGGCGGTTTTGGCGTGTCATCAGGGTCGGTCGGGCTCTCGGTCAGTTCTTCGGCGTCTTCATCAAGTACACGGTCGTTGAGGGCGGCCTTGGATCTTGCGGCGGGGGCGTCGCTTGGCTTGGAACGCATGATGGCGGGCGGGGTCGTGAGTTCCTTCCAAAGCTGCTGGAGCCATGGGGGCGTGTTTTTTTTGTTCATCGAGATCACCTGGGCAGTGGACTTTTGTTGCCGATCAAAGGTCGTTTTCCCTATCCTATTCAACACGCCTTAAAAAGGAAATCCTTTGCTGATCAATTTTGCACTTTCCACGCAGGCTTCGATAAAGAGTTTGAGGTTGGCTTCATTGAAACGATCAACGGGACCCGACACGGACAGCGCGGCAGTTACCTGGTTGTGTCGGTTGAGGATGGGCGCTGCCACGGCCGCTGCTCCCGTTTCGCGTTCTTCAAACGTGACGGCGTGTCCGCAATGGCGGATGTCTTCGAGCTGGTGTTCAAAATCAATGCGGTCGATGTTGTCGGGCAACAGACCTTCTTCTTCCATGCGTGCGAGCAGCGGTTCTTCGCAGTAGGCGAGTAGCACCTTGCCAGAGGCGCCAACATACAGCGGGAAACGCAAGCCGATATTAGCGACGCGTCGAACCGCGTGGATGCCTTCCACCGCCTGGATGCGGATGCGTTCGTAGCCTGTGCGCACGTAGAGGCTGACCGTTTCCCCGATGCGGTCGCGCAGTGCCGTCATTTCCGGGAACACAACGGTGGAAAAATCACCTGAACGGTAAATGCCAGTGGTGAGCTCCAGGATACTCCATCCAATGCGGTAGCGGTCGCCTTGTTCTCGGCGCACAAATCCGCGTGTCTCTAGCGTGGCGAGCAAACGGTGAACGGTGCTTTTGTGAAGTCCCACCATTTTACTGATCTCCGTCAGTCCCAGGTCGTCTTTTGCCCGAAAACAAAGCAGGACGTCGAGAGCGCGTTCGACCGCTCGCACGGTGCCTTTCTCTGTAGTCGCTTCTTGGTTCATCACACGATATCACTCCCTGCGGTGTTTCGACAGATAAAACACGGTTTCAAAATGAGTGT
Organism: Bacillota bacterium; assembly: GCA_021846165.1. Classification (GTDB taxonomy): domain Bacteria; phylum Bacillota; class Bacilli; order Alicyclobacillales; family SLC66; genus JAJZCL01. The sequence goes on along the minus strand of JAJZCL010000052.1, from coordinate 1,456 downwards.
ATCATAATCTGAAATGATCACCAATTCACGGTGTGACTAGTGAATGTGGCGATGTTTCGCTATGATGGGCAATGAAAATGGGATGGAGAGGTGTCGTTTTGTGCATGTTGTTTTGTTTGAACCTCTGATTCCCCCGAACACGGGCAACGTGGCGCGTACCTGCGCCGCGACGCGCACGACGCTGCACTTGGTGGAGCCGCTGGGGTTCTCGATTGACGACCGCGCACTTAAGCGGGCGGGGTTGGATTACTGGCACTTGGTCGACGTGCGTGTTCGCGCAAGCCTGGACGAGGTCATCGCGGAAGCGGCGGCGACGGGGAATCGGTGTTATTTTATTACCAAGCACGCGCAAAAAAATTATACGGAGGTGGAGTACCGGGAGGGGGATTACCTGGTGTTTGGCAAGGAAACGACCGGGTTGCCGGCAGCGGTGCATGAAAAGTATCCGAAGTATCGGCTGCGGCTGCCGATGGGGGCGGGGTTGCGTTCGTTGAACCTGTCCAACTCGGTGGCGATTGTCCTGTATGAAGGGCTGCGGCAGTTAGGGTTCCCCGGCTTGGTGTGAGGTCGCCAGTCCGGTGATGATCTGCTCGGCCAGCGCGGGCGCAAACTCCACTAAATTGATCGTGGATCTGGTGAAAATATGGTGGATGGCGCGAATGCTGATGCCGCCGAAGATCGACCAAGCTGCGGTTTCTGGGTCGCTCGTCGCAAACTCACCACATGCGATGCCGTTTTCAACGATGCCCTGAATGGCACGCACGTAGTGGACGAGCATCCTGCGGAACTCGCGCTGGCGCGTATCCTCGCCCCAGGCTTCACGAAGGATGATAATGCAAAAATCACTATAATTTTGGAAAAATTCAAGTTGTTCGCGAACGATGACGCGCAGTTGCTCTGTGGCGGTTGCCGTTTGCGGGAGTTTGGACAACACGCTCTCCCCCAAGAGTTTGGTGCCTTCATCAACGAGAAACACGAACAACTCTTCTTTGCTATTGAAGTGATAGTAGATGGTTCCCTTCGCTACCTTGGCTTTGGCGGCGATCTCATCCATGGTTGCCTTTTCAAAACCGCGTTCCGAAAAAACGTCGATCGCCGCGTTGAAAATGGCATGGGATTTCGCTTGGCGCATGTGGCACGCTCCTTCATTGATGTTCAGGATGATCTATCCACTACTATAGCAAAAGATCAAAAATTCCGCCTGATGGCGGGGAGTTTATCAGATGCGCCGGATGACTCCCGTGTGCCTCGCAGGGTTCAAGTGCGAGGCTTTGCGGCGTACATGGTAACTTATCTAAAACGCATATATTCATAAAATGTGCGGCTTTGCCCATTGGAAAAGTGGCGAAACGGCTTGGTGTGAGTACCCAAACGATTCGACGGTGGCAGAAAGAAGGGAAAATTCAAGAGTTACGTTCACCGACCAATCGAAGGCTTTATAGCGTTCGAGAAGTAA
>JAJZCL010000051.1 GCA_021846165.1 Bacillota bacterium | reverse complement strand
AAGGTGCTTGCTGTCATCGCTAAAAATCGAACCCCCATACGACCAAACAGAAAATTTGAACGCAAAACGCCAAGGAAGAAACGCTTTTATATGAATAAGAAATCGGCATTGTAAATTATTTGATGTTTAAATTGACGACATTATACTGATAAATATCAAGTATGAAAAAATCAGACCATAACAGTCTGATTTTTTCATAAAAATTATTAAATTCACTGCTTTACGCGTGCTATTAGTTTCCTTGAAGTGTACCGTACGGTTGAAGATCTGGGTAACTTCCACCGCTAGAAGTTGTGAAGTCATTGCTCGATTGTCCGATAAATAACTGATCATAACCGCTTGTGTTATCACCCTTCTTCCCGAACGAATACACAGATTCTGTAACATTTGCACCAGGTGACGTACTATTAACCTTCCATGGACCGCTCGAACTAACAATCCCACTTGTGCCAGCGTAATATGCCGTACCACTGGCCTGAAGGGTAAGCGTAACATTACCGGAACTATCAGTGTAGACTGAAATTTCATTTGGATTTGTATTAAGATCACCAGTGCCATTCCATGTAGCCACACCAGGAATGGTCACAGTATTGTAACCCAAATTTGTAGTCAATCCACTCAATGGGATCGGAGTCGGTTCACTGCTACTAAGATTTGTTCCCATTACTTCAGTTTGTGCCAATGTCACACCGTTTACATTTGTAATAAAGAACGGATCCGAAGATGCGCCCGTTTTATCAGTAGCAATGGTCATCATGGAATTCGGAACAGGATTCCCTTGGTCATCTTGAACTTGGTAGGTCAATGTAGAGTATTGACCAGAAGTGACCCCAAAATTGCCAGGAGAAATCGATGGCACCCAAGCAGCTGAACCACTACCATAAGCAATAACCGCTGTCGATTTTGCCGAACCCGATGTAATGGTAAGTGTCGTATTTCCAGTATTATTTTGATTCTCCACACCCAAAATCAGATCGGGATTAAGATTATCAGTAAATACTGAATTTGACCCAGCATTAATCGTTATAGAACCACTTTGTCCAGGAACCGTAACTGTGTAGAATCCTTGATTCGTTCCCGTCGAGGTGTAAGTTTCATTAATTGTGAGTGCTGATACCCCTGGATTCGCTGGATTGAGTTGAATAGCTCCATTGGTTAAATTTGTCCCTGTATAATGCGTTGTAGCCGCACCAACAGACGTTACCGCTCCGCCATTATCAATTGAAACATTATAGATAAAACTCTGTGGTGGCAGCGGATTTCCTGCCGCATTTTGTGGATCCACAAAGATTTTCGCTTCGGTAGAACTACCCTCAGTACCCGCAAATCCCGTTGCTGCTGTGTAAGTATTGTTGTAAGCTTGGAAATCCGTTCCGCCAATTGAAATCGACGAAATCGTCGTCCCAGCATTAAAATTAACCGAATCACTGTACAATGGTTCACCGGCTGGGGTACTCGATGACGTTGCTGTCGTGCTGTTAACAACTTGCCCATTGGATACAGCATAGATACTAAAGTATCCCGTTTCATTATCGTGAGAATCGGTCAATACAAAGTTGAAGTTGCCGGCACTATCTGCAGTGACTACTTCACCTACTGAAGACGAAGCCGTCGCTCCATTATTCAAGGAAATTCCAGTTGTACTTCCTGGAGTTCCGGAATTAAGATTTGTTACCACAGCACCTGCATTCGGAAAAGATGTGGTTGTTGCAGATGATCCCGCACCCGTGACGTAATTCAAATGAGCATTATTATCATTGGATGGAGTAACTCCACCCTGAGCGGTCGAATTACCCACAACTAGAATCTGGCCATTCGGAACCGGATTGCCTGCCGAATCAACCAAAGTGCCATACACAGTAACATTTTGACCACTTTGGACGCTTGTTGCCGTCATTGAGAAGTTTTGAATCTTTGCAGGGATACCACTTTGCGCAAAGTTAATCGTAACATCTGTAGGGGCAGTTAATCCTGATGGCAAGGAAGTCTGTGTCACAGATACTGTATCAGATTCTTGCGTTGAATCGGTGAAAAAAGTTTGGGCAATACCGGAACTGTTAGTTACGACAGATACTGTACCACCTAAGTCAGCACCAGCCGCATTGGTGAAATAGCCACCACCGCTACCGTTATTCAATTGAATCAACACGCCAGACTGCGGCTGACCAGCTGAATTCGGGGGCAACGTAACCGTTACTGGAACTTGAGAACCCAGTGCCGCATTATAGCTTCCATAAGGCGAAAGTCCAACCGTATTACCTGCAACAAATTCTGCATAAGCAGGTTGGCTACTCATTGCACTATTGTTGGCACCTGCATAAGGTGCCGTTGCTTGCACTTCATACAAATTCGTGCTACCCGCAGGCCCAGTCATAGAAATCGTTGCAACGCCATTGGCATCTGTGTATGCCGTGTATTCATAAGCATTCGTTCCCTTTTGAGAAGCAATGAACGCACCGCTAGCATTAGCGACATTCGGCAGATTGATGTTGGAAATAGATCCGTAGTTGGACACATTAAAGGTAATGGCGGTATTCGGAATCGGGTTGCCGTTCGCGTCCTCCAACGTAACACTCATGGTTATTGCAGCATCAGTAAGCGAAACTGCTGGATCTGCTTGAGTTCCCGTGCCATTAGATGCATTTTTCACCGTAATGTTACTCAGCCCTGCTGTCGTACTTTGGCTCGCTGCCGGTCCTTGCACCGTCCAGCCTTGGCTGTTGTACGTGTTGGTGAAACCTGCCAAGCTCAGCGCGTTGTTCAAGTAGTAAATTGGCGCATACGTGGTGTAAACCCCTGTGGCCGGGTCTTTCGCCACTTGGCGCGGGGCGAGTTGCACCGCGGTGCCGTTCACTTCAATCACCATCTGGTTCGCGCCAGGCGCGCCAACGGCGGTGGTCGGTGCTTGCACCGTCACGCCCGCTGGCGTGGTGATGCTCAGCGTGCGGGTATTGCCGTTCCAGCTGACGGTATAGCCGAGTTTGCCAAGCCCTTGGTTCAGGTAGTAAATCGGCAGAAATTCGGTCATCGTGCCATTGTCACTCGCTACGACGCCTTGGATCACAGCGGTATAGCCACTGCCCACGCTGATCGTGCGGGTGTTGTACTGCACGCCACTGGAGCCAGTTGCGGCAAACGCCATCGGTGCCAGGGTTCCGACCGCTAATGCGACGGTGGCAGCACCTGTCAGTACTCGATTCCACTTCTTATTGTTCAAAATGGGTTCTCCTCCTTGATTCGTAAGGTGTTCTGTCTTGCCGTTCGACGCCTCTGCGCCGAATCGTTCGCTCCCCCATCTCATGTCCCTATGCAGCCGTTCTCCCGCCTCCGTCGCCGTTCAAACCGTCGGTATCATCTCCGTCCCCACAGACCGAGCGGTTGCGCCGAGTTCTGGCCGGGTCGTATCTCCACAGGATGACATCCCTCCCCTCAGTGCACATTTTGTAAAGAAAAGCGTGAACGATGATGATGGCTGCGCACACTGCCTGCCGCTGTCCGCGAGTGGCAATAATGCGGATAATCACTTCTGCTAGACTGTAGATTCCTCTTGCTATTTCTCACCAATGCAAATTATATACGAGAAATCCGCAAGGATCAAAGCCTATCTACAGCAATGATCGCTAATCGACAGATTGCCCAGTCGCCACTGTGCGGTTTGCCACGAGGCTCTTTGCCGCCCCTGCTGCAGACCCGTGCTGCCCTATCCGCAATCCGTACTGACTTGCTTTTGAAACTAGCGTTATAGTAACAGACGAACCATGAAAAATGTATTAAAATCCCCTCGGCATTTTTTATGTTTTTCGGTCGATGACTCGACTTTCTGCGTATGTTCATGATTTTGTCACAATTTCATAAAGCCGTCGCGTTTTTTCCGCCGCCGAACCCATCGACAACGCCTGCGTGACACGCGCCTGCGCATTCTCCTTCATTTGCCGACGCCAATCCGAAGCGGACAGCACTCGCCGCAGGGCCGTCCGCAATGCGGCGTCATCGTTCACGGGGAACAGCACCCCGGTCGCGCGGCTATTTCCCTCGACGACCAGATCGGGAATCCCACCAACCCGACTCGCCACAACGGGCAGGCCGCTGTGCATGGCCTCCAAGATCGAGATCGGCATCCCCTCCATGACGGACGGCAACACGAACACGTCCGCCTCCGCCAGCAGCGCCGCCACGTCGTGACGCTCGCCAAGCAGGTGAACGCGGCGGGTTCCCTCATCGGCGGCGAGGTTGTCCGCCTGCCGCTCCAACGCCGCCCGCGCTGGCCCGTCGCCGACCAGCAGCAGGTGAACCGGACACCCGTCAACCCCTTGCAGCCCAGCCAGCGCGCGGACGAGGAACGGCAGGTTTTTGACCGCTTGCAGCCTGGCGACGGTGATCAGCAGGTACGCATTCGGCAGCAGGTCTAGGCGTTCCCGAATCCGCGCCGGTTGCTGCTGCGCCGCCCACAGCGCCTGCCGCGCCTGCTCCAGATCCAGGCCGTTCGGAATCGTCACCACCTGATTGCCGCTGTAACCGCGCTCCATCAGCACCGCCGCGAGCGCCTTGGACACGGCGATGACGCGCGCGGACCTGTCCCGGCTGATATGCTCCAGCGCCATCATGAATGCTCGCTTGAGCGGCTGGGCATAATCGTGATGCAGGTCGCTATGTACGGTGGTGACGACGGGGATCCCTAGTACCTCGCCAACGCTGCGCCCGGCGAGGCTGGCGCGCACCCCGTGCGTGTGAATCACGTGCGGCGCGAAGCGTACGGTTATTTTTTTTACCTGAATATAATCTTGAAGTGGCAAACGGGAGCGTAGCGCCTGCGTCGCGATGCCGCTCGCCTGCAAGCGGCGAGTGAGTTCTGCGTCGTAAAAGGTCGCGACGAACACCGCGACGGAGCGCTGCGTGAGTTCGCGGACAAGCGCGAGGATCTGCGCCTCGGCGCCGCCGAATTCGCCTGCCGCGACGATGTGCAGGACGCGCAGGGGGGGCGGCGTAGTTGCTGATTCGATGCTGGTTGGAGATGCGGGAGATGCGGTAGGATCGGTCATGCGTCACCGGCCTTTCGGGTCTAACGGATTGCTTTTGCTTATGATAACACCACCTGTCCGACGAATGAAAAGAATATCGCTCACTTGTATGTTCATGCCTTACTGCTATCATCATAGAACATCGGGCAGCGGTTCGATGTTGTCCATATCGTCATCGTCACTCCGCCCACCATGCTCATATCGTCAGGAACACTTAGTATCCCTATATTCGTGTTGCAGTCGGTGATCGCTAGTTTGTACTTAAGATGTTCAATACGTTCTCTAAGGGAATGTCCAACAAATCGGCAATCCGCTCTTCCGATTCTCCTTTTTGCTTAAGTAAGCGAACGGTGCGGGCGATCCCTTGCTCGATCCCACGTTCAATCCCTTGCTCGATCCCTCGGGCATAGCTTTCTTTCGAAACCTTTTCCACCGCTTCTTCGACGATTTCTTTCACCAGATCCATCTTTTCCACCCACTTTCGGATTCGTTGATTCGACGGTTCATCCAGCCACCGCCTGTTCAGTTCCACAAACAGCGCTGCCACATAACTGCGTTCCCGCTCGTCGGGAATCTGCTCAATTAACGCGATGCTCCGACGCACCGTGTCTTCCAACTCTAATGACCGCTTCATGTGCGGGGCAAAGGCCAGTTCAAACCGATCTTGCAGGGTAAACATTCCGGCACGAACGTGATCCTGCACGCGGGCGAGTGCCGCCTCTCCGTCACGTTCAGCAAGAAAAATATTCTCCACACGATACTTGGCATTACCGATATCCAGGGTGTCATCCGCCGCCAACACTTGATTGGCGTAAAACACGACGGTTCTGATCTTACGCCCGGTTCTTTGTGCGAGCAGGGTATCGTAGAGCAGGAACCGGTGTATCATCTTCTCTGCGCGGGACTGAAACTCCAGGTGCAAGATGTCCCCATTCGACTGAAGGAACACATAATCCATCATGTCCCTGCGAATCTCGACCGTGGCCAGTTCGGACGGCATGACACCGACCACATCGGTGTGTTCCACGCCCATCCAGCGCAGGCTGTCGTGGGCAAACGCGCCCACCATGTTCTTCAGTATGAGATCCTTTGCGTGATACGAATCCACCCTCATCATCACCGCTTATTCATCATTATAGCGAGGTAGCCAGTGGCCGTGAAGAGCAAAGAGCGGCCACTGCCTTCCGCTTGCTCCCCGTTTGCTCCATTGTAAACGGTCATCGTTAACGAGTCAGTGCCCGCTTTGGAGAGTTACCAATCGCATTGCTTGCATATTTACGAAAGCAAACGCTGTTTAAACGTCGATCGGTTGACGAGCGTGCTTCTTAAATCTCTCCAATTTGAAGGGGCGTTTCATGGGGTTGCAGCTAGAACTGCTACCCTATCCCTATGATAACACGTTGGGATTCGATCCAGCATTGATTGCGTTCTTTGCCATGCAGGATATAAGTCGATGAATCACGGCGCAAATCGCGCACATTCGGGCAACGAACTCCCTTTATTCCCTTGCCTGCAATAAAATCGATACAAGTATGCCCATTACAAACGATCCGGACAAAAATGTAAACACCATCTGCGACATCACAATCCATTTGGCGAGAGTCGTTAAGGGGGTCAATGTGCCATAATCAGCAAACGTATAAATGCAGTAATAAAGAGCATCAACCCCAGACAACGACGAATGATCCGCAAATGAATGAGGATTCACCGAAACGATATACCGATAAACGATTGCATAACTCAACACCACCAACGCAATGCACCCAACAATATACAGCATGATCCATATTCCACCACGCCCTCGATACCCGAAAATCGACTTCACCGCTCTTGTCAAGATTATCAAGGAACCGGGTACCTGAAAAATAGGCGCTTTTAAAATGCTGTTATTCGAAAGATGAGAAAACAAAGTGAACGTGGATATAACGAGCGATGGAACAAGTGTGTATAGCATCCACTTCTTCGTTCGTTTAAGCCATTCCTCTTGATTTGTAATTGGTTTCTTCTTCCACAAACCAAGCTCCCCCCATCGCGACGACCACAAATCATACTTTCCCGCGGCTACCTTGTTTCCATAGAAGTGATGATCAAATGCTACCTTCCAAATTCAAACATCGTCGACAATGGGGTCCTGAGTCCATTCCTACCACCTCCCTGTTGAGGAATTTGTCCAAAATAAAAACCCTCGGAAGAATACCCAGGGGTTTCTGACACGGTCTGCCCATCAAAAAAGCATCATCGTCAGTATCCCCCTAGTTTAGCTTTGGCACTATACGACGTAGGACGTTTGTCCAGCCATATTAAGTAAAGCCTTAATCCGGCAGTACCTGGTGACCCATTGGCGTCTTTCGACGTTTCCGGGCAATGGCTTGTATTCGTATAGACGCCTCACCTAACGAGGACATCATTTTAAATAATGCTAGTCGATCGATTTTGATTTGTAAAGCACAAATCCTAATTGAACGCCACGCTGGTGACACATTTCGGGTTCTGTGCATATCATGAACCTATAAAGTTTCCATCTTGAAACTCTCTGTACCTCAGGAAAACACGCTGCACCTTCTGCGAGCGTTCCCATCGAGTGACTATTTGTAAATGACGCCCTAAGCGCAAATTAGAATTACTTGTTGCAAATATTTAATTCAAGGCGTATGATTGTCTTGTAAAGTTTCCTTGAAGAAACTTTCTGTCCCCAATGAAAAATAATCACTAGACTGATGAATACGAATAAAGAATAGGAGATGTCACCATATGTCGAATCGTGAAGCGGCGGCTAGGGCATTGGATCGCATGCGTGTCATGAACGCAAAACACGAGCGCAAATGGGGACGACTGCTTTGGCTCTTGGTAGGCCCCGGCATATTAGTGATGCTCGGTGAAAATGACGCGCCATCCATGCTCTCTTACGCGGCGACTGGATCCAGTTTTGGCATTGGATTTTTTATTCCCTTTGTTCTCCTGACGTTTGCGATGGCTTTTGTCGCCCAGGAAATCACCGTCCGCCTCGGCGCCACGACGCAGGCCGGACACGCGGAACTCATCTACAGACGGTTCGGGCGGTTTTGGGGCAACTTTGCGATGGTGGATCTGATCTTTACAAATTTCCTGACCCTCATGACGGAATTCGTGGGGATCGTGGCGGGAGCGGGCTACTTCGGTATACCAAAGTGGGCTGCGGTAAGCGGGAGTATCCTTCTGATCAGTGGCGCCTACCTCTTTCGCCGTTACTCCTCTTGGGAAAAAATCGTCCTTGGTTTCGCGCTGTTCAACCTTATTTTTATTCCTGTGGCCATACTGGCTCATCCGAATTGGGGCTCGATCGGCAGCGCGTTCCTGACTTTTCAGCCGCTGCCCGGCGGGTTCGGCAGCCACACGATTATGCTCCTCCTTGCCGACATAGGCGCCACCATCACGCCGTGGATGTTATTCTTCCAACAGGGCGCGGTCACTGACAAGGGACTTTCCGTCCAGGACGTGAAACAAGGCAGGATTGACACCGCGCTAGGCTCGTTACTGGCCGCGCTGGCCGCCATTGCAACGATCATTGCGACAGCGCCCCTGTATCTTCATCACATGAACGCCAGCCAGTTCGGCGCCGCGCAGTTTGCTCAGGCGCTTCAACCCTACATCGGTCATGTGGGAGCGGCGATGTTTGCGCTGGGTATCTTGGAAGCGGGACTTGTGGCGGCGACGACCATTTCCACGTCATCCGCCTACGCCTTTGGCGAGGTCAGCCAAAAGGCGCATAGCCTGAATCGCCCGTTTCGCGAGGCGAAAGGATTTTATTTCATCCTATTTGCCGTACTGGTTGTGGCAGGTGCCATCGTCGTCATTCCTGGGTTCCCCTTGGAAATGGTGGTGATCATCGTCAACGTGCTTGCCGTTCTCACCATGCCGCCAGCTATTGGCTTTCTCCTGATCCTCGCAAATGATAAGGGAATCATGGGCAAACACGCAAACACCTTGTTATTTAACATTTTGGGAATTAGCATTGGGATCTTCATTTCCCTTGCAGGCGTCATTTACGCACTGACCGTCATTTTTCCTGGATTTCAACTATAAAAATACAGCGAGGAGCGGATCGCAAATGAATACGAACGAATTGACAATGGATTTACCAAGGAACGCACTCAAAAACGTGAGTCTCAAGCAGTTGGCGAACCAACCGGAAGTCGTCGAGGAAATCCTTTCTGAACAACATGACGCGCTTCAGCGCACTGAGCAACTGGGCTTGCGCAAACTTGGCTGGGGTCTGAAATCACTGATCTGGGTGCTGCGACTGTATGTGATCTTTATGGTCATTGTCGTCATGATCAACATCGCGCATACATTGACTTAAGTGAGTGGGAATTTCGCAGAATGAGCCGCAAAACGCCCAAGCACAGAAATTGGAGTTGATCTTATGGTCACCACCCCTTCTAAAGAGGATTATATGGAAGCAATTTGGTCTTTAATTCAAGATAAAGGGTATGCTCGTACCGTCGATGTGGCGGATCGTTTAGGGGTGAACAGCGCGTCAGTCAGCAAAATGATCCAGCGACTGGACGGCGACGGTTTGCTTGTTTATGAACGCTACAGAGGTCTGAACCTGACCGACGAAGGCTATAAACTAGGCCAGCAACTGTCGATACGCCACCATACCCTGGAAAAATTTTTTCAACACCTTGGCATGAACCAACCGGACGAGGTGTACGAAACGGTGGAAGGCATCGAACACTATGTGAATGCCAATGTGTATAGGCGAATTGATTCGTTGGTGAATTACATCGAGCAACACCCGGACTGGTGGCAACATTTTATTCTCGCCAGCGACCACGAGTGAGCGTTCAACAACTTCTAATTTATCAAAGTAAAGACCGAACGTAAACACGCCATCGAAATCGCCCACAAGATCCATCAATGAATTTTTACCGCCAGCCACCTGAGCCAGTTCCGCTTCGCCCAACTCATCCGCTTCACTCTTTAGATCTGGAAGCACGACCGTCATATGCGCACCATGGTTTTCGACAAAATTCATCTTAAAGGGACTGTCTGCGCTTTAACAGCATGGTTGATGAGGTATCTATAGTCCGGATATTGTATGGTAGACGTGAGTGGAGTCAGTTGTTGTAGGGATTTGGGACAGTGAAACTGAACACGGTGGTAGGGCGTTGTACTGTCGTTGCAACAATCCCTATCCAGGAATTCGAATCCTCTATTATTCCATTGGAAATAAGCTCATCCTCGTCAACCACAGGCTCATGTCTGTCACCGATTCGGCCATACCGGATTCCAGCCAATGAATTATCACCCCCACAATACCATTCGATCCAAACGCTGCATCCAATTCATGGCTCATCAACGGAAGTATGTCTTGCCGAATGCTTTGGGTGACTCGTGCGCGAAAATCCCGTTCGACAAGCATCGTGCGATAGAGGGGGGCATACTTTTCGACGTGGGAAAAAAGTGCCACAGCAGTTTTGCTTGGCGTCCCGAACGTTTGATAATCACTCCGTGCAGATTCTTGTGAATACGTTGGATCGATCAGCGCCTCTGTTAATTGTGCTAATAAGTCATTTTCCAAATGGCTCATGATGTCTTGTTTGTCGCGAAAATGAAGGTAGAAAGTGGAGCGATTCATACCGGCTTTTTGTACAATATCCCGAACAGTGATGGCATCGTATCCTTCTTCAAGAATCAGGTTCATAAGGGCGTCCATCAATAAACGCTCGGTGCGGGTCACCCGTGGATCTTGCCTTTTCAATTTGTATACCTCCGCTAATTTTCTCAACATTTTTCTTGCTATTGTCTACTCATCGACACTCGCGACTGTTTTAATGATTGAACAAAGTCGCATTCCGACTTACTCTGATTATAGATGCTGTGTCGATTAAGGGGGATGGCTGAGAATGAAAAAGTGGTTTTTTATGTTTCACCGAATTTTGACGATTCTCATTTTACTGGGAGTCGTTGTTGAATTCTACCTTGCTGGATTAGGAACGTTTCATGCGGAAAGTATACAACTCCACGTGGTGACTGGGGAAGCATTATGGGGCGCTTCCCTAGTTCTTCTCGTGATTTCCTTAATCAGTATGGCTGGCAAACGAATCATGGTGGTGTCTTTGGCGCTTTTTGTCTTGCTATTTCTGCAGTCGATGCTGGTGCAGGTCAGACAATTGTTTGTTGAAGCCTTGCATCCCGTTAATGCTGTTCTGATTTTTTCCGTTACCGTGTACTTGTTGATGGATTCTTTCCAGCAATCAAAAATCAGCAAAAAAGTCGGAGCGCCTTGACGCGTCCCCTTCATCCGCGTTAACGTTTGATTTCATCAATCCCGAATCACGGGTGTTGAAGGTGGGGACTTCTGCTCAAATGATTGACAAACAACTTCGACTTAGGGGAAGAGTGTTCAGTCTGTTTTTTCGAAAAGCAAGCGAACAAAAGTTTGTGAAATCGATGGTCAGAACTAGGAAAATGTTGAGTCGATCTAAGGGAAAAAACATTAAAGGCTTGTCCTGCGATGAAAAGTGGATCCCGCGACGTCACGATGGCTCCGTGTTACGAATTCGAATTTATCGATCGATTGAACCCAAGGCCGATATTCCCGGTGTTCTGTGGCTTCATGGTGGAGGCTACGCGATGGGAACGCCTGAAATGAGTGCAGAAAGGTATAAAAGTCTAATCGCTCGTAGCGATTGTGTCGTGATTGCACCTGATTATCGATTGTCGATTGAGGCCCCTTATCCAGCGGCTTTGGAGGATGGGTACGATGCGCTGTTATGGATGAAGGAAAACGCAGGTGAGCTGGGCATTCGCGATGATCAACTCATGGTGGGAGGAGAAAGTGCCGGTGGCGGATTGGCGGCGGCGCTAACGCTATACGCAAGAGATAAGGGCGAGGTCAATATTGCGTTTCAAATGCCGCTGTACCCGATGATTGACGACAGAATGATCACTGCGTCAGCAATGAACAATAATTCGCCAATATGGGACTCGAACACGAATCAATGGGCTTGGAAGTTGTATCTTGGTGATTTAGAAAGTGAAAACGTACCTCCCTACGCCGCTCCGGCGAGGGCAGCTCATTTTACCTGTCTGCCACCTGCGGTCACCTTTGTGGGTGACCTTGAACCATTCCGGGATGAAACGATTCAATTTGTTGAAAAATTAAGGAAAGCGGGAGTTCCTGTGGACTTTGAGGTGTTTGCAGGCTGTTATCACGGATTTGACGTTGTACACCCAGGGGCTGAAGTTAGCAAGAGGGCTCTATCGTTTTTCCTGAACTCATACGAGTTTGCTGTGACCCACTATTTTGCCAAACAACCCCTAACACTACAACGTAGCAAATTATGACTGGACATAGGAAAATTTTTATTCTATAATCAGGGGTTCTTACCCACAAACGAGGATTATTACTGAACGGAGGCTGCTGCTTTGCGATAGGATACGATTAACGTTTATATATAAGGAGCAAGCGTATGTCCGTCAGATTGACCGGAATGTGACTGCAAAGAATTCATCGAGCGATTCCATTATTTTTCAGAAGAGGATGCGCGAAGAACGGTACGATTTAAGAAATACTGCGTTGACCGTGCGCTAAGCTGCGCTTGTCATCATGCGGAGTACGAATGACGGAACGAAGGGGCGGTGATCAGCAACGACACGATTTCCCGCTATCTGAAATTCGAGGCAGCGAAACAACTGGAAGCCAATATGAGTCAAGATCACGTCATGGTGGTTTCCGTGGATGACATCAACTTGCGCAAAGGGGACAAGTCTTCGGGATGCAGTCAAAGAGGCGTTAATGGCAGCGATACCGGCGAGAATATTGATCCGTGATGGGGAGGAGTGGATGAATACATCACCAGATGAATCCCTCCCTACCAAGTCCTATTTTTACGTTCCAGAGGAAAAGGTAGAGGAGCGCATTCAGCTTGCAGGTCTGACCCCAAATAAAGCGACGAAGTACCGACGAACGGTGAAACTACTTGAACTTGCCGATCAAGATCAAAAAACGGTCGACATCGCGAAGTCGATAGGAATTCCTTGCAAAGATGTGCGTGCCCTCCGTCGCTCTGCCGTCACGACCCTTCAGGATGTCGAAGA
>JAJZCL010000050.1 GCA_021846165.1 Bacillota bacterium | reverse complement strand
AGTGACCGCATAACCCATCGCACAAACCTGTAGTTAGGGTCGAATCCACAAGTCTATGGCTTCGACCACTACCATCCAGTGTGGGAGGTGATGCGTCGTCTGTCAAGGCTGGAAAGCGTACCTTGACAGACTGACTTGGGTGTCGCTTAGCAAAGCAAAAAAAATTGTCTTGACAATTGGGGCCACCATAGTCGCCTATCACCGTCACTTCTGGCAAGAAAAAAATACTCAATCCCCGACAGGGAGACTGAGCGGCAACACTATTCTTCTGTATATAAATTCCCGTTTCGCTCCATTTCCTGCGCGAGGCGGATGCGGTCGTTGCCCGCACATCAAAATGACTTTCGATTGAGATCACCTATATGATAACATCTTTTTCAGATTGATGGAATTAAACTTCCAATCCTTTGGTAAGCTCCGCTTGAATTTGCGCCGCCAGACGTCCCATCCGATCAAGAACGGCCTTACCCTTCAGTTCGCTACGACCATGCTTCATATCTGCCGCAATCCGACGAGCAGCAATGAGACTCGCGCGAATGGCGACGTTAGGGACGAGTACGGTCTGATTGGAATCTGAAGAATTCACGAATGAAGTCTCAAAGAGCAGCAAGTCTTGATACGGCTTGATCACATTCGTTGGCATGTTCAGAACGAGCAGGTGTTCCCGCTCAGACAGTGCCGATTCCGTTTGACGAATCACCGACATCAACGACTTTTGATCATTTCCGCCCTCTAACTTTTCCTGCAGGATTCGCTGCGCCACCATTAAAAGAAACCACTGGTGCAAACGCGCCATCTGCCGGTTGATGCGCTCAGTTTTCCTAAGAATTCCCAGTTGCGTCCCCATTGCCATCGCCATGTCCGACAACTGCGTTTGCAATGGCGCTATGTCCGCATCCGTCAGTACGTAGTCCTCATCGATCGGCTCCAGTTCCTGCAAGTCACTCCAGCTCTTAATCATTCGCACATCCGGCACTCCATTGACAGACTTGCATGCAACCGCGTACGCCACCAGTTCGGTCGACGTGTCGGGAACGGGCACTGTCAACCTTCGCATACAGGGGGGCATATCTAGTAACACAGGGTGGCGCAAAATCGCCTCAAAATACGGATCGCCGTAAGACGCAAAGTGAACGCGTCGTCCGCCCTCCGGCAGTCCCTCATCGTAAAGGCTGCGCGACGCCGTTAACCATGAGTCCGCCGGCACTCCGTCGATGCCGTTTAGCACCAAGGACTCGTGTTCACCGACCATTTCACGACGACACCCCAGCGAAGCCAGCCACGGGGAGGTCTTGACCACATCCCAGATCGATTCAAGCGTAACAGGGAGGGGCGCTTCCCCGAATTCACGAGCGAGCCTCTGGTACGTCTCATACAGATCCTGTGGGGACACTTCCATCGCACGAGTTCTCGCTTGTTCTTCTTCAATCCGCTTAGAAACGGTCTGCATCAATTGATCCATGGTGAGTTCGCCCGTCGCGATCCGGCGAAATTCATCTGGCTCTACAGGTAGCAACGACATCTGCTGGGCACCGACAACCAGATTCGCCTGTTCCAGTCGATCCAATAGTCGCCGATACACGATTTCCTCTTCGCTTCCCGCGTAGCACAGATTGAGTACGTGAATCTTTGCGTGTTTCTGCCCAATGCGATCAATGCGACCAATTCGCTGCTCTATTTTCATCGGGTTCCAACCCAGATCGAAGTTGACAAGCAAGTCGGCCGTCTGCAAATTCAAGCCTTCCGCCGCCGCATCCGTACAAACAAGCACATCAATATCCCCACGCAAAAAGCGTTCTTTGACTTCTTCCCGATCCACCTCCACCATCCCCTGAGTATTCGGGTTGAACCATGTGACCCTCGAACCGGAGTACGTACCGACCCGAACCCCTGGGCGAACCGTAGTCAAGCGCGAAACGATATCTGTCAAGGTATCGTAAAAACGTGTAAAAATAACGGTTTGTTGAATCCTTCCCGTCTTGGCGTCATGCCTTCCATCCAACACCCTTAACAGAGCCTGCATTTTCGTGGAGGGAATGCCTTCGTTCGGAATTTCGCCAACTATCGACCTCAGTTGATGTAATTCCCATTCCAAGTCTTGCGCATTGCGATGGCTCAAAAGCGCTTCCACAGCGACCTCATCATCTTCGATTTCAGCCTCTACAACAGCGTCCTGCAAACTGCCTTCATACGTCATCCCATTCGCCACTTCGTGACTCACAAATTTAAGAGTCATATCTACCTTATGCAGGCGTCGTTCGAGCGTTTGTTGCAACGCGTAGAGACTGGAGGCAAACCGCAGGCGCAAGAAGCTTTGCAAAAAGCGAACGGACATTGCGCTCTGACTTGACCTAGACTGCCCAAGACGCTGCATCAACCCGTCACAATATGTCGTTAAACGCGCGTAAATACGCGCCTCAAGTGCATTGAACGTGATCGCCTCAAGCGGTAACACACTCCGATGTGCGAGATTGTCAGATAGTTCCCCTTTGCGGCGATAGACTTCCAGCAATGGCCTCGTATGCCGCAACATGACCCGCGCCAAAGGAGACAAATTGGCGATGGGACGGAGGATTTTTTCCCGATCCCGCTGCCCCATGCGAAGGGTAGAACGGCCACTTAACCAGCGCTCCACAAGCGTGCGCGAACGCCCATCAATCACGTAGTTGCCCACGTAATCCCACAACGCTTCATCCAACTGCGCCGTCGAGGCAATGGAACGTCGCAAAAATTCCCAATCCTGAGCCGTCACGTCTTGCTCAGACACCAACTTGCCGACAATTTCAAAGTACATTGCCGTCAATTCCGGTTCATACTGGAAGGCTCCAACGCGGTTGGTGAGCGCAAGCAGATCGCACACCTCCACCATGTGAATCTGCATCGGCGTGGCCGTCGCCAGCCACATCGATGTTGCCTTAGGCAGGATCCGGTTCTGAATAAAACGATAGAGATTCCCATAATCCGGGTTCGCCTCAAACCCAGAGGCGGAATTCTGCCGTCGCGCCATGTGCGCTTCGTCCACCAGCACAACGTCAAAGCCATCCGCCTCATCAATATGAATCCCATGCTCTTCTCGCATCCATAACCCTGTGGAAACGATCACCAGATCCGGTTCGTACAAGGTGCTGGTCGGACAAGAGGTTTCCTTCGGCCATAGATACTCATGCGCAGCCGGAGCGGTTTTTACTCGGGCAAAAGAAAGCAACACCTTTGACGCCATCTGACGTTGCCATTGCACGGTCAAACTCGCTGGCGCGGCGACTAGAATCCTTTGCGCCAGTCCGGACAAATACAAAGAGCGAAAAGCCAGTCCCGCCTCAATCGTCTTCCCAAGTCCCACTTCGTCGCTCAAAAGATAAGAGTACGGCCAGGTATCCACAAGTCTACGGGCTACAACCAACTGGTGCGGCCACGGCAGCACGGGCGCAGTGGCCATCCCCACGTAACGCCCACCAGGCATCTTCGGCGCATCCCGCACGACGGCAAAGCGCAACTTTTCCATTACGGAGGGAGGTTGCACCTGCGCCGCCCCCTGAATGTCAACGCACGTGCCATCAATCTCTTTCATCTCAAGGCATTGCTCGCTCAACTGTACGAGTCTGCGCTGAACCGCCTCCGGCAACGACATGACGGGCATGTGCGCGAGTCGGTTCGACCACAAGGACTCAAAGGTTTTTGCAGCTTCCTCCACCCGCTTGCGGTCCCGCTGCCCCCACCAGTCACAGTGAACCTCAAAGTTTTCCGCATTGATCGAAAGCGCCGTTTTCGATTCATTAAGGCTACCCGATCCGTACAACCGATTCCCCCGCACATCGTGAAGCAAAAACCACTTTTCATGAACATACCCGTCATCCACGGCTTCCATCGATAAAGGCTCGCCAGTCGTCTGGTGAAGGCGAAACGCGACTTTTACGGTGAGATGATCGTGGCGAATCATCCACCCCAACAGTTCCACGCCACTGCGCACGTTATCAGGCCACAAATCCTCATGTTCCAGCGCTTCGTTCAACCTTTGCTCAAGTTTGCGCTCATCCCCCGCAAGGATTTGTCGAACATCTTCCGGATCAAGGTCAGCGCCGACAATCAGGCGCATCCGACCGCCGCGTCCGACAAACGACGAAAACCCTTGCGAGGCCGCCGCCAACGACGTTGAACGAAAGTATCCTGCGACACGATCGTAGCGAGTGGAGAGGCGGAGTGCGGGAATGTAAAAATCCTGAAGGATGTCGACCACCCGTCCACGCAAAAGGGACGAGGTGCGGTAGGAAAGCTCCCACTCCCGCGCTTGCAACCCCGGTTCTTCCGCGTTGGCGGTTTCGGACAAACTGGTTCCTGCCGTCCCCTCCCCCGCCATTGCAATCCCCCCCTCACACAACGATCGGAACGTTTCCAGCTATCACCGCTACTTCAAGCCAAACAACAGCGCATCCGCTTCCTTGCGTAACGCCTCGTTCGCAGTCTGGGTTGCCCAAACAGACAACAAATCTAGGATCACGTTGCTCCGCTCTGCCGCGTGCTGTTCAAGATAGGCGCGCGCGACAGGTACATCCCCTTCACGAAACGCCAGAATAAGGCCGTGCAAAATATCCCATTCGGTCTGCGGCTCTTGCAACCTCTTTGCGTTGCGTTCATCAGGAAGCACGATTCGCAACTTTGATCCTTTTTTTACAAGCGGAGCAAAGTATCCGTTGTCTGCATGGTCGGCAACCCCCACGCGACGCCGACCTGATTGCTGCTCATTGATGCCAATCATCCTGCCGTCCACGCGATACCCTGCGGATTTGCCCTCCAGTCGGATGTTGAGCGATCGTGACAGACTCAGCGCTTCATCAAATGGGAACTCACCCAAACCAAAGATGCCATATAAAGTGAACGCCATCGCAGCCTCTGGGTTGAGGTCATCGACCCGAATCCGTCCATCAGTCATTCGTGAAATTTGCGACTGTGCGACAACGGCGCTGGCCTCATTCATCGCGCGAATGGGGCTGACGAGGTCGTCCCCATCGAGAACCGGCCAGTGTTCGGACAACACTTGCAAGGCTCTTCCATAGCTGGCGACCATTTCATCGACAGGATTCAGGCGCAAGGGGGCGAATTCCTTCAATGCGTCCCGAACCGCCTCACGAACCTGAGCCGCCACCCCAGTTCCCCCAAATCCAGACCACGTCGAAGCGATCTCTGACTTTTTTTCCCGTTTGCGACAGGAGAGAAAGATGGAACTCGCGGCAGCGGCCATGTTCTTCTGATGGGTCGATTCTGCCGCTTCCGATTCAACCGGCATCGAAGATGAAATCATCCAGCCATTGTCAATCAACGAGCGCGTTAACGTTTCCCATGCTTCTTGCGTTTTGTGCGTAAACATCATCGTCATGATGCCATGATCAGACAGAACCCGACGGCACTCAGCGAATATTTCCCCCATTAATCGCTCATACTCTTTTGCCGCATTCTTGGCAGAGCCATCACGGGCAGGATTCGCCACGACTTCATCGACCTTATTGGTTAACATTCGACGGTATCGTTCAGGGTACAAGTCAGCGAGTGTACGCCGGTGCCAGACATAGAAATAATCCGAGAGTTCCGCATACTGTACGTTGTTGTAGTAGGGAGGATCAATACAGATCAGGTCGACGGACGTATCATCGAGTCCTGTGTACGCCGCTGTTCCGCAACGAATACGGACGGGAAGTTGATCATCCACAATTTGCCGATGGACGGGCTCAACAAGCTGCGCGATCCCTTTGTAGGCGTCAAGAATTTGAGACAGTCCCCACGCTGCCCCCGAATGATGACCTGCAAAGACCATCTCACCAAACGTCCATTTTAGCGAAAAATCATGTCGTCCAAAGGTACCCTTTACAATGCCTCGTGTATATTCCCAACGCGTCAGCTTGGCATTGTAATCCAGTCCCTTATCGATTGCAAACTGCAAGTAGGTCACCACGGCACGGCCACGAATTTCCCCCAAGTCTTCGAGGATTTGCGGCTTCAATCGATTAAGTTTTTCTACCAGTGTCAAGTGTCCTAGCAACTGCCTTGGCGTATACAGGTCACACCAGCGTTCCATCCCAAATCGCAATGGTTCGGCAGTCTTATGACCTTCTGGGATGCGCTCCGTCGGGATGAGTCCTTGCGCCTCCCAATCCGCCCAGCGTTCTTGTAAACGCTCATCTGCTTCCTTTAGCGCTTCCACATCACGATGATTAGGGGGGCGAAAAAACACGACTTTCTCCGTTTTCATCTGTCCTTTTTTTTCACCGCTCACGAAATACTGGAGTTGGCCGTTTTTATCGAGCTTGGGCTGATAGCGAACCGCCACCACACAATAGAGCCGATCCTGCCAGCGTCCGAGTGGAGATACGCCGCGAGCCTGTGCGCGGATTTCTTCCGAGGAAATCGCTTGCTTACAGTGAATGCACGTCCCCACACCATCAGATACGGTGGAGAAGTTCGGGTCTTCACCGTACGGGCCGCGACTGCCCTGCGCCCGATAGGTTTCAAACTGAACCTTACCGTTACGCTCCCCCCCATCGGTGACGATTCGCACGCCCCATTGGTTCCCTTCTTTTGCTAGCCACGACGAATTCAGCAAAGGCGCCTCGCCCCCGCAGTGTGGGCACGTGACTTGACGGCAGTAGATAAACGTCGAAACCTCTTCACGATGAAATGATTTCATCATATCGGGACTGCATGGATTGAAACTGTTTTTAAGATATGTAAACTCCCATTCAGGTAATTCTGGTGATGATGGAAACGCATCGCCCAGATCATGCTCCAATACCGTTAACAGCTTACTTCCCCAACGTTCAATATCTTTAACAAGGTCTAATCCAAATCTTGCCGGATAATCTAATGTAGCACTTAAAATAACCGCCGCGACAGGATTCAGATCATTGGCGATGACATTGCATCCCAATCGTAATGCCTCAAAGGGAATAGAGCCGCCGCCAGCAGTAGGATCCAGCACTGTCATTGGCCTTTGTACCTTCTGCGGCTGTGAGGAATACGCTCTTGCATACCCGTATAAGTTCGGCACCCTCACCCCTACACCCGATGCGATTTCCATGATTGACTTGAACCATGCGGGGTCTGCGGGGACACGCTGTACTGCAAGTGGCGTGCCTTCATGTGGCCAAGGCTCCCTCATTGGTTTCGCTTCATTCACCCATCTCTGAATGGCGGGGTGTAGTGTTAAGGCAGGCATTTTTATAACAAGCTGATCGATGACTTCCCTCTGCTGCCTTCGCGACTCTTGTTCGCGTTGAAGGGCACGCACAATAACGCTGTCAACCAATAGAACTGCATGGGTTCCATTCTCGTCAATTCGTTGAATAAGTTTTTCGTCAAGCGTCCACGGCTCTCCGTTCACGATGGCCTGCACCTTCTCGATGCCCAACTGCCGCAAAAACCAGTCCGGATCCGTGTCGGCGGGAAGTAAAGACCCCAGAATCGCCGCCCTACTTGGCGTTAAGGGGCGCCTTGCCCACCATACATGCAGATAGTAAAGTGGCGGCAGAGCCGAACTCGCACCTCTTTCCCGCTGCGTTTCAGCTCCAACCTGATGGCACGGAAACCCCGCTTCTATCAATCGCCGATCGACGGCCTTAGTGGGTTGATACACATTGTCACCTCATTTCATCACATCCGGTCATTTTCGCAATTGATTTAGCAACTCCGCAATCGCCTTATCCCCCGGCTGACCGGCTAGAACAATCCGCAGACCCGCCTGCGCCCAACGGTTCTCTGCCTCTCCATAATGAAGAATGCGCGTCAACCAGTAAGAGGCTTCTTCTGCGGTAAAACGCTCTATTCGCCAACCCATGAGTTCGACCCGATCCATATCCGTCACACGTTCCTGCAGTTTGAACAAAAGCGCAAGCTTTTGACCAGCTTCGTCGTCAAGCGGCACATTCCCACGGTAAGTCATTCGGCTTCCGGCCAGCAATCGGTGCAGTTCTAGCGGTACCCCCGCCTGATCTGTCACCTTCATTAAAATTTCCCGCAACACAGAACGGCACTGCCGCATTGGCGCGCCATAGAGAAATCCCCGTTCCTTCATCATATAAGACTCTACATTGACAGCATCGTGATCCGATTCCAAGTGTCTTCGTACACGTTCTTTCATGACGAGAACCGGAATTGGCTTGTCTTTATGTTCGGTGATCCGCAGTACCCAGTTCGCTTGCCGAGCCAATGCGTTCAACCGCGTGCTATCGACTGCATAATCTTGGTCACGCTTATCATGTTCTTGAGATAGCACGTTTTCAACCTCACGACATTAATTTTTGAAGCTCTTTCGCGAATACACAGTTATCATCCATATTTACAATGTTCAAATACACATCCGAATTCGACCCCACTGTCGTAATTCGGCTCAACACTTGGAAGGTTTCATCCATGTTTTTCAGCGCATTCGGAGTCAGGTCATGAAAGCTAAGGGTCACCTCTCCGCCATCTGGTAGCGCCAAGTCCACCAATTCCAAAACATCGATTTTTGTGGTCGCCCCACGTGCGTAGTAACTGCCAATCCGGGGTAGAAGGTTCCACAGTTTTGTTAATACGTCCCGGCCCTCATAGGTGTGGGATCGGGGCTTTTCCACGAACCAGCCTCTGTTGTTGGCCTCTTCTCGCGTGATCAGTACATGAGAAACTTGTGGGGTATAGAACACGGACGTGGCATCGTACATTTTCGCTGGCTTTTGGTGTTGGTCAGGCGTTCCCTCATACGCCATAAACCTCCTTTCGCGAATCAGTTGGCTGACCGCGTTCAGATAGGCGTCATCGTCTGCGGGTTGAAGCGTTTTCCCCGCTTGCACGACCTCGGACAGACGAATCGCGCGTGCATCCCTAACGACTTTGGCTACAATTGGCTGCACGTCGACTGAGTCGCTCGGCCACCACCCGCGCTGCCTCGCCCCTGGAACCGTAACAAGACCATCGTTGTGTTTGCCCCATTCAAAGCTCATCGGCACGGGATTCTCTTTATAGTAAAATTCAGTGGGGACTCCCGTCTCTCCTTCTTCGATCGCGTACAAACACCAGAGTTCCTGCTCAACGCCCAACCGAACCACCTGCTCCAGCAATTTCGCCTCTTCCAGCACAGGCCACCTTCGCATGGAGAGAAAGTTGGTACGGATGGTCTTGAGCATCACCACATCACCCTGCGCAAAAAACAACGCGCCAAGACCCAGCAATTGCTCTTTTGTCGGCATCCCGCTTGGCACTAGTTTTCCTTCCCGAATCAGCAGTTCCCGAATCTGCTGGAGAATCGCCGCCCCACTCTCGCCGCTGGCAGATCTTAGTTCTTTTAGCTCAATTTGCGCTCCGCTTGCATAATACAGCCTGGTATAGACTCCGGCGACCGCCGTCTGTAACGCATTCTCCCGTTCGGATCGCCGTTTGCGAAACTCCGCATCGTCCAAGTGCTTCGGGTTGACACCGTAATCCATCGGCTTGCTGTTCAGCTTTCGGATGGCAATCACTTGGCGGGCAATCATATCAAGACTTTGTCTAGTTTCATCGGCGCGCGTGTTCACAAGCGACGGTTGATGGTTCGGGAGATGAACGGTGACTGCATCTGAAACCAGCAAAAACACCAAATTCTGTTCCACGCGCGGTTTGTACTGTCCGACCGTCGTCATGATGCTTTCCACATCCAGTTGGCCTTCTCCTTCCGCTTCAGCCAATAAAGACACCACGGCAATCGTTGGCTTGCCTTTTCCGTCTGGAACATCCTCTGGATGAAGCACATCGTGTTGCACACTAAAAAGTTGTCCGGCGGCATGGGAGCCTATCGTTTTGCGAACCGTGTCCTGTAGCAGAGCCTCAATCTCACTGCCTTTCACAGTACGACGGATTTTTGCCAACACACTGTTGATCGTCGGTTCGGTACTGGCAAAGTACCGACCCTGCTCAAAGCGCAGATAAAAGGCTCGCTCCTGGATCGCATCCAGCGCCACTCGAACCTGCGGTGGCGTCAGCGACGGCAGCGCCACGCTAAAGATGGCGTCTTGCTCGGAAATTCCAAACACCCTTGACCCCAGCGCCTCATCACGCGCAACCAAACTGTGCAGAAACACCGTCTTCCACGTCCACTCGTAAAGCGGGTACCCTTCTGGATGAGGATTTTTTCGATCTTCGAGTTCTGCATTGCTGGCTCCATCCTGCAAACTGTCCGTGTTGACGCCGCCAATGTCAGCGGTGATGACGAACAGCAAATCAGAGCTTCCGGTTCGCCCAAGCACTTCGTTCACCACACGGTCGGATCGCAAATCGAGGTGGCTGGCGTGGATCATCGGCGTGTGTTGTTGCTTTTGCCAAAGCGTTCGGACTGCAAGCGACAAGACGCGAAGAATCCCGCGCGTTCCTTGAAAATTCTCGGCACTGGCTAACTTTTGATTCAGAAAATCAACCAGTGTCGGGTGAAATGGATAGGTCGCCACCATCCGCCCGCGGAAGCTGTCGTGAACCGTTTCTTCAGGCAGCAGTCCCGTATTCTTTCGATACATCATGAGATACTCCTCTGCCGTCTGTTCGGCAACACGCGTATCTACCGATTCAAATAAACGTTTTGCAAATACTGAAGAGATTTCCCTGGCTTGAACGGGAGTAACCTGCACGGCGTCTCTGGCAACAACGCTGGAAACTCCGCTGACGGCTCGCTCACCCAGTCCGATGGCATAGTCCTCGCTCACCACTTCGCCGCGCACCTGTCCGACCAGCTTCGCAAGTTGGGCTGTTTGACGGCCAAACGCATCTGCGGCGCTGGCCAGTGTAAGGATGATCGCCATTCCAGAATGACTGCGGGCGTAACCGTGCAGCCCCAAGAGGAAGGCCGCCAACTGACTGGCCCCGTCCGGGCGTGCGGCCTCCAGTCGTGCCGCATACTGAGCCAACTCATCGAGCATAATGAGCGCTTTCCGTCCGCCAAATACGGCATCAAAGTATGTTTTTCCTGGCGCGGCATAAGAACCTGCTTCTACCTCCACGTTCCGATACAGCGACTCCCCACCCATTTGGTAAGCGATTTCGCCCCAAAGCGTATAGGGAACCAAGCTCTGCCCTTTTGGCTGGTGAACGGGAATCTCGTCCCCCGCCACGCCCACCACGTTGACCACCCCGGGTTCGGGCAACACGCTCAAATCATTGATGAACTCACCCAACACACCCGCGAGATCGCGTCCGCGGAACGCGACATGGGCGCAGGCAATCAAGGTGTGCGTTTTGCCGCCACCAAAAGCAGTTTCTAGTCGATGGATGGCGGGTACGTCGTTGCTGCCGTGAATTCGCGCAAACACTTCATCCAGAATTTGCTTTAGTCCTGTGGTTGGAAATGTGGCATCGTGAAAAAATGCCTCCGCGTTCAGGTACACATCATCAAGTCCATGTGTTCCCGTGCGATAATACTGGATCACAGGCCCCAGTGCTGCCGTGAAAACCTCCGGATTAAACGATCCCGCCAAAATATCGGCACGTGGCCGACAGGATTCAATTACGGATGACAACGCTTTCTTCCCCTCCTTCATTTTTTACCCATTCAATTCGAAGGGCTTCACCAGCTATTCTTTTGATCGCGCTAAACTTTAGCCGATGATCATCCCTGCGCCGTATAATACCCAGGTGGAAATGAACCCTTAACTACAAGTTTGGAACCATTCCAGTGATAAAGAATAGTAAAGTCAATATTGTCACCGGCAGATGAAAAGTAGGTGTAGGATACGGCTATCGTACCCACTCCATCTGGGAACAAGGTATTTACATACCCGTGCGAACGAGAAGTGTCTGTGCTAAGGTACTTGCCATTCAAAAAGAAGAAAACGTAACTGCCTGAGGCCATTGGATTCGCCGCCTGCTTATTCCCCACCCACCCCGTCAGCGTATCCCCTTTCGCAGTAATGACAGAGGTTTGATACTCGGGATACAGGGAAACAGAATAGCCGAGCGACGAAATTTTCGCCATTTCTTCGCTGCGATCGTTCGTTGCAGAAAGTCCTTCTGTACTGTGCATTGCTTTCCATAGAGGACTATTCGTATCAATCACGTTCATGAGGCTTGAAAATGGAACATAATAGTCGAGAAAGCCTTGGGCAAAGGACGCCCACTCATAGGGGGAAAAATCAACAACCAGTCCTCCTTCGCGAAGAAACATCGTATCGTTGCTCGTTACTCCCGTAAACTGACCAAACGTGTCAAGTGCTTTCCCCGTATCTTCCTTTTTGATGAGTTGACTGATTTCCTGGAGATCATTGCTTTTCGATCGAAATATGTCATTCGGAGAGTAGATCTGTCCCGTTTTCAAGTTGAAGAGTAACGAAACATGCGCAGGCATGCCGTGAGCGGCTCCCGTGGCAAAGAAATAGGACGAATATACAATGTTCATGATGTTTCCTTGCTGGAACACAACGTTATACGTCGAATGATAGGTGAAGGAACCTGGTTTCGAAAAAGGCTTTTCCGGAACATAGATCGCATTGTTTTCCAGGAAAGCGTTCAGGCGTTTTTGCACACGAACGCTCGGTAGATCGTGTAGTTCTGGATACACGATCGTTTCATATTTGGTGTGATACGTCACCGCAGTGACATATACCTGCTTCGTGGAGGAGGGTTTAGATAATCCCCCCATCGCGCTGCCATTTGTCGAAGCATTGCAAGCTGTAAGCAGCAATGCGATAAACATAATCAACCACAAATACCATTTATTTGCCACGATCAATCTCCTTCTTCACTAAGGCCGAGTTAGTGAACTCGTTCAAAATTACCACGAAACCACTGTGTCACTCACGATTATAGCGTGAAATAAACGACGCCGGTACTTTATGGTTTCGTCCACACTGAATCTTGCACTCGTAAGGCTCGATAACGTACCTAAAGCCTTCGCGACCACCTGATGTGTTCTATCAATCAAAATCACCGCGCTCGAACATTCGGATAGCTTCTTCGGTGGTGTATACACGGCCCTCGGCAATATCCTATTTGCTTCTTCAATTTCATCCGCTAACGAAGGATCAGATTCAATATCAAAGAGGTCACCACCACGCATGGCTGTCTTATCCACCAACTGCCGCCGAAACCAGACAAGGTGGCTAATCGATTGACACCCAAATCCACGCCAAC
>JAJZCL010000049.1 GCA_021846165.1 Bacillota bacterium | reverse complement strand
TGCGATGGTTTTTCCATCCCACTTAAACGCCGAGGAAGCAAAGGTCGCTGACTGTTTTCCGTGTTTCTTATGGAATTGCGGATATTCCGCTCTGCCTTCAAAGAAGTTGATGAACGCACGATCCAGATGACGCAATTCTTGTTGTAGAGCCACACTGGAGACTTCAATCAGCCATACGGTTTCTAGGGGTTTTACGGCGCGTTTGATAAATTGTACGATTCCAATACGTATACGATCATTTTTGACGCTGTTGCGACATTATGCAGAGAAGTTCTGATCACCGTTCCTCCAAACCACCACGAAGCGACTGTCACCCCTATCGCCGTCGTGCATACCATAGTTAAAAAACTCCCTGCGAGGCGAATACCGTGACCAACAAACCCACCCTGTTCGGACCGACACTGCCTCCACCTGAAGGCGAGCGAGAACACCGCAAGGCGGATATGTGGCAGGCGCTTTTCATCCCCTACCACGACAACCTCGCGTCACCGTCGCTCTCAAAGCCCATCATGAAAGGTCAGAAACCACGCCGCGTCAAACGCAGGCAAGGCGTCTTTGCGCATGCTGACGCGCCCCTGCCGGGCAGTGTCAGTCACTCCAGAAAGACGCTTTACGACTACCTGCGAAGCCATTTTTTAGCTAAACCAGTTAGCATCTACACTGAATCTGGGCGAATCCAAGGAAACGTAATCGATGTGACACTGGATACCGTTCACCTCGATACAGTAGACGGCGTACGCGCCATCGATCTGCACACCATTTTCAGCGTCGCTCACAAGCTCCCCTCACCATGAGGGTTTAACCTCACGATACACCTGCAAAAAAGCCCGCGCCGCCAAACCCAAGTAGCGGTCTTTATGGTAGGCAAATACAAGCGTTCGCGTCGCGGGCGGATCGAGTCGGTAGTACACGGGTCCCTGCCCGCCCTGCCTGCGCACCAGCGCGGGGACAATGGTGACACCAAGGCCGTGCGCAACAAGCGTTTGCGCCGTTTCAATACTGCTCGTTTCATACGCGACATCCGGCTGAAACCCGCTCTCCGCACACAGAGCGAGGACAGTCTGGCGAAACCCGTACCCGTGTTTGAGTAGAATAAACGGCGCCTTTGCGTACGTTTTGAGTGCCACGCCGAGACTGTCGTCAACCCCTGAGGCGACCCCCCTCTCCCACTCCCCCGTCACCTTAAGCGGCACGACCAGGTACAACGCTTCGGTAAATAGCGGGATCGTCGTCAACCGATCCTCCCGAATCGGCAAGGCGAGCAGACACAGGTCGGTTTCTCCGCGCGCAGCAAGTCGTTCCAATTCCTCCGTCGTTTCTTCAATCAGTCGCACACGCGTGGCAGGGTACCGTTCGTGAAATGCAGATATGATCGGCGGCAGCACCCGGCCACCCGTGATGGCGGGCGCACCGACAACAAGCTCGCTCCCCATGCCCTGACTACGCTCGCGCATTTCCCTTACCAGATCCTCTTGCAGACGCAAGATGTGTTCCGCCTGCTCGACAAACCTCTCTCCATGCGCGGTCGGAACAGCGCCGCCGCGCCCACGCACAAACAGCACCACCCTCAGTTCATCCTCCAACTTCGCCAGTTGTTGACTGAGGGACGGTTGCGCAACGCACAACACTTCCGCCGCCTTAGTCACGCTCCCTTGCCGATACACCGCACACGCATACTCCATCATACGCAAGTCCACCCTGTCGCCTCCAACCAAGGTTTCCATAGATGATACCTATGGTTTTTATAGTTTATATATCATAGACTTATAATCAAAAAATGTGTAGGATGTTGTCAATAGCTCGCATGAGGAGGGTTGGTTGGATGCCAGCCAAAACACTGTTTGAAAAAATCTGGGACACCCACGTCGTCAGGGAGCAGCAGGGAGAACCGACACTGCTTTACATCGACCTGCACTTGGTACACGAGGTCACGTCCCCACAAGCATTTGAAGGTCTCCGCAATGCGGGGCGCAAGATACGCAGACCCAATCTGACGTTCGCCACCGTCGACCACAACGTGCCGACCAAAGACCGGCACAACATCAGCGACCCGATCGCCCGTCAACAAATTGACACCCTGCGCCAGAATACGCAGGACTTCGGCGTCCCGTTCGCCGACATCGACAGCCCGGAGCAGGGCATTGTCCACGTCATTGGACCGGAACTCGGCCTCACCCTGCCGGGCAAAACGATTGTTTGCGGTGACAGTCACACCTCGACGCACGGCGCGTTTGGTGCGCTCGCGTTCGGTATTGGCACCAGCGAGGTGGAACACGTACTCGCTACACAGTGCCTGCAACAGCAAAAACCCAAAACCATGGAAGTGTACGTGAGTGGCACACTGCCGAAAGGTCTGCAAGCCAAGGATTTGATCCTCGGCATCATCGCCAAATACGGCACCGACTTTGGTACCGGTTACGTGGTCGAATACCGCGGTCCCGCTATCTCCGCGCTCTCAATGGAAGGACGGATGACCGTCTGCAACATGACGATTGAGGCTGGCGCACGCGCGGGACTGATCGCGCCAGATGCCACGACCCTCGCCTATTTGCAGGGGAAAAAGCACGCGCCGCAAGGCGACAAGTGGACACAGGCGACGGAGATCTGGAAGGATCTCAAGACGGATGACGGGGCAACGTTCGACGCCCGCATCGAGTTTGACGCGACGACCCTCGTACCACAGGTCACCTGGGGCACCAGCCCCGGCATGGGGGCGAGCATCACTGACCGCGTGCCCGATCCAGCCGCGATCAGCGACCCGGTGAGGCGCCGTTCAACCGAACTGGCGCTCGAATACATGGGACTCACGGCGGGTACGCCGATGAGCGAAATCACGATTGACCGCGTGTTTATCGGCTCCTGCACCAATGGCCGGATCGAAGACCTGCGTGCTGCCGCTGAGGTGGCAAAAGGCAAGAAGGTTTCGCCGCGCGTACAGGCCATGGTCGTACCAGGTTCGCACGAGGTCAAGGCGCAGGCCGAGGCAGAAGGACTGCACGAGGTGTTTCTCGCGGCGGGTTTTGAGTGGCGAGAACCCGGTTGCAGCATGTGCCTTGCCATGAACCCGGACGTTTTGCAACCGGGCGAACGCTGCGCATCCACGTCAAACCGCAACTTCGAAGGGCGCCAGGGGCGCGGTGGCCGCACCCACCTCGTCGGACCCGCAATGGCCGCAGCCGCCGCAATCGCAGGCCACTTCGTTGATGTACGAACGTTTTCGTAAAAGACAGGAGGAACCAGCATGGAACCGCTACGCACACACAAAGGCGTTGTCGCACCACTCGACCGTGCCAACATCGATACGGACGCCATCATTCCGAAACAGTTTTTGAAGCGCATCGAGCGCTCAGGATTCGGGCAGTTTCTCTTTTATGACTGGCGCTTCCATGAAGACGGCTCGCCCGTCAAGGATTTTGTGCTTCATCAGGAGCCTTACCAAAATGCCAGCGTTCTCGTCGCCGGCCCCAACTTCGGTTGCGGCTCGTCGCGCGAACACGCGCCGTGGGCCTTGCAAGATTACGGGTTCCGCGCGATCATTTCCGCCTCGTACGCCGATATATTTTTTAACAACTGCTTCAATAACGGCATCCTGCCGATCGTACTTCCGGCAAACACGGTCGACCGCCTGCTGCAAGACGCGCAAAACCGTCCCGGCATGACGCTTGAGGTCAACCTTGAGGATGAAGTGGTGATCGAGGAAGATGGCACTCGCCACGGCTTTAAAGTCGACCCGTACCGCAAGATGCGGCTTTTGAACGGCCTTGACGACATTGGCTTAACGCTGCAACACGAAGACGCCATCGCGCGTTATGAGGAATCCGCTTCCTACGTACAGCAACTCGGCTAATCCGATTCGTTGAATACCGAATACCGCCGCTAGCAACCCCCCTCCCCAACTCTGGGGAGGGGGGTTAAACAGTTTCGCTTGAATATACCCAAAAGTATGTTATACTATTCATATGGACAGATTAGCAACGATAGGCGAAGCATCAAAAGTTCTTGGCGTATCCATTACCACATTGCGGCGTTGGGAAAAAGCTTTAGAAATCAATCCTGCGTTAGCTAGTTCTCGATTGACATAGGCTCGTGCATGTGTATGTTTGCTTGTTGCTTGCCCCTGTGCGATCATATAGGCAGTGACGGTTTGAAAAGCGGAATAGTATAAATTGCTGATACAACTATCGTACCGACCCTTTTGTAGATCATCGATTGCAGATTCAAATTTTTCCATCGCTTTTCGCAACATCACTTCCATTGCCTTTTCACGATACATCGATCACGATCCCTTCTTTCTCCACGTTATCTTTCAAAGACGGATTTACGTTATCTCCCTGTTCCCATTCTGACAAATTAAAATAAAGACAACTCAGTGCTACCCCATAGTCGATGTTGATGTCTGCGGCAATTTCAGAAAGTTTTTCACGATCATTTCTCGTTTTTGTTTTATTGGTGAGAACAAGCAAATCCACGTCGGAATATTCTTCAGCATCCCCACGTGCTTTAGATCCAAACAATATGATCCTATCCACATACAATTCATCTTTGATTTTTGTGTACAGATTTCGAATCGCTTCTTTTTCGGTATCTGTTATTTTTTGCCACGCCATCTCTTCCACCTACCCACCCATAAAGCTAATGCATTTATATATCGTAATTCAACAATTTCGTTCCAGTATAGGCTCCTTACAGGATCCTATGGTAAGAGTCGGACATGACACCCTGTTCGTTTCTATACTAAAGGATTTTTTGCATAATGGAACACGAATTTAGCGATCATACAATGAATTTCAAGAAATTTACAAATCCAATTTTTCTTATGCAAAGCTAGTGATTTACAATATGGGTATCGTATACTTTATCTAAATACCTCAATTCCCCTCTCCAAACACCATCTTCTTCAACATTCAATACTTTCCGTTTGTACCCCGCCATATGTCTTTTAACGCGATCAGCAAAATCCATCGTTCATCATCTGCTTACCTTAGGTATTCATTCGCCAATCGCAGCACTTTTCCCGCCGCATCGTGGATAACCATATCGCATTTCCCATCAGATCCTGTCTTTTCTTTGTTGATCAAAACCACTTTTCCTCGGGTCATTTGGGGCAACTGGTTGGCAGGGTACACCTCTAAGCTTGTGCCAATCACCAATACCAGTTCGGCTTTTTGGATCGCCTTCACCGCCAAACGCCAATCTGTCTCCGGCAACATTTCACCGAACAGCACCACGTTGGGACGCAACCGTCCGTCGCACTTTGCGCAGGATTCCCCGTCTAGAAACGCCTGTACATCGGCCACCGAACCGCACTCTTGACAGCGAACCGTGCGAATGTTGCCGTGAAGCTCATACACGTTTTTGCTGCCTGCCATCTGATGAAAGCGATCCACGTTTTGCGTGGCTACTGCGTCAATCACGCCGTTCTGTTCCCACGACGCCAGTATTTGATGACCCACATGCGGCGTACAATCCGCCAGTCCTTCGATGCGGCTTTTGTAAAAAGCACGGAAGTCATCATAGTGATACTCCAGAGCTTCCGTAGAGGCTAATTGACGCGGATCGTGCGTCTTCCAAAGCCCTTTTGAAGAGCGAAAATCCGGTACGCCACTTTCCGTACTCATGCCCGCCCCGGTCAGTACCACTGTCGATGCGGATGCCTTCAGCCATTCTACCAATTGCTTGATCAATGGGAGATGGGAGAAGCAGGCTTCGCGCCATGCGTCCATCAAAAAAGGGTTCGGATTCTTCCCGTTACTTGCGAAGAATGCCCACACACGGTCTGCGTACTCTGTATCAATCACGCCCGGATACAATCGGTGAAATGAACGGCGCCGCATGCCTTCGACGGCTTCTTGCCACCCCTTCATCGTAAGCGGTTCGGTCGGTTCGACGACGACAACCTCATTCATATCCCCGTCGCCCCAATCTTTTGAATCCTCTTCCAGAATCTCCTCCAAGAACATATCGTCTGCCACGATCTTAAATTCCTCAGACTGTCCCCTCAGACGCCCCATTAACGTGAAACTCCCGCCCTCACCCAGCACTTTGACAATTAACTTCCAGTCACCCATTACAAATCCCCCATTTCCCACCGAAGCACTGAATTGTTGAAAGTTTAGCACGCACACCTGACAGGTACTGTCACATCATTATTTGGCATTGACAAATCAGGCGAGGTCATTGCACCTTCTCATACACCTCATAATCCGCTCGCTTAAAAAGCACAATGCGAACGTGCTTCACAAAGGTGGCATGATGTAAGAAGTCCTTGATGGCCGTCATGGCAATGATAGCCGCCCAGCGTATTGGACACCCATAGGCTCCTGTACTGATGGAAGGAAATGCAATACTTTGTATTCGATTGTCATCTGCCAATTGTAACGAATTCAGATAGGCGTTTCGGAGTAACTGCTCCGGGTGTTGATCTTTTCCGCAAATAGGACCAACGGTATGGATGACGTACTTTGCAGGTAACCGATAGCCGTCTGTGATGACCGCTTGTCCCGTAGGTAAAAGCCCACGGTGTTCGATCAGTTCTTTTTTTTTGATTTCTTTGCACGCTTCGATTAACTGCGGTCCCGCCGCCCGATGAATGGCTCCGTCCACCCCTCCTCCCCCCAATAGTGTGTGATTGGCGGCATTCACAATCGCCTCGGCATCTTGTTCCGTAATGTCGCCTACTAGCAGGGTGATTGTTCTACCCTTGAACTCGATCGACTGTTCACTCATTCCTACTTCTCCTAAATAAAAAATAATTTAACACAAAAGACATATAATTCATGTTCACCGAATGACTAAAGGGGCTATATTTCTAAGAATAGCACAATATGACTATTATCGCAACATACAGGTTCCCGCTATTTTGGGGTAAATAGCGAGCACCGCGAACCTAACACCACTATGAATTTCACGCGATCCTTTCCCCACATCGTCGATTCGAGCCATGGACTCAGCGCGCTTTACAGCTAAGATAGGGCATGATAGGCTGAACGCGAGGTGACACATCATGAACCACAGAATCTTGTTCAGCGGGCTGGCAGGAATCGCCATCGTCGCTGTCACGGGTTGCGGTCACGCTACCCAAGTCGCATCATCTCAGCCCATCACATTCCACCTGAACGCATCGGCTACCCACGTCTCACTGACACTAACCCCCGATCCGCAGGTGAAAATGTCGAATGTGGCACCGCCCCAGCGAATCGTGGTGGTGGATTTGCCGGTATACCCAGGTGCCACTCCCGCAAAGCCAGCGATCGGCATCGGCGACATGGGCACCCCCATGGACGCGGATTTGGTCGATGGAACCGTATATTTTCACTCCAAAGCCAGTCAGGCGCAAATCCAATCCTGGTACGTGCAGCAATTCAAACACTTCGGTTACACGATCACCGGACAGGGAACTTTAGGGGATCGTCAAGGCACCACTTCGACCTATTATGCGTTTTCCAACCACTTGTCACTAGGCGATCCCACCAAAACCCCCAACATCAACCTTGGTTTTCTCAGCGCAAAGCAAAGCGGCGAAACCATTTTCGAGTTAAAAGCCTACTTTATTGTCACGCCGCCGCGCCCCCAGGACACCTATCTCCCCTCTGATATTGTCAAGGTGGTCTTGACGGAGGGCAAAACCACCAAAACGGTGACCAATCAAAAATGGATCGCTGACGTTGTTCGCATGATCAACTCACTGCAAGTGACAACCCCGGGCATCAGTTCCGAACTGAACGTCAGCAACGGGATGCCCACCATGATGCACGCGACGTTTTACACGACGAACCACACAGCGATCACGGGCACGTACTCGCTTTTGACGGCAACCTTGACCGTCGGCAACAGCAAAGTCGCCTTGCGAGCTGGATCGTCACCGACACTGATCAAGGCACTCAATTCCGTGTTCGGTCGTTGACACCTCGCCACCGGAATGGCGAATCCTAGCAGCGGACAAGCTTTGCAAATCCGCTGTTCTCTGCTAAAACCAATAGTTATGATCAATGGTACGAAAAATAATGTCAGGTGATCGAGTCCCATGAGTGCTTTTCTTTCCCAACAAGTGACCCACCCCGGCGCCGCGTTCGAGTTTGCGAGTGAGCAGCCGCAGGTGGCGGTAATCATTCCCTGTTACAACGAAGCAGAAAATGTCGAGAAGGTGGTCAAGGACTTTCAAGCCCCCCTCCCTGATGCTTCCATCTATGTGTTTGACAACAACTCAACGGACAGAACGGCGGAACTCGCGCATCAGGCGGGCGCGTTGGTGCGCCAGGTCTTCAGCAAAGGCAAGGGCAACGTGATCCGGCGCATGTTCGCGGACGTGGACGCCGATGTCTACGTGATGGTTGACGGCGACGACACGTACGACGCCACAAGCGCACCGATTATGGTGGACAAACTGATCAATGACCAGCTTGACATGGTGGTTGGGGTGCGCATTGCCGAGGAACGACTCGCCTACCGGAACGGGCACCGTCTGGGCAACCGAATGCTGACGGGATTTGCCAAGCTGATCTTTGGTCGTTCATTCAATGACATGCTGTCCGGCTACCGCGTGTTTTCCAAGCGCTTTGTCAAGTCCTTTCCCGCCTTTGCCACTGGTTTTGAAACGGAAACGGGGATCACGGTTCACGCGCTCGAACTGAAAATGCCCATTTCCGAAGTGGACACGAAGTACGGGGCGCGCGCGGAGAATTCTGCCAGCAAGCTGCGCACCTACCGCAAATGGTGGAAAAGTGACGGGTGCAAGCGGGCAAATGCGTCATCCAGCCACCTGAGTTTGACCTCGACAATCGCCGCGATTTCCGCGCTGGACAGGTGCCCTGTCATGAATTTATGGATCTCCCACCCGAGCATCATCAGTGTGTTATCGAAAAAAAACGCCGCATAGGAGTCGGCAAAGTCTTGGCTGTCGACGTCCCAGCCATGCAGTCGCAAGCGGTCAAAGTACGTCGTTTCTAACGCCGTGCGCTCCGACGCGCGGAGTACGTCCTGCAACAGCACCGCCAGATCTCGTTGGGGCAACGCAACGCAGGCGGCCTCCCAGTCGATTAAACGAAAGCGCCCGTCTGCAACCAGCAGGTTTTCTAAATGCGGGTCGCCGTGGGTCAGCGTCACGCGCCCTTCGAGCCACGCGGGGTAGTGTGGGTAGAACCACGCCGCCATTTCCCGTACACGCAGCACATCAGCGGGCGCAAGCGCGATGTCTGGACGAGCCGCGTCCGCCAGTTCGTCGAGGCGGTCGAACGCCATTTGCGCCCACTCGACCGACGAGTGAACGGGGTACGTCGCGGGCAATCCGGCTGCCATCATGACCGGCAGGCGGTCTTCGTAATGGCTGTGCTGGTCGGCCAGCCACGCGACGGCACGCTTCTGCCACGCCATGCGCTCGACCTGCGGCACCGTGCGCAGGATGGATTTGAAAGCCACCCCGCAGTCCTCCATCAAGATCCCGATTTCGTCAGCCGTTTCCACCCACCCGTATATGGCAGGAACAAGTTCCGGCGTGGCGCTGAGTGCCCCCTTGTAGAACACCGCCTCATTCGCGCGGCCTTCCGCCAGTTTTTTATACACCGCCGACTTGATTTCCCCGAACTCGTCCATCAGTGTCAAGCGGTACAGCGTGGCGGCGTAACCGCCAGTGATCGGCGTGACGGATCGCGCCCGCCACCCGTGTTCGCTGAGCCATGTTTGCAACCCGCTGGGTAGGATCTTGACTTTGTTCATCTTGACAATCGCCCCCAATGTGCTATAAAGATTGTAACTGCATAACGTGAAGAGGCGCTAGGGGTGCCATGTGGCTGAGAGGCAATTGTCTTGCTAACCCTTGAAACTCGATCTGGATAATACCAGCGGGAGGAAGTGCCAAGTGATCCTGAAGCTCCTCTTTTCACGCATTTGTCTGCGTAGAAGGGGTTTTTTTATGCGGACACGCAGCGATTCATGGGACAGGAGGGGAAGGATTTGAAGTGGAAATTGAGGGACGTCGTGCTGATGGTGATCCTGGCGGTCGTGTGTGGCGGTGTGTATCGACTGTGGGACGTTTTGTACCCCTTTGTCAATACCTCATGGCCGCCAGCGCAAGGACTTTTGAACGGGTTTTGGTTCATCGCGGCAGGACTTGTGCCCTACATCATCAGGCGACCTGGCGCCGCGCTGATTTCGGAACTCGTGGCGGCCATGATCGAACAGGCGCTCGGTAGTCAGTTTGGTTTGCAAAATCTGGTTTGGGGACTCACGCAAGGCATTGGCGCGGAAGTCGCGTTTGCAGTGTTTGGCTGGCGCCGGTATCCCCTCGGCGTCATGCTGCTGTCCGGTGGCCTGGCGGGCATTGGCGCCAGCCTGACGTGGCTTGCTCAGGGAGGCAGCGCCTATACGCAGACGATCATTGTGCTGTATTTTGTGTTCTCCTTTGTCAGCGGTGCGATCGTTGGCGGGTGGATTCCTAAACTGATCGGCGACGCGCTGAACCGTGCGGGCATTCTGCGCAACTTCGAACTCGGTCGCGCGGGTCGGACACAAGCGTAATGCTAGACCCGGACGCGATCAGCGCCGATGCGCCCATGCTGCGCTTTCACAACGTGAGCGTCACGTACCCGGAGCAGAACAGCGCCGCCGTGCAAGGCGTGAATTTCACTTTGAACACGGGCGAATCGGCACTTTTTCTCGGCCCTTCCGGATGCGGCAAGAGTACGCTCGCGATGGCGGGCGCACGTCTGATCCCCACGGCGGTGGAAGCAAAGGTCGAGGGGGAGGTCTGGTTCCACCCCGACACGCTACGCCCCGGACGAGTCGGGTATGTGTTTCAGGATCCGGATGCGCAGTTTTGCATGTTGAACGTGGCGGATGAAGTGGCGTTCGGCTTGGAAAATCAGTCGTTGCCCCCGATTCAGATGGAAAAACGCATCCGCTCGGCGCTGCGTGAGGCGGGACTCGACGTGCCGCTGAGTGCGGAACACGCCACGTTTTCCGGCGGCATGAAGCAAAAACTAGCGATCGCCTCGGCGCTGGCGCTAAAGCCTGATCTGCTTGTGCTTGACGAGCCGACGGCGAACCTGGATCCGGCGTCGTCCCGGCTGGTGTTCGAGCAAATCGCTCGCCTGCACGACGCTGGACAAACGATGATCGTGATTGAACACAAGTTTGATCCACTCCTGCCGATCATGGATCGTGTGGTGCTGTTCGATCGGGAGGGGCGGATCTACCGTGAGGGTTCGACGCTGCCTGTGATCGCAAAGGAGTGGGAGTGGCTGGTCGCGACGGGCGTGGTGGCAAGTTGGAAATTGCCTCCGCAGGCAGTAAGCGCGATGCGCCATGCACACACGTCGGCACCAACGTCCGATCACACGATGATTCATGCGACGGCGGTTCCGTCAGCGGTCAAGTTTGCGCACACGGACGGTCACACACCACCACGTTCGGACGTGCGCGGATCGCACGCGGAACCCTCCACGAGCGACACGGCGTTTACCCTGAAGGACGCCAGACTCTCCTATCGTAAACACACAGTACTCAAAGGCTTGACGCTGTCGATTCAAAAAGGGGATTTTGTCGCGGTTGTCGGCCCTAACGGGGCGGGGAAATCAAGTGTTTTGCAGTTGCTCGCAGGACTTTGGCGACCGTCTTCCGGCAAAGTGGAACTCTTTGGCCGGTCACTCGATCAGTGGTCGGTCAAAGACCGCTACGCCGCGATCGCCTACTCGTTCCAAAACCCGGAGTTGCAGTTTATTTACGAACGGGTCGGTGATGAACTCGCCAACCGCGTAGTAGGGGACGACGTACCCGCATCGATCCTGGCGCTGCTCAACCAATTCGGACTCGACGGCCTTGCGGGGCAGTCCCCTTTTTCCCTCAGCCAGGGGCAAAAGCGCCGACTCTCCGTCGCCGCGATGATGCGCAATGCCCACGAGGTGTACTTGTTTGACGAGCCGACCTTCGGCCAGGACGCCAAGACACAGGCGGCCATTATGGAGCGCATGAGGGCGCTGCACGCGGGCGGCAAAACGATCGTCATGACCACGCACGACATGGATCTCGTCAGGCGTTACGCAAGCAGTGTCATTGTGATTGTGGATGGGCGTGTCATCTATCAGGGGGATGTGGAGGGATTGTGGATGCGTTCGGATATTTTGCGCGCTGCCCACCTGCTGGATGAGTCGATGGAAGTGGGGAATTCCCCCAACAATCATTCCTCTTCGCTGTCGATGCTGCCTGCAAAGCCAGATTCTCCCACACGGCACAAGCCGCCGATCGCGCGCCTGCACCCTGGTTGGGTTTTTGTCGCCATGTTCGCAACGGCGCTGCTGTCGCTGTTTGCGCACACCATGCCGCAGGCGCTCGCGGAATTGGCGCTGCCGCTTGTGGTGATGATGGGACTGGGCTTTATGAGTCCATGGAAGATCGCCAAGTACCTCGCGCCGTTTCTTGTCTTTTACGTATTGTACCTGTGGTCATTTGTCGCCAATGCGGCGGTGCCACCGGGAACACCGACTTGGCACTTCCTCTGGTATCAGTTCAGCTTTTACGGGTTGCACGAGGGGTTGATCCTATCGATCCGCATGCTCGGCTCCGTGCTGTTTGGGATTCTTTTTGTCACGCAAATGGACATCACGGACTTTATGGTCGCATTGACCATGGATTTTCGGGTGCCGCCGAAGTTCGCATACGGGACAATG
The DNA here is from genome assembly GCA_021846165.1 of Bacillota bacterium. GTDB lineage: Bacteria > Bacillota > Bacilli > Alicyclobacillales > SLC66 > JAJZCL01. Next base: position 579 of record JAJZCL010000049.1, on the reverse strand, counting down.
GCAGGGCTGCGACTGGTGCCGCTTTTTTCTGCGGAGTGGACGAAGCTGCGCCAGGCTCGGCAGATCCGCGGCAAGGAAGGCTCGCGCGTATGGACGCGACCGGTCACGTATGCGCTGCCGCTGCTCAGCCAGGGCGTACGCATGAGCGAACGGGTGGCCATCGCAATGGAGGCGCGGGGGTTTATCGACGAGGCTGCCGCGTCGGCCAAGGGGCGCACGTTTTATCGGCAAGTGAAGGTGCGATGGTGGGATCTCGCAATCAGCGGAATGATTGTTCTTCTGGCGTTGGCGGGGATTTTCGTGTAGGTGTTGTAGGCGCTGTTGGGGCGTGTCGGGCGGTTGAGGCGTGTGGGGCGTGTCGGGCGGTTGAGGCGGTTGGCGTAGGGTCAACAACGTGTGCATGGGCAATTCTTGTGGTATAATTCTCTCTCAGTGTCGTGTGACTACGGCAACGACAAGAGTCTTGGGAGCGGATGGGGTACTGGTGTCCTTCCCGGTCTTCAAAACCGAGCGGGCGGCACGGGGTGTCGCCGGTGGGTTCGATTCCCACACGCTCCCGCCACTGATTTATCAAGGTTT
>JAJZCL010000048.1 GCA_021846165.1 Bacillota bacterium | reverse complement strand
CCGTGTCGTAGACCTCGACCTGGGATTCAAATTGCTCAATTTGTTGACGGATCAGCGCACTGATTTCATCAGGACGTATACTCAATGATTTCCCTCCTAGAAGGCTCCTGCAGCTTTCAGCTTTAGATCAAACTGACGCAACGCGCCAGACAGCGTAGCATCCAAAACGCGATCCCCCAGTTTCACGCGATACCCTGCAATCAGTTGCGGATTGACTTTGACGACGGGTATCGCCTTCTTGCCCGTGGCGGCGCCAAGGCGCTCACGCCACGCGTTCAATTCTGATTCTTCAAGGGGATGCGTGGTTTCAATCTCCACGCTAATCTCTCCGCGCTGCTCCTGCGCAAGCGCCTGATAACGCTCCGCAATCGCCAGCACGTAGTCCGCGCGTTTGCGGCGGAACAGCAAGTGCAGCAAACTATATACCGGTTCTGACAAAGCGGCATTAAACACGCCGCGCAACAACTTCAACTTGGCATCCGCGCGAATCAACGGATGCTCCACAATGCGACGGAGTTCGTCGTGATCCTTTAGCGTTGCCATCAGGGTCTGCAACTCTTCAGCCAACGGCTCCAACAACCCTTGCTCCTTTGCAAGCAGGAGCAGCCCTTCCGCATACCGTCGTACGACCGTTCCATTTACCATACGAGTTCACCCAGACGCTCTTCCGCTTCCTTCTCAAGCTCCTCGTGTACCGCTGCCGAAACATGGTTCATCAGCAGCTTCTCCGCCACCTGCACCGTCAAAGCGGAAGCGGTTTGGAGAACGGTTTCCAGCGTTTCCTTGCGTTCACGCTCAATCTGCTCGCGCGCCTCTTCAAGAAGCCGGCGGGATTCCTTCTCCGCCGCTTCAATGACTGAGCGCATGTGTTCGTCCGCACGCAGGCGGGCGCCGTCCAGGATCTCCCTGCTTTGCTTGCGGGCGTCTTCAAGCAGCTTCTGGTTCTCTGCCAACACATTGTCGGCCTGCTGCTTGCGCGCTTCCGCATCGGAGATCTGCGACTCGACATACTGCCGACGCTTTTCCAGTATATTGGCAAACGGCTTGTAGCCGTAGTGAAATATAATCCAAAACACAATCAGGAACCCAACGATAGAGACTATAAACGTCCCTAGTTCAAACACTCGCCACACCCCTTTCCTTGCTCGTCGCGATCACGATTAGCACCTTATAGCTTGCCGACGGTGAAGAGCAGGACGATGCCGAACGCGAGCGCAATGACAGGAAACGCTTCGACCAGCGCAACGCCAAGCAGTGCGCTGGCAAAAATCGAACCGCGGGCTTCCGGTTGCCGAGCCACGCCTTCCACATACTTGCTCATGACAAGGCCGTCGCCGATACCGGAACCAGCCGCCGCGAGCCCGAGTAAGAGTGCTACCGCTATATCATATAAAGCTTGATTCATCTTGAAAATTCCTCCTCTAAATTTTCACGCAATTGTGCGCAAACTGATCCTTCCAGTCTGTATCCCTCGCTTCCGCCACGATGCGCCAAGCGACTAGTGGTGGCCATGGCTTCCATAGGACTTCTGGCCGATGTACAAGCTCATCAAAATGGTAAAGACATAGGCCTGAATGGTGCTGACAAAAGCTGAGTAAAGCAGCCAGACAATCAGAAACACGATGCCGGTCGGCACAAAACCGAACAACATCGGCATGGACAGGATCACGCCGATCAGCGCTTCTCCCGCGAAAATGTTGCCATAAAGACGCATTCCGTGCGTCAGGGGGTTCGTGATCTCTTCGATGATCCCCATCGGGTTGGCTCCGTAGTGCTTCAAGTACTGAACAGGATGCCGCAACCCGCGCCCGTGGCTGATCAGCCAGACCATCACCGCAAGGCCAAGCGTCATGCTCATGTTGGCCGTCGGCGAGTCGAACACCATCACCTCGCCGTGCGCTTGCAACAGGTCATTTGCACTGATCCCCCAGGCCGCGACCGGCTGATTGATGTGGATCGCGATTGTCATGATCAACCCGAGCCAGTTGGCGACGAACAGGAAGAAGATCATGACAAACGCAAACGGCAACACAAACCTTACGGTCGCGTTGTCGGGCGTCGTGTCCCTTGCGAGCGTCGTCGTGAAGTCGATCAACCACTCGACAAAGTTTTGCATCCCCGTAGGATGGTTCACACTCATCTTGCGCATGGCAATCCGCAGGACAATCAACACGACAAGTCCACTTAGAATAATCATCGCAAGCGTGATGAGGTTCGTTTTGAAAATCGTCCCCGCAAACAAGTAGGGAAATGCCGGCACTCTTTCACCTTCTTTCCTGTGTGGATGTGTAGTGCGTATCGTTATGATGGCTAAGGTTTTTTGACAAAGCTCGCCATGCCCACAATGACAAGGACGAACCCGAGTATATATCCGACGATCGTCGCGTAGGGGTTAAAAACAACGGGCAGTTTGACGGCGACGATCATGCCGGCAAGCACAACCATAAAACGGGTCAAATACCCCAACATCCCCGATATATACAAAGACCTGCCCGATAATTCGCCACCGACGTGGCCGTGACGGATCATGCTGTACACGATATAGGCGCCGCCCACCTCGCCAAGCAGCAAGCCATTTAGTCCCTTGTGCCAAAACGGCAACGCCAACCTAGCGATGACAGTAAGCACCAGTATCACCGCACCCACTCTGACAATCTGCACCACACGCGCCCTTACGCGTTGAACGTCGCTCATTGTCACTCTCCCAGTACGCGCTTCATCAGGATATACATCGTGCTTCCGCCCGTGAACAGGCCAAAACCCACTCCAATCAGCGTCCACCCCACCTGATGAAAATGGTGAGCGAGCAAACTGCCCAGATACCCGAACACAACCATGTTGACCGCCAACTGCAAGGTTGCGCCTGAGAAAATCGCATACAGCAACCAAACACTACGTCCATCGTTGCGTTTCCGTGTGGGGTTGATCGAATTCACCATCCTGCTTGCAATGGGTTCATGAGTGCGAGGGGCAATCGTCGTGATAGACCTAACAGAATCCTGAGAAATGAGTGGTTTAACACGTCCGATTATAGCGAACGATTCCTTAAAAAGCAACTTGTTATCGTCTTCACAAGCCCCTCTAAGCCCATGCAAATCAAGGTTTTCATCAGTTGTTCACAGTCACGTCAGATCATTTCGACTGCCATGGCAATCCCCTGACCGCCGCCGATGCAGAGCGTCGCAAGCCCCTTCTTCCCACCTGTACGCTTGAGTCCGTACAGGAGCGTCACCAGAATGCGCGCGCCTGACGCCCCAATCGGGTGACCGATCGCCAGCGCCCCACCGCTGATGTTCAACTTCTCCAAGTTCAAGTCCAGTTCACGACGCACCGCCACCGCCTGCGCAGCAAACGCCTCGTTCGCCTCGATCAGATCCATGTCAGACAGCGACAAGTCGTACTTTGCGAGCATTTTGCGCGTCGCGTAAATCGGTCCAAGCCCCATCACGGCAGGGTCGAGTCCCGCCGAAGCGTATCCGATGATCCGCGCCAACGGCTGAAGACCGAGTTCCTCCGCCTTCGCGGCGCTCATGACGACGAGCGCCGCCGCGCCGTCGTTGATGCCGGACGCATTGCCCGCCGTGACCGTTCCGTCCTTCTTAAACGCCGGGCGCAGCTTCGCAAGCGCCTCTTTGGAAGTCTCGCGCGGGAACTCGTCCACGACGAACGGCACCGGATCGCCCTTCTTCTGCGGAATCGGCACAGGCACGATCTCGTCTTTAAAGTACCCGTTCACAAGCGCCTCGTGCGTGCGTTGTTGCGAGAGCGCCGCGAACTCGTCCTGGTCTTCGCGCGACACGTTGCGTTGCTCGGCAACGTTCTCCGCCGTAATCCCCATGTGGACGTCGTTGAACGCGCACCAGAGGCCGTCGCGCACCATACTGTCCACCGCCTTCTGGTCGTTCATGCGATACCCAAACCGCGCACCTTCTAATAGGTATGGCGAGCGGCTCATGTTCTCCATACCGCCCGCCACCACGGTGTCCTGATCGCCCGCGCGGATCGACTGCGCGGCCAGCGCGACCGCCTTCAGCCCGGAACCGCACACCTTGTTGACCGTGAATGACGGCACCTCCACTGGCAGTCCCGCCTTAATCGCCGCCTGCCGTGCCGGGTTCTGCCCGAGTCCCGCCTGCAGCACATTGCCCATAATCACCTCATCGACGCTGGTTTCCGCAACCCCTGCGCGCGCCAGCGCCTCCTTAATCACAATGGCGCCCAGCGCAGGCGCTGAAATGCCCGCCAAACTCCCGCCAAAATTCCCCACTGCTGTGCGGGTTGCCGCTACGATTACCGCATCTTGCATATATAGATCATCCCTTCTAAGTAATTTTATGTTTCCTGACTTCCCCTCTTTGCGGATCAAACCTTTCCGGGCGTCCCCCCCGCCCATAGTGATGCCGCAGCGCCGCGACGATGCGCTCGGACGCGCGTCCATCCCCATAAGGACTTACCGCCACCGACATTTTACCGTATTCCTCAGCATCCGTAAGCAGTCGCGTTGACATCATAAAAATTCGTTCCCGATCGGTGCCGGCAAGGCGAAGCGTTCCCGCCTCGATCCCTTCCGGACGCTCGGTCGTGTCGCGCAACACCAGACACGGCACCCCGAGAAACGGCGCTTCTTCCTGTACGCCGCCAGAGTCGGTCAAAATCAGTGTCGCCTTGGCCATAAAGTTGTGCGCGTCGACCACATCCAACGGCTCGATGAGATGGATACGCTCATGCCGCCCCAACACGAGGTTCGCATGATCGCGCACCGCAGGGTTCAAATGCACCGGGTAGACAAGGTGCAGGTCGGCAAACGCATCCACCAAATCGCGGACAGCGTGAAAAATGTGATCGAACTTGTCGCCGAGGTTCTCGCGCCGGTGTGCCGTCATAAACACCATGCGCGCACTTTGGGGAATGCGCGTCAACACCGGGTGCTGATAACTGGCGCGAATCGTCGTGCGCATCGCGTCAATGGCGGTGTTGCCCGTCACATAGATGCGCTCCGCCGACTTGTTCTCTAAAAGCAAATTCCGCTCCGCTTGCGCGGTCGGAGCAAAGTGCAGATCCGCAAGTACTCCCGTTAACTGGCGGTTCATCTCCTCCGGAAACGGCGAGTACTTATCCCACGTGCGCAGTCCCGCCTCGACGTGCCCGACGGCGATCTGCTGATAAAAAGCGGCGACACTCGCCAAAAAGGTAGTCGAGGTATCCCCATGCACGAGGACCATGTGAGGCTTTGCTTCCGCAAGCACGCCGACCATTTCCTGCAGTACCTTCGTTGCAATGTAGGTCAGGGACTGCCTTGCTTCCATGATGTCAAGGTCGTAATTCGGCTCGATCGCGAACGTCGTCAACACCTGATCCAACTGCTCGCGGTGTTGCGCGGTCACACACACAACCGTTTCAAAGTCCCGCGCCTGTTTGAGCGCCTGCACCAGCGGCGCCATCTTAACCGCCTCTGGGCGCGTTCCAAACACTGTCATGACGCGAATCGGTTCCATCCTATACCCCCGCTAAGATTCACTGCACTGTCAACGGGCGCGATTGCAACGTCCCGAACATGCGATCGCCCTCATCCTATCAAATGACACCGCTACCATTATAGCAAAGTGCATACACGCACACTAGCCATCCCCGCCAATTGGATTTTGGGTGGCGCAGGTTGAAATTTTGTCTTTTAGGTTACAATTGTGTACCAGGTTGTCTTCTAATGCCTTTCTAACGAATATGCCTTACAATGATATGAAGGTGTCCACGTCTTTTCACAGGGGGAAATTCGGTGCCAAAGCTGTCTAAAGTCCTGATTCTCTCCGCTTCATACGGCGAAGGCCATCATCAGGCTGCTGTCGCTGTACGCGAAGCCTTACTTGAGGATCAACCGGGCTTGGAAGTACGCATCATCGACTACATGCAAATGGTTCACCCTACGCTGAACCTTTTTGCCCGCTATTTTTACATAAAAAGCGTTCGCTTCGCGCCGTCGCTGTACGGCATGTTTTACAATGGTACAAGCAAGCTCAAACCGACCTCGCTCATCCAGCGCCGCCTCAACCAGCTTGGCCTTGAGGACATTGCTGAATTTTTGAACGAATACCAGCCCGACTTCATTCTTTCCACATTCCCCACGCCCGCAGGCGTGATCTCGATGCTGAAAAAACAAGGACTTTGCCAAATTCCATCCGCGACGGTCATCACTGACCACGCCATCCACAGCCAGTGGATTCACGACTACACGGATCATTATTTTGTCGGCTCCGAACACGTTCGCCGCGGACTCGTCAAGCGGGGGATCCCCAATGAACGGATTTCCGTGACCGGCATTCCGATCAACGCCAGGTATATGGAGTACAAGGACAGGGAATCGATCCGCGCCCGCATGGGGCTAGAGACGGATCTGCCGACGCTATTGTTGATGGCGGGGTCTTATGGCGTGATGAATGACATGGAAGATATTTGCAGCGTTCTTTTCCACTCTGAACAGCGCATGCAGATCATCGTTGTCAGTGGGCGCAACGAGAAGCTGCGTTTGCAATTGGAGGCATTGGCGCGAGAAGCCACGAATTCGGTGTGGGTATTCGGATTTACCCGGGAAGTGGATCAGTTGATGGCGGTTTCGGATTTGATGGTCACCAAGGCGGGCGGGCTCACGATCAGCGAGGCGCTGGCGATGGAGTTGCCGATGCTGCTGTACCGTCCGATCCCCGGTCAGGAGGTGCAAAACACCGCCTACCTTCTGAAGGCTCACGTGGCGGTGCTTGCGCGTACGCGCAAGCAGGTGGTGGAGAGGATCAACCGGTTATTTTTCGTGGATCCGGGCAAACTAGAGCGTATGCGAACCCATGCGAAGAACATCCAAAAAGGCACGGCTGCCGTTGACATCGCCCGCCTTTTGCCGAAAGTAGAACACCTGCAGGTCATCGATCCTAACACCGTGCCGGAGCGTTATTTCGCTGGACAGTCATGATGTGGCTGATCAAGCGCTGGCTGCAAGCGGCCTCGCCCCGTTACATACCGATGGTGGCTGGGGTGGAGTTTGTGCGGAATGCACTGATGCTGGTGGTGCTGCCGACGCTTGGCGTGCGCAAGCTCGGCTTGTCGATGGCGACCATCGGCGTCGCCATCAGCGCACATTATCTGTTTGACAACGCATTGCGACCGCTTTTCGGGTACCTCGCCGATGACATCGGCCTGAACGCGCTGCTTGGCGGCGGCCTGCTGCTCAGCAGCGCGGCGATGACGGGGATGGTGGCGAGCCGCACTCCGCTCGCGCTCATTGCTGCGTCGGCGGTATTTGGCATGGGCACGTCCGCGCTTTGGCCTGCTGTGATCGGGCGACTGACGAACGAGGTGGGAGACGGCGAACGCGCTCGTGCGCTTAGCGCCATGTACGCCGCCTGGATGGCGGCGAGCGGGTGCGGCGTGGTCGTGGCGAACGCCTTCATACCTGCAAACACGGCCTTTTTTCTCACCGCGCTCGCAGCGATCCTACTTGGCAGCGGATCCTACGCGCTTTTATTTCCCAAGCGAAGACCCGGCAAGGGGTCTTTTCATTTGGCACGGGTTGTGCAAAACTGGATTCGTGACTGGGGACTGCTGTTCACGCAACTGAGAGACGCGCGCTGGCTGTTCCCCGGCATGTACGTGCAGACGCTGGCGATCGGGTTGCTGATCCCCGTGTTCTCACCGTACGCAAAACTCATCCTGCATGATCGGCCTGCGCAGGCGACGCTGGCGATGCTCGTCGTAGGCGGCGTTGCAATCGGCGCACTGCCGCTGTTCGGGCGCCTCGTCGACCGGATCGGTTCGCGGCCTTTCCTTATTACCGGGTACCTTGGCGCTGGCATCGCACTGGCGCTGTTCACGCTGCAATCGTCGTTGTGGCCTGCAATCACCACTCTCGCGCTGGCGGGAGTGTGTTACGCGATGATCCTGCCAGCGTGGAACAACGTGCTGAATTCGGCGGTGAACCAAGAGCGGCGGGCGGCCATGTTGGGGATTTTTATGATGGTGGAAGGGCTTGGAACGGCGACGGGGCCGTTTTTTAGCGGAGAACTGTGGGTCACCGGCGGGCCGCGGGCGCCTTTTTGGGCAACCGTGTTGATCGTCGTTGGCATGGCAGGTCTGTACTCGCTGTTGCGCCACCCCGCCCTCGCCCGCCACTAGTCGGGAAGGACGAAGTCCAAATTGCATGCATTCACCGCTGTGCAAATTACGATGATTGTGATCATTGCGCTCTGCATTGTCGCTTGGCTCATCTACGGGCCGTTGACTGAGTGGCTGCTGGATCTGTTTGAGTTACGCTCTGTGTACCACGGTGACGTCACGAGGTGCGCGATCACGCTCACTTTTGACGACGGACCGGATCCCGCCTACACGCCGAGGCTGCTGGCGCTGCTGAAAGAATATCGAGTTCCGGCGGTTTTTTTTGTGGTGGGGGAAAAGGCACTGGCGCACCCGGAGCTGATTCGCCAGATCCACGATGAGGGGCACCGGATCGGCAGCCACACGTACCGCCATAGGAACTCGTGGTTGACCCCGCCGTGGCGTTTGGCGGCGGAACTTGCCAAAACGAACCGCATCCTAGAGAACATCACAGGGGAAAAGGTACAGTATTTTCGGCCGCCTTGGGGGCGGTTGACCCTGTGGACGCACGCCTTGTGCCGCAGACTTGGGATGACGACGGTGCTGTGGTCGCTTGCCGCAAAGGACTGGCGCACCAACGAACGACCAGACACGCTTGTGCGCCGCCTCGCAAGCGAGATTGGCAATGGCGCGATCGTGCTTTTGCACGACGCGAGCGGCACGGTTGGCGCTCCGGAACGGATGCTGGAGGCGCTGCGCCTCTGGCTTCCGCGCTTGCGCGAGAGCGGGCTTACGTGTTCACTCGATCCTATCGATGACGGCGCGGCGGGGGTGCTAGAACCGGCGTTTCGCTACACACGCGTAAGCCAGCGCCTGATCATCCCGTTGTGGCTGGTGTGGGAGCGGTATTTTAACCGCAAGTACCATGTGTATCCACTGACTCGTTTGTTTCGCATGAGCGTCGTCCCTTGGCACTATGGGGAGCGACAGGCAGCGGTGGGATCTGCGTCAGGTGCTGCGTCAGGTGCTGCGCCAGGTACTGCGCCAGGTACTGCGCCAGGTGCAACATCCGGTGCCACTTTCGGCTCAGGCCGACGGGAGACGGCGCGAGCATCAAAACCGCTTGATGCACGCATGACTGCTGAGGCGGAGTGGTTGCAGGGCGCTGATGAGGCAGCGGCGGCAACGAGCAATCGGCTTGCAGGCGGGAGCGCAACCGACGTTGCACCGCCGAACTCGAACGTCCACCCTGGGGCAGGATGGGTGGCGATCAAAAACGGCGACCCCATGGTGGAATTGCATATGCAAAACGCTACGCTGCAGGAGTTTGTCCACATTGAATCGCCTGAGCGGATGGCGGTGTACTCGCTGAGAGTCCTGCGCGAGAGTTTGCGCGACGTGGCGAGGTTGCTGCTGGTCGACGATCGGTTCCAGGCGGTGAAGGGGGTGTTCGGCATGACGCTGCTGCATGTCGGCGCCGAGCGCATGGGCTTTCACATGGAGGATGTGGAGCCAACGCTGATGAACCGCTGGGTGAGCGGGTTGCTGGTGTTCCTCATGGTACTCTACCACCCACAGGGGCGCAAACGCCTGCACTCGGGGTTGCACGGATTGCGCCCTAAGCTCGTGTGGATGACGCGGGAAGAACTACTTGCGCGGTATCCCACAAGTTAATTCTTTGTAGTATTTCCTGACTATAAGCAGGAAGAATGTCGAATTTATTGTATCAACCAAGTTGCCACCGTTGGCTTTATTCCAAATGTCGATTCCAATCAATGGACGTTCGCATACTACGGTTGCAAGGGTGAGGATCATCATGATCGCCGATACTCGTTCGGATTCACTGACTCGCCCACTTCGATACTATCTCTGCGAGCGAGTCCCCTGTGGTTTTTGAAGATGATTTTTCTGGTTTTATTAGTTTAGAAATGCTATATCAGCTTTTATCATTGGTTTGACGATAGTAGTCCATCAGAACATCAACAACTTCAGGTCTACTAAATTCAGGTGGCGGGGCAATCCCTTCACTGAGCATTTGTCGCACCTTTGTTCCAGAAAGAGTCACATGATTTTTTGCATCATGGGGACAAGTTTTCGTTGTCGCCATACCCAAGCACTTTTTGCAGTAGAATGAATTTTCGTAAAAAAGAGGTGTAATACCTAATTCTTCTCTTTTGAATTGATCGTTTTCCCTCCAGAAGACTCCCACCTCTAAGCGTTAGCGAAGGTGGGAGATGAATGGGGGTTCCCAGCTTCCTGATTGCATCCCGCGTCCGTAACGATAGAGATGAACGCTTGAGATTTTCACAGGCTTTTGTTTTTCACGCAACTTGACGTAAACCCCTTTGTTCTGCACTCCGGCTACCTCGTATTTTTTGCCGTAGTAGTACACAAGATCGTGCGGTTGGAGTGCGTAACGCTGACAACGAATGGACCGCCGCCCTTTCTTCACCTTAGTTCCTCGATACTTTCGCAGATTCTCAGTGTTTAGGTTCTTGTTTCTTGTGCGACGACCGTTGTTTAACTCGTTGCCTTTCACCGCTTTTCCGGTACGAATGTCGATGACCTTACTGTCGTAGAAAATCTCTAGGCTTCGATTATTCCTTCGTACTTGTTGAAGTTTCAGCACCCTACTTCGTGGTTGCGTCGTCCCTCCTGCAATACAAAAGGCATCGTTCGCATGGCTCTTCGGAATGTCATACTTAATTCGTTGACTTTTCGTGATGTAGCCATACGTTGCTTCTGCCCCTAGTTCCTTTGCCAGTCGCCAGCGTATCGCCGTCATGAACGCTTCTGCCTGCATCGTCTTCACTTTCGGTTGCCATGCCCACAGCTTTCCGCCTTCAAGATGGTTTTCAGGCTTATGACAATCGGTGCATAACGTGATCACATTCCCTGGTCGGTGACTGCGATCCTTCTTCCAGTAGCCGAGATGATGGACTTCAAGGATGACCCCTTTCTTTGCTTTGCTCTTGCATTCAGGAAACTGGCATTGGTGTTGATCTCGATGCAAGACGTATTCACGAAGGTTCCAAAAGCCTTGTTGCTCTCCTTCTTGATACGCCTTCCCCTCAATGTCCGGATTCTTGATCTTCTGCGTGTCAAAACTCGCGACTTCCACCACGACTTTCGTGATTGGCAGGATCTTCTTGATCATCTCTACGAGCCGAAGATGAGCCTCTAGCTTGTGAAGAATGCTCGGTGGCAGCCACCCCTCTGGTTTACGGCGATTGTTGAAGCGCGGTGCGCGATAGCGTAGGCGACCACGACGAATTCGGCGGTACATCGCTCGTTCCTTATTGCGTTCCTTCTCGCCTTGAAGCAACGTCAGTTCACCAGCCAGTAGTTCCTCTGTTTTGGTCACAGCAGAGAATCCCACATGCGTATAACCGGAGTCAATGCCAAGTGTGATTTCTTGCTTATATTCTGTGGTATCTACTAAAAGTTGGATCGTGAACGGCAGAGTATCAATGACTTTGGCTTTCCCGTCTTTGAGCCATCGCCTTACTTTGCCATGACGCTTCGTAGGCATGAGCGGGAATCCTTCTTGGCTGAGTACATACACCATTCATGGCAACCCCCTCTAGGAGAGTAAATCCGCTTTTTGTTGCGAAGCGGTCAGCCCACATTGTTCAGTTCCACCAGGTTTGTTGCCACAGACACTTCGCCTACTCTTAGCGATGTTTAACCTGCAACCGCAGCGTACGGAGTGTGTGGAGTGCCCCGTAGTGCCTATTTGCTTTCGCATTCTGACGAAACTTAGTAAGAACTAATCAACCAAGCTTGCTACTGTTTTCGCAAGCTCCCGCCTCTAAGTGAAACGTAGGTGGGAGTTGTTGACTGGTGAATCTCGACGCTAGATTTTTGATTATAAACTACTTTAGTGCGAAATTCGATGGTTTCGAGAACAGGTTCTTTTTGATCTACGTGAATCTTAACCGTGATGGTATCTCAGGTAATGAATCTCCTTCTCTTGCTCAAACAACTTTACTTTCGCAAAATCAGTATCGCTTTCCACACGATTATACCGAGTGTTCATTTCGCTGCGAAATTCGCTAATTTCTACACGCACACCATCACGCATGTCACCAATTGCAGACTGCATGTCCGAACGTAGTTCGTGGATTTCCGCACGCAGTTTGTTGATTTCCGTATGCATTTCATCACGCAGTTCGTTAACCTCTGTGCGCAGTTCGTTAACCTCTGTCTGAATGTTCTTTACTGCTTTCGTTAAGTCCATGATGGCACCATAAATCATGTCCCAAGATTTATCAGACAATTATTCCAACCTCCTTTGATTTTACAACCGACCTTTACGACCGCTTGTTCCGAACTGTTGCCGACGTCTCAACAACCGCCTCCAAATACCGCAAAAGCGGCGCGGCCATCTCCTCGCGCTTTAGCGCCAAGGCAATCGAAGCCTTAATATACTCAAACTTGTCGCCGATATCATAGCGGTCACCTTCTAGCCGTACTGCCCACATCCGTTACAAAAAACTTACCTAAAATTACTCAGGCTCGTTTTCTATTCATTGTTCTCTCTCTGCCTTCGAAGGCACGTTCCTTCTCGGCTAGAGTCTGGCCGCTAACGGTGGCAAGCGGTTGCCCACTTGCTTCACAAACGGCGATAGGGATCGCTTCCGTGATCTGTTCGTTTCGACGATCCAGTATCTTTTTGATTTGATACTTGTTCATCCATCGTTTGATGTCTGAATCGTAAAAACGCTTGCCAATCACCTTCGCTGCATTGCCATCTGCCGTATCGACCGTGCCGCAATTCAGACACCTGAAATGATCTTTGTCGCGATTCTTCTCTGACGTGTAACCGCAATAAGTATGGTGGCCCCGATTGTCAAGACGATTTTTTTTGCTTTGCTAAGCTACACCCAAGTCAGTCTGTCAAGGTACGCTTTCCAGCCTTGACAGAGGACGCATCACCTCCCACACCGGATGGTAGTAAAGGCTCGTCCGATTGAGTGTGAGCAATTCCGCTTGCGTAGAAATAGGCAACAATGGTTGTTCAAAATTGAAAGGTGGTTCCCAATCAATCAATGGCACGCGTTCTGCTCTACTCAATGTTGATGCCGCTTTTTTTGAGCCATTCGAGTTGGGTGGAAAGTTTTCCAATCTTCGAATAGAGTTCTTCCGTTTCTTTTTCATGTTGTTTAATCAAAACCGCCGAACTCTTTTTCTCTTCGTCTTCGAACACTGAAGCAAGTCTGTCTGTGGC
>JAJZCL010000047.1 GCA_021846165.1 Bacillota bacterium | reverse complement strand
GCAAAGCGACTGGCGGCGGTGAGCGCTGAGTTGGAGAGTGCGTGGAAGCAGGGGAGAACAGAGGGTGCGGAGGATCTGATGGGGCGTTTGGACGCAGAACTGAGTGTGGTACTGGCCGGGATTCGCGCGTTTGGGGCGGCGCTGGCGAAACCGGAACTAGAGCTGGAACGGAAAGAGGAACAGAGGACGGAAACCGAACTGGATCTGGAACTTGTGCGGCAGCAACTCGCGCAATTGGCGCAGATGCTGGAATTCGGTAGGGTCGATTCGCTGGAAAAGATTGAGGCGCTGGATCGCTAGTTGAGTGGTGGCGAACTGAAGGTGGAGTGGGGGCGGCTGAAGCAACATGTCGAGATGTTTGACATGGATGCCGCTCTTAAAAACCTAACAAAAATTGCTATGATTTTGAGTATAAAAATATAAAGCGAAAAAGGGAAAAGAACGACAATGGAAAGTATGGGGGTGGGTATGATGCTGTTGCAAAATATAGTTGAGTTGAAATCGCGGCTTTTTAGCGCTCCTTCTGCGCAGTACAAGGAACAGTTTGAACGGGAACTCTACTTTCATAATGTCAATACTGGAAGTATCATGGTAGCGTTGATCTGCGTGTATGAGTCGTTGGCCAGTGTTTTATATTATTGGCTTGGGGATACGTCGTACGCTACTGATGGATTATCCGTGGCGATTAGCATGTTTGTGGTCTTTATCGTTTACTTGTTTTTGAAACGATCAGACAAAGACCGAATACCCTATGTGGCGAAGTTTGCAGAAACGTCAATTGTGATGGGATCGCTTTATATTGGACCTTTGTTGTTGGCCATTGAAAAACACGATAATAACGCATTGACCATTTACATTTTTGGGGTATTATTGGTAGGGAGCGTATTGATTAAAAAAGCAAGCATTGCGATCCCCTCGATTCTGCTAAGTGGCATCATGATGATCGCTGAACTATGGTATTTTTCGGGCATTCGTGCGCAGTCGTACTGGTACGTTGCACTGGTGTTCGCTTTCATTTCCGCGATGGCGTTATCTTATATTGAATATAATTTTCGTTTAAAGGATTTTTTAAATCGACAGTATATTAGTGAACAGGCAGAACAGTTATTGCGTACACAGAGGGAGCGCGAACAGGCAGAGCGAATATTGGCAGAAAACGAGGCTCGCTTCCAGGCGATTTTTGAGGATTCACATGATGCGATTATATTATGGGATCATGAACGGGTTCTGAGTTTTAATAAGCGCGCCCCGGAACTGTTCGGGTATGAACGTGAGGACGAGTTTTACGAGTATAGTGCGTTAGACCTTGCGCCAACGTATCAATCGAAAGAAGTGGACTCGAAAACGTTTTTGCAAAACCACATTCGCATGGCGTTGACCACTGGGTCTGATCGGTTTGAGTGGGTGTATCATCGTCTTCATTCAGATCAGCTTTATTATGCGGATGTGGTGATGTCAAGGGTTCAATTGAGAGGGAAGAAGATTTTACAAGTCACGGTCCGGGATATCTCCGAGAAAATACAAGCGGAACAAGCATTGAAGGATTCTAAAAATCAACTTGAGCAGATGATCAATTTTCTTCCGGATCCCACGCTGATCATTGATACCAATGGTGTCATCACCTACTGGAATCGTGCCATAGAGGAGATGACGGGGGTTAAGGCAGAACAAATGATCGGGAAAGGGAATTTTGAGTATTCGATTCCTTTTTACGGGTATCGGAGACCCAATCTCATGAATTTACTTGATGTTTCGGATGCCGAATTGGAGAGTAAGTACCTATTTTTAAAAAAAGAAGACAATTTGTTGTCTGCTGAAGTGGAAGTTTCTGCTTTGCGGGGAGAGCGGCGATGGATTTTGACAACAGCGACGCACTTTTATAATACAAGGGGTGAAGTGGTGGGGTCCATTGAGTTGGTTCGAGACATCCATGAACGCAAGCAAATGGAAAGCGAACTGATGAAGGCGATAGAAGCGGCCAATGCGGCAACCCGTGCCAAGAGTGAATTTCTGGCGAACATGAGCCACGAGATCCGCACGCCGATGAACGCCATCATCGGCATGGCCTACCTCGCGCTGCAGACGAATTTGACGCCTAAGCAGCAGGACTACATCGGCAAAATTCAATCCTCGTCCCAGGCGTTACTTGGCATCATCAACGATATCCTAGACTTCTCCAAGATCGAGGCCGGCAAACTGGACATGGAAACCGTGACATTCAATTTGGACGATACGCTGAACAACATGGCCAGCATGCTTGGTGTCAAGGCTCACCAGAAAGGATTGGAGTTGTTATTTGAGTATGCGTCGTCGATCCCTAAAAACTTGAAGGGAGATCCGCTGCGACTTGGACAAATCCTGATTAATCTGGTGAATAACGCGATCAAGTTCACGGATCATGGCGAAATTGTCGTCAGCATCGAGCGGGTATGCCAAGACGAGCGGAAAGTCACCTTGCAATTTTCTGTAAGGGACACAGGCATCGGCATGTCCTTAGAACAACAAGGCCGCTTGTTCCAGGCGTTTAGTCAGGTTGATGCCTCAACCACCCGCCAGTATGGGGGCACCGGACTGGGACTTGCGATCAGCGCACGACTGTCCGAGATGATGGGGGGACAGATCTGGGTGGAGAGTGAACCGGGGCGAGGCAGTACATTCTACTTCACGGCAGAGTTTGGCAGGGTGGAAACCGTGGAAGGTACGGACGAATCTGCTCGAATGGACGTTCCACCGCTGAGGGTTCTGGCGGTTGACGATAATCCAGCGGCGTTGGAGATCATTGTCAACATGCTGAATTCTTTTCAATTTCAAGTCGAGGGTGTGCAAAGTGGTTCGGAAGGTCTGAAAGTGTTGTCGGAAGCGATTCGGGAGAAGGCGTTCGATTTGGTGCTTTTGGATCGGTATATGCCGGGGATGGACGGACTGGAAACGGCGCGACGCATTCGGGAGTTGGGGTTGCCGCATGCACCGAACGTGATCATGGTTTCCGCATACGATTTTGCGGATATCACAGAAGAAATGAGCCAAATTGGGGTGGACAAATACTTGGTGAAGCCATTTACGGAATCACAGTTGTTTGATGCGGTGATGGAACTGCTGAGGGATGATCGAGGGGATGCGGTCGTCCATGCGTCCAGTCAGCTGGAAACGGCGAGTGCAATGGCAGACAATTGGCGAGCGGTGCAAGGGGCACACGTTTTGCTGGTGGAGGACAACGAGATCAACCAGCAGGTGGCGACGGAAATTTTGCAGCAGGCGGGTGTGACGGTGGACATCGCGGAAAATGGGGTGCAGGCGCTGGCGGCGCTGGACGCGCGTGTGTACGATGCGGTGCTGATGGACGTGCAGATGCCAGTGATGGACGGGTACGAGGCGACACGGAGAATTCGGACGAATGATCGCTTACAAGCGCTCCCGATCATTGCCATGACGGCGAACGCGATGAGCGGGGATCGAGAGAAGAGTTTGGCGGCGGGAATGAACGACTACGTGACGAAACCGATCCATCCGCTGCATTTGTTTGCTACCTTGGCCAAGTGGACGGGCTTCACGCGCCGCGAAGGAGACGAATCCGCCGATTCAACAAGGGAACTGCCTGCTTGGTTGACGGATATTTCGTCGCTGGAGGGAGTGAGCGGCACCTTCTTAGCATCAGGATTGCAGCGAGTGGGGAACAATCTGGAACTCTTCAAAAGAATGTTCAGTCAGTTTCGCGCGGGGAATAGAGATACTGTCGTGAATATCCGCAGCGCGCTGGCGCAAAACGACTTGGCGACGGCAGAGAGACTGGCGCACACGGTGAAAGGGGTAGCGGCGAACTTAGGGGCGAATCAATTGTCGGCGTTGGGCGCGAAGTTGGAGCAAGCGTTCAGGAGTGGCGAGTTGGACGAAGTCGAGGTTCTTATTGCCGAATTGGAGACAGAACTGGGCATTGTGAACGAAGAGATGGAGAGATTTGAAGCGGCAACGGCGCAACCTGAGCAGGCATCTGAGCAAGGTCAGGGTGGAACTGAAATAGACAGGGAATTTGTGGGGCAGCGGTTGGCGCGGTTGGCCAGGATGCTGGAGGAACGGATGGTGGATTCGCTGGAACAGGTCGAGGAACTGGACAGTCAGTTGAGTGGTGGCGAGGTGAAGGTGAAGTGGGAACGACTGAAGGAGAATGTGTACAGTTTTGAGATGGACAGCGCCTTGGTGAATCTCAAGGAGATCGCGGGGATTCTAGATCTATCATTGGATGAGAGGTAGGTTGGAAAATTGGGTGGTTGCCTCTTCCCGAAGTGTGTTAGTTTAAAGTGGAAGGGGGGATTTGTTTGCTGTCTGCACTGTTGCTGATTGTTATCATTGTGCTGGTGGTGCCACCTGTTGTGTTTGTCTTTTTGCTTTGGGGGTACTCGCGCAAGTCGCCGCACGCGATTATAAGGTCGCACCCCTACCTTGGCTGGTTTCGGTATTATCTAGAAAAAATTGGTCCGGAGTTTCGTCAGTACTGGTTTGACAGCGACACGGGCGGCGAACCGTTTTCGCGTGACGAATTTTTGGGTGTTATGTTTGCGGCGAAGTATCGCAATGACCTGATCAGTTTTGGCGGCAAGAGGAATTACGAGACTCCCGGATTTTATCTGGCTAACGGACTGTTTACCAAGCTGGTCGAGGAACTGGAGGCGGATAATCGGGAGGTGGCGCACACCAAAAAGTACGCCATTCACAAGGAAGGGCTTTTTTCCCGGAACGAGGCGTTGCTGGACGATCAGTCGGAAAAGTGGCTGCTGAATGACGAGGATGCACTGGTCGTCGGTCGTGAGCGTCCGCACCCGTGGACGCTCAAAGGGTTGTTCGGGGTGTCTGCGACGTCGTACGGCGCTGTCGGTGAACACTACATTCTGTCTACAGGGCAAGGCATTCACATGGCAGGCGGGTCGTGGATGAATACGGGTGAGGGCGGCGTGGCGCCGGAACACCTGCAATCGGGGGCGGATCTGGTCGCGCAAATCGGTCCGGGACTTTTCGGCTATCGGGATGAGGCGGGCAACTTCTCGTTCGACGAGTTTCGCAAAGTGGCCGCGCACCCGCAGATCAAGGGGTTTGAGTTGAAGTTTGCCCAAGGGGCGAAAATTCGTGGCGGCCATCTGGAAGGGAGCAAGGTGAACGAGAAGGTGGCGGCGATTCGCAAGGTACCTGTGGGTGTGACGGTGAATTCGCCAAACCGCTTCCCGTTTTTGCACAATGCTGAGGAAACGCTGGCGTTTGTTCGGGAATTGCAGCAGGCGGGCGGCAAGCCGATTGGCATTAAGATAGTGGTCGGCACGAAGGAGTCGCTGTATGAATTTTTTGCTGCGATGAAGCGACTGGACGTGTACCCTGACTTTTTGACGATTGACGGGGGGGAAGGGGGATCTGGCGCGACGTTCAAAGCGATGGCGGACGCGATGGGACTGCCGCTGTATCCAGCGTTAATCGCGGCTCACGACGCAGCAGTGGAGAGCGGGGTTCGCGAACGATTTGCGATTTTCGCTGCGGGTAAGTTAGTTTCTGCAGACAAAGTGGCGATCGCACTTGCGCTCGGTGCCGACGCGACCCTTTCGGCGCGCGGTTTTATGATGGCGAACGGGTGTATCATGGCCTTGCAGTGTCACACGGGCAAGTGTCCTGCAGGGATTACGACGACCGACCCCAGGCATCAACAGGCGCTTTTGGTTGAGGAGAAAAAATGGCGAGTGATGAACTACACGCTGCACATCCGTTCCAGCTTATATGCGCTGACTGCGGCTTGTGGGTTGACCAGTCCGCGCCAGCTTAAGCGGGAACACGTGGTGTTCAAAAACGAGTATGGGCAGACGGTGAGGGTCAGCGAATTGTTTCCCGAACCGCAACGTGAGCAGAAGGATGCGGCGTCAGAAGCGGCGCTGACGAACCCGTCGGCGTGAATCATATTAGGTAAGCGGAGGAACTGAGCATGACAAACGAACTACCAACGCCACGCCTGTCGGCGACCATGATCGTTGTCCGCGAGGCGGGGGGTGACGCGCCATTCGAGGTACTTGCTATTACGCGATCAAAAAACCTGCGCGTTTTGCCGGGGTTTATGGTGTTTCCCGGTGGTGTTCTCGACGACATGGATCTTCAGATTGCCACATCGATCGTCAACAATTTGGATGGGGGCGTGCCCGCGCTGTTTGAGGTCGATGCGGCTGATTTCAAGGGGTCAACCCTTGGTCGCGAGCGTTTGTACGCATCACTGTTTGCCGCAGGGGCACGCGAACTGTTCGAGGAAACAGGGATTTACATGGGGGCGCGGCACGCCGGGTGGATTGCGAAGACCTCGGCGCGTGCCGATCTACTGCGTGGTCAAGGGGTGGAGTGGCAGCGAGCGTTTGCGGACGAGTCGGCGTGTTTTCCGCATCGCTATGTGGGCAGACGGGTGACGCCCATTCAAGTGAAGTTCCGCTTCGATACGCATTTTTTCATTGTGCAGGTGCCGAAAGGGACGGAGGCGGATCCGTCGCCAGACGAGGTGGAGTCGGTGGTGTGGAGTACACCGGGTGATCTTTTGGCGCGGTTTGAGCAGGATGAGATTCGCATGGCTCCTCCTACCGTCGACGTCCTTGCCACACTGGAGCGACACCGCACGCTGGCCGACCTGCTCGGCAGTGCCACTATGCCGAGCCAGGTCAACGACGACGAGCGGATTGGGAAGTTTTTGCGCCAACTGTACGCGAATTAGGTGGCGGCTCGGTAGAAGAACAGACGTGTCGCCACATCATAGCGCAGGCGAACGAGGCGCTCCGCCAGCAGCTTTTGCAGGTGTGCGACGACCATTTTTTTGGCTGCCCAGGCGAAGTCCGTTGGCACTTGGTTGCTGTATACGCGTGCGAACACTTGTTCCGCCGTCAATTCGCCCGCTTGTAGCGTGGCGAGAATGTCTGACTCCCGCAGCAGACGGCGTTGTTTCATGGCGACCATCAGCGCATGCGGGGCGGCGACGGGATCGCCGTGACCGGGGTACAGCGTTGCGACGGGGAGCGTGAGCAGGCGATCCAGTGAGTCTAGGTAATCGCAAAGGTGCCCGTCTGGTGGGCCGATCCACACGGTGCCTTCCGGGATGACGTGATCGCCTGCGAATAAACGACCGTACTTTTGGTCGAAGATGGCAATGTGACCGTGCGTGTGGCCGGGTATGTGCAAGACGGTCAGTTCGGTATCGGCAAATGTTGTCGAGTGGCCGTCGGTCAGGTCGGCAACGATGCGAAGGTCGGTGAAGCCTGGGTAGTGGTTTTGATACAGGTCGATGACCCGCGCGGATTCGAGCGGGTGGATGTGGATGTCGACACCGTGCCTTTGCGCGAGCGGGAGGGCACCAAGGGCGTGATCGGGGTGGTAGTGGGTTAACCACACGCTGTGCAGGGTCAGGCTCGCCTCGTCAAGCCGTCGTTCAATCTCTGTAACGCTTTCCTGAAAACCAGCGTCGATTAGAATCGCCCGGTCGCTGTCGTCGGCAAGCAGGTAGGCGCGTACACTCACTTCCAGTGTAGGTACAGTGGTGGTTAGCGAGAGCGGAATTATTCGGTACGTTGTCATTGGATCATTCCTTTCGAGGAGGTGTTCTCTATATGAAAATATACACAAAATCAGGGGACGGCGGGGAAACCAGTCTGATTTACGGTCATCGCATCGGCAAGGGTGAACTTCGTGTTGAGTGTTACGGCACGGTAGATGAACTGAATGCGGCGCTGGGGATGGCGGTTTCGATGCTGCGGGAGTCGCAAAAAAGCTCAAAAGACGCGCTGGCCATTTTGCTGCGTTTGCAACGGGATTTGTTTGATGTGGGTCGCGATTTAGCAACGCCTGCTGAAAAAACGTCGGAGCCAGTAATGGACGCTGCGTGCGTGCAATTGCTGGAGAGTGTGATCGATAAATTGGACGCAGAACTGCCGCCGCTGCACCAGTTCATCCTGCCGGGTGGCACCAAGGCGGCTGCACAGTTGCACGTGGCGCGAACGGTGGCGCGGCGGGCTGAACGAATGGTCGTTAGGCTCAAAAAGGAAGAAGGCGTCAATCCATACGTGCTGCGCTACCTGAACCGGCTATCGGATCTGCTGTTTGTGATGGCGAGAATGGTCAACGCACGCGCGGGTGCAATGGAGTCGACCATCGACTTCCAGTCGCCGCCACCGCCTCTGGAGGTTTGAGTGTTGCATCAAGTGTTTGAACGCGCGAAGGCGGTGTTGTTCGACCTCGATGGCACGTTAATCTGCGGTGAAGAAGCGATTTCGGGCGCGGTGGAAACAGTGAATCAACTGGCGGCGGCAGGCAAACGCATTGTGTACCTGACGAACAACGCGACCAGGACGCGCACGGCGACCGCTAGACTGCTGACGGAGATCGGGTTTGCCGCTGCGCCGGAAATGGTGATGACGAGTAGCGTCGCCGCGGTCGATTTGCTTCTGCAAATTTCTGGCGCAGGAAACAACGTGTACGTCATCGGTGAAGACGGATTGCGGCAACCGCTTGTGGATGCCGGGTTTGTGCTGGTTGACGGCGCCACCGCGGTGGATGCCGTCGTCGTGGGGCTGGATCGCAGTATCACGTATGAACGCTTCACACTCGCGGTGCGGCACGTGCTTGCCGGTGCAACGTTCATTGCCACCAACCGCGATCGTGTGATTCCTTTGCCGGACGGGTATGCGCCCGGCGCGGGTGCGCTTGTCGCCTTGATCGAAACGGCGACGCGGGTATCACCACTCCTTGCTGGCAAACCAAGTCCCGCGATCGTAGCGGCGGCGCTTCGTCTTGCGCAGGTTGATCATACCGAGGCGATCCTCGTCGGCGACAACCCGGAAACGGACATCCTTGCCGCCAAGCGGGCGGGGGTGTTTTCCGTGTTCGTCGAAACCGGGGTGCCGATCACGGAAGAAATTACTCCTGACGCAAAAATTTCATCATTGGCAGAATTGCTTCGCTAACCGCAAAATCCCTCGATTTTCGCCGATTTGGCTCTAATTGCGCGTTGATCCATCCACTTGACCGCGACTAAATATAGTGCTTAAATTGGATTCGTCATCATTTTCACACTACATATAGTTGGCGGTGGATCATGCGTTGCCCATATTGTCAAGCCCTTGATTCGCGCGTTTTGGAGTCCCGGGCGAGTGATGATCAGTCTTTGGTGCGCAGGCGCAGGGAGTGTACGGCCTGTGGCCGCCGCTTCACCACGTATGAGCGGGTGGAACTGGTACCTCTAAAGGTGATCAAGAAGGACAAGTCGCGGGAGGAGTTTGACCGCGACAAGATTCGCCGTGGCATCTCCAGAGCGTGCGAGAAGAGGCCGATCACGACGGATCAGATCGAAGACTTGGTCGACACTGTGGAACAGGCGATTCGCGTGGACTTCGAGCGCGAAGTGCCGACGGCGGAGGTGGGGGAGCGAGTGATGGGGTTCTTGAAAGATCTCGACCCGGTCGCCTATGTGCGCTTTGCAAGCGTATACAGAGAGTTTCACGACCTGAAGTCGTTTACGGATGAAATTATGCGTTTTTTGCGTCAGAAAGAGTCTGATGCGGATTGACGGCGGAGCGGGGGAGCGATGGACGATGGAGAAGACGATGCTGTCGTTTTCCGAGGATGATGTTTTGAATGCGACGGGTGAGCGGATCGTGGCTGACCGCTACTTGCAGAAGGATGCGCTAAAGACGACGCTGCGATCCGGTAGCCTGGTGATGGCAGTGCTGGATGCCAAGCGTTCGTATCATGAGTTGGCGAGGGTGTTGGAGGTAGACGGTGGCAATCGCTCCGTTCGCGTCGAGTTGCGCGACGGGCATGTGACGGAGCTTTCCTTTGACCGCATCGATGTCCTCAAGGAAACCTCGCCGCGTGAGATGTGGCGGCGCATTGCCACTGCCGTTGCCGGAGCAACGAAGGAGCCTGCCGTTTGGGAACGGCGCTTTTATGATCTGCAAAAGGGCTGGCGTTACGTGCCGGGTGGTCGCGTGAATGCGTCGATGGGAACAGGTGTGCAGACGACGAGTTACAACTGTTTCGTGATTCCCAATGTGGGCTGGACAGTGCGCGACTACGCCCGGTCGTTCGGGCAGACGCTGGAGATTCAAGCGCGTTCGGGCGGCGTCGGCATGAACCTCAGTCAGGTACCGCCGCAGGGTACGCTGGCACCGGTGAGCGACCGTTCGCGCAAGTGTGACCTGATGCTGGCGCTCGACGTGTGGCATGAAGACATCATGGACTTTCTCGCGACCGATTACCCGAACAGCACTAAAGTGGTGCGGGTTTCCAGAGAGTTTTTGCGCGCGGTCGAAGAGGACGCGGACTGGACGTATGCGTTTCCCGACACGAGGGCTGCCGATTATGACCACCTTTGGCGGGGCGATCTGGTGGCTTGGCTGAACGATGACTTGCCGGTGAAGTATGGCGCGATGATGCCCGCTTCTGTGATTTATGAAAAAATCATCGAAAGCGGCGCCCAGATGATGCAGGATCTGGTCGGCATCGTGATGAATCCCGGCGATAGCCGTGGCACCATCGCCGAACGCTTGGGCGACATGTGGGAGGCGATGCAAGACGGTAAGCGCATCACCATGCTGCTCTCGTCGCTGCGTCCGCGTTACAGCTACGTGAAGGGTGTCAATGGCCGCAGTTCGGGTGCGTATTCGTGGGGACTCTTGTACGACAAGGGGAATCAGGTGTTTGGCAGTGGGTTTGGGCCGGTTGGCGTTGCGGAAATCATGAGCGTGGGCTGCGAACTCACGCTGCAAGGCGGCTCGCGGCGCGGGGCGCTGATGATCATCTTGAACGACCGTCACGCCGACATCCGCAAGTTCATTGGCTGCAAGCAGACGGAGGGTGTGATCACAGGCGCCAATATCTCCGTCGGCATCTCGGAAGAATTCATGGCTGCGCACGCACAGGGCGAGGAGTGGCAGGTCGGCTATCCACTGCTTGCGGAAGCGCCAGATTTTCACGGCAATTTTGAAGAGTGGCTGACGGAGGGGCATTCAATTGAGGTCACGGAAACCCTGCCTGCGCTCGACCTCTGGAACGAGATCGTCGGGTCGGCGTGGAAGTCGGCAGAACCTGGCATTGTGTTTTTAGGGCGGTATAATCAGTTGTCTAATTCTTACTATTATAATCCAATTATTGCAACGAACCCCTGTGGTGAGCAGGGTCTTCCGGCCTATGGGATCTGTAATCTAGGGGCTGTCGTACTGAGTAAGTTCGCGCTTGGCTTCAAAGAAGCGGACAAGCGGGTGGTGTTTTCGGATGCCGCGAAAGAAGCGTACATTGCGGGTTGGCTGCGCAAGTATTTTGACCCCGAACGAACCGATGCCCTGCTTCATCGCATCAAGTGGGAGGAACTCGAAGCGGTGACGCGGACGGGGATTCGTTTTCAGGACGCGATCATCGACGCGACCTATTACCCGTTCGAGGAGAATCGCGTGAATCAGATGAGTGAGCGGCGCGTGGGGCTTGGCGTGATGGGGCTGCACGACCTGCTCCTGTATGTGGGGATTCGCTATGGGTCGCAGGAAGCGGTGGATCTGATTGACGTCCTCCTAGGCATGATGGCGGAGTGGAGTTACCTTGAATCGGTGGAGCTAGCAAAGGAATACGGCTCTTTTCCCCGATTTGAAAAAGACCGCTTTTTGCGATCTGGCTATATGCAAATGATGAAGCGGGAGCGTCCGCGCGTGTATGAGGCGATCCGCGAACACGGGGTGCGCAACGTGACGACGATGACGATTGCGCCGACCGGCACCACGGGCACCATGGTCGGGTGTTCGACAGGGTGCGAGCCGTATTACGCCTGGTCGTACTACCGCAACTCGCGGCTTGGGATGTTTGAGGAAAATGCCGCGATTGTGGACGAGTACCGCGCAGCGTTTGGCGAGGGCGCATTGCCTGGTTACTTCGTGACTTCGATGGACTTGACGCCGGAGGAGCACGTGCGGGTGCAGGCAGCACTGCAAAAGTGGATCGACAGCAGTATCTCGAAAACGGTCAACGCACCTCACCACTATACGGTCGACGACACGCGGGCGCTGTACGACCTAGCGTATGAACTCGGATGCAAGGGGATTACGATTTACCGCGACGGTTCGCGCTCGGAACAGGTGCTGTCGCTGAAGGCGAACGAAGGCGACGGGAACGAGGCGGCAGTCAGCGCGGCGACTTCGGCGAGTGCAAGGAAGGTGGTGACTGCGGTGGCAGCGACGACTGCGATGACTGCGCAACCGACGCCTGCCGCGAATCGGCAGACGCTGCAGTCTGCGGCACCCGTCTATCAGCGGCGCAAGCGTCCAGCGGTGTTGTACGGTGCGACGTATAAGAAGGAAACGCCGCTTGGCACGGCGTTTATTACGATCAACGACGACCCGCAAGATCACCTGGCGCGTGAGGTGTTTGTCAACATCGGCAAGGCGGGAACCGATGTGTATGCGGCGAACGAGGCGCTCGGGCGGGCGATCACGCTGTACCTGAAAGACTCGCAAAACCCTGAGAAGGAAGCGGTACTCGTCAAGCACTTCAGCGGGATTGGCGGCCATAGTTCGGTCGGGTTTGGCGAACACCGCATATCGAGCGTTCCCGACGCGATTGCCAAGTCGTTGATTGAACACTATGAAACGTTTCCGATGCGCAACGTCGCTCCGGTGGAGGAATCGACACCAAGTATGCAAAAGTACGTGAGTGATGCGGACGCGCCCGATTTGCCGACGACGACTTTGTACCCGTCTGAGGGTCGTTCAGCGTTGCGTGAACTGGCGGTGGACAAGGATCTCTGTCCGGAGTGCCACCAGCATACGCTGGTGCGCCACGGCGGCTGTTACGAGTGTGAGGCGTGCGGCTACAGCAAGTGTTAATTCGGGGACACATAAGCGGGGATGAGTCGCCATGACCCAACACCGTGATGATGCGGATTCACTCGCTGATTTACTCGCAGCGTATGACACGTGGTGGGAACAAGAGGATCAGCCATCTCAGGCAGAGTGGACGGCCGAAGGGATGGAGTTGTGTCGCGCGATTCTCCAGCTTGATCCAGAGAATATCACCTATCGAACCAACTACGCCAAACTCCTGTTAGACGTCGGCAGGGAGGAAAAGATGCGCCATTTGAACCACCAGAAGGCGCGCGTGTTGTTTGACGAAGTGCTGCAAATCGACGCCGCCAATGCGTATGCCCACTATCACCTGGGATGGCTCGATTGTTTTGATCATGCGTGGAAAACAGCGATTGCCCACTTTCAACAAGCGTTGTCTTCGCGCGGGCTGACTGTCCAAACCCGAATCAGGTCGTTTGCCAACATGGCGCTCGCGTACTCTCGGTTGGGGAATGACAGAAAAGCAAACGAGTATTTTGAGCGG
>JAJZCL010000046.1 GCA_021846165.1 Bacillota bacterium | reverse complement strand
CACCGACAATGTGGTGGAATTGATGGCGAATAAGATCCTCAAACAGCCGTCTTCCTTGCAACGTATGCTGAAACTGGCGGCATGCTTAGGCAACTCATTCGAATTGGATATTTTGGCTTTAGTCGCCGAAACGTTGGAATCGCAGTTGGTTGACGATTTCCAACAGGCGGTGACAGAAGGGTATTTGGTGTTCGTGTCTGGAAAAGCCAAGTTTTCTCATGATCGTATACAACAGGCTGCCTATTTGCTTTTTGACGATCGGGAAAGGCAAGCGATTCACTGGAAAATCGGCAAATTGCTGCTGTCCAAGTATCCCGAAAGTAGCAGACAGGAACACATTTTTGCGATTGTAAACCAGTGGAATCTGGCGATCGACCTGATCGAAGAGCAAGGCGAAAGAATCCAATTGGCGCAGTTGAATCTGGAGGCAGGTCAGCGCGCCAAGGCGGCGGCAGCGCATAAATTGGCTCTTGAATACCTGATGACGGGGATTAAATTGTTACCGGATCAAGCGTGGCAGGCATGCTATGACCTTACCCTTCCTCTCTATACAGGGGCGGCCGAAGCCGCCTATATGTGCGGAGATTTCACGACAACGAACAGATTGGCTGCTGACATCTTGCAGAACGCCCATACGTTATTGGAGAAAATCAGCACTTATCTTTTGCTCAGCCAGATCTGTGCCGCCGAGCAGCGAATGGCTGACGGCATCAACATCCTGTTGCCTGTGATGGAAAATTTGGGAGTGCCGCTGTCTGCGCATCCTACGACGCAAGAGATACAATCCGCATTAGAGACGACGATTTCGCTTTTACGGAACCGATCTATTGAAGAATTGGTCAATCTCCCGATCATGACAGATCTTGAAAAACTAGCGACAATAAAAATTTTGACGACGATGAGAGTGTTCTCTCATATGGCGTTTCGCCCCTTGCATTCGCTCATTATTCTTGCCATGGTCAATCTGTCGATCCAGTACGGCAATTCCCCTGTGTCGTCTTTTGGGTATTCCGGATTCGGGCTTTTTTTGCAAAACTTCAAAGGAGATTTCGATGCCAGTTATCGTTTTGGTATGTTGGCCATGGAAGTATTACAGCGATTTAAAACAAAAGGAATCATAGCCAAAGACTTTTGCACCATTCATGGGTTTATTCGCCATCACAAGGAACCTATTCGTGCCACGCTGGAGGGGTTGGCACAAGGTTCTGCTGCCGGACTCGAAACGGGCGATTTGAACTATGGCACGTTGTGTGCCGTGATTCAAATTGGCTATGCTTTTTTGATCGGCACGCCACTTTCCTCTCTGTTGAAAGAGTTAGAGATGAACGACAGAGTTTTCAGTAGATTCAAACAACAAATGCCGTTCGTTTTTAATAAGATTGCCCATCAATTTACACTCAACTTACTTGGACAAAATGAGAATCCTAACTGGCTCCACGGTGAGGTGTTTGATGCCGATCAATGGGTGCCCGCAATTGAACAATCTGATGATCGCACGGGTTTTTACATTTTTCATTTCTTTCAAAGTATGTGTCACTACTTATTCGGTGATTATGAACACGCACTCAAGGATTCCCTCTTGGCGTATGAACAAATCATGTTCGTGCAAGGCTTAGTGATTGAATATGAGGGTTATTATTACGACTCGCTGATTCACTTGGCTCTCTATCCGCATGTAGATGTGGCAAGGCAAACGGAGATGCGGCAGCGGGTGGCGGAAAGTCAGGCCAGGCTAAAGGCAACGGCAGATCATGCGCCGATGAATTACTTGAACAAGTATTGTCTGGTGGAAGCGGAAAAAGAGCGGGTACTGGGGAATATGGCACGGGCGGCGGACTGGTACGACCAGGCGATCGCGCTGGCTAAGGAGCATGGATTCTTGCACGAAGAAGCGCTGGCTTGCGAACTGGCCGCGAAATTTTACTTAGAGGCGGGCAAGACCATCATCGCTAAGGCTTATATGCAAGAAGCCTATCGCTTGTATCACGCCTGGGGGGCGCTGGCCAAAACTGCTCAACTGGAGCGAGTGTATCCCCAATGGCTTGCAAACATGAACACACCGTTCCGTCAGGTGGGATCTGGTGGATCCGGGGCTGTTGCGACGATGAATTTGGACATCGCCACCGTGATGAAAGCGGCACAAGCCATTTCTGGCGAAATGGATATCGCTGCCCTACTCAAGAAAATGATGATGATCGTACTGATCAATGCCGGCGCGGAAAAAGGGGATTTTCTGTTAAACCTTCAGGATGAGTGGTTCATTGTGGCGGAAGGGCAAAAAAACGCGCAAGAGGTAGTGGTTTTGCAACCCTTACCGATCACGGCGAAAACGGCACCTGCGGCGATCATTCAGTACGTGGCGCGCACCGGGGAAAAGGTGGTGCTTGACGATGTGCGTGCGCATGGGAAATTTGCGCACGATCCGTATGTGGTGACGGTGCAACCGCGCTCGGTGCTGTGTATGCCCCTGATCAACCAAGGCAAGTCGGTGGGGATTCTGTATCTGGAGAACAATCTGATTGCCGGGGCGTTTACCACGGTACGCTTACAGTTGCTGGAGTTGTTGGCGGGGCAGATGGCCGTTTCACTGGAGAATGCCCTGCTCTATACACAAATGGAGAAAAAAGTGGAAGAACGCACGCAGGAATTGACGGCTGCCCTGCAGGACTTGAAGAAGGCCAAGGAGGTGGCAGAGGAGGCCACTCAGGCCAAGAGCGAATTTTTGGCCAACATGAGCCACGAGATTCGCACGCCGATGAACGCAATCATCGGCATGTCTTATCTGGCGTTGCAGACGAATTTAACGTCTCAGCAGCAGGATTACATCAGTAAAATTCAATCCTCCTCGCAGGCGTTACTTGGCATCATCAACGATATTCTCGACTTCTCTAAGATCGAAGCCGGCAAGATGGACATGGAAGTGGCAGAATTTCACCTTGATACTACGATGATGGGTCTGGCCAGCATGCTGGGGATGAAGGCGTACGAAAAGGGAGTGGAGTTGGTTTTTGAGTATGCGTCGGACATTCCAAAGCGACTCAAAGGTGACGCGCTGCGGCTTGGGCAAATCTTGATTAACTTGGCGAACAACGCGATCAAGTTCACGGATCACGGGGAAATCATCGTCAGGGTGGAACGCATACAGGCTGACGAGCGAAAAGTGACTTTGCGGTTTTCTGTGCAAGATACAGGCATTGGCATGACGGAAGAACAGCAGAGTCGATTGTTTCAGGCGTTTTCTCAAGCGGACGCCTCGACCACGCGCAAGTACGGGGGCACTGGGCTTGGTCTTGCGATCAGCGCAAGATTGTCGGAGATGATGGGCGGGCGGATCTGGGTGGAAAGCGAGTGGGGAAGGGGCAGTACCTTTTTCTTTACCGCAGTGTTTGGCAGGGTGGAAACGGAGGCAGATACGAACGCGAAACGACCGATCTGGCACTCGATTAGCAACGTGCTGGTGATTGACGACAATCAGGCGGCGATGGAGATTTTCGTGAACATGCTAAAGGCGATGGGGATTCAGGCTGTGGGGGTGCAAAGCGGGGCAGAGGGTCTGTCTGCACTGACGGAAACGAAGATTCCGTTTGACCTAGTGCTGCTCGATCAGCAGATGCCGGGCATGGACGGGGTGGAAACGGCGCGGCGGATTCGGGAAATGAATCTTTCAAGACCACCGAGCATCATGATGGTTTCCGCATACGATCTTGCTGAGGCGTCGAAGGAACTGCGGGAAGTCGGTGTGGATCATTATCTGGTGAAGCCATTCACAGCGCTGAAACTGGAAGGTGTGCTGACGGCGTTAGAGAATGGTGATCAGGATGTGGTGCGCTTTGCACCCGCTAGGCAGGAAGCGGAGACCATGTTAGAAGGATACTGGAAGGCCGTGAACGGTGCCAATGTTTTGCTGGTGGAAGACAACGAGATCAACCAGCAGGTGGCGAAGGAGATCCTTGAGCAGGCGGGGGTGACGGTGGAGATCGCGGAGAACGGAGTGCAGGCGCTGGCGGCGCTGGCGGCAAACGCGTATGATGCGGTGTTAATGGACGTGCAGATGCCAGTGA
Organism: Bacillota bacterium; assembly: GCA_021846165.1. GTDB lineage: Bacteria > Bacillota > Bacilli > Alicyclobacillales > SLC66 > JAJZCL01. Next base: position 9,987 of record JAJZCL010000046.1, on the reverse strand, counting down.
TGGACGGGTACGAGGCAACGAAGCGGATTCGGGCGGACGGGCGTTTTGCATTACTTCCGATTATTGGCATGACGGCAAACGCGATGAGTGGCGATCGGGAGAAGAGTCTGGAAATCGGTATGAACGACTACGTGACGAAGCCCATCGTTCCAGAGGAAGTGTTTGCTGCGTTGGCGAAGTGGGTGGCGCCTGCGGAGAGTGGAAGAAGCGGCGGCATGCGGAGGGAGCGTTTAAGCAATGCGTTGCGAACAATACCCACTGAGGATCGTCCCTGGCCGGAACTTCCCGGCGTTACTGTTGAAGAAGGGTTGACGAGGGTGGGGAACAATCGCAGCCTGTATCGGAAGCTGCTGGGACAGTTTCGCGCAAGCAATGAGGGAACTGTGGCGGACATTCGCGCCGCGTTTGCGCAGGGGGACTTCACGACGGCAGCGAGGCTGGCGCACACCGTCAAGGGGGTAGCGGCGAACCTGGGAGCGGATCGTTTGGCCACTGAGGGAGCGGAACTGGAGTCCGCGTTTAAGAAAGGGCAAACGGAGGGTGTGGAAGGACTCATCGCACGATTCGACGGGGCACTGCGTGTCGTGATGGAGGGGATCCGCTCATTGGAGGCAGCGCTGGCAGAACCAGAACGCGAAGAAGGGCAGGCAAGAAGCACGACTGTGGATCTTGTATTCGTGCGGCAGTCTTTCATCGAACTATCACAGATGCTAGAGCGAGGAATGGTGGATTCGATGGAGCAGATTGAACGATTGGGTCATCAGTTGGCGCATAGCAAGGCAAAACCGCAATGGGATCGGTTAGTGCGTCAGGTCGATATGTTTGAGATGGACGGCGCACTTGAAAATCTCCGTGAAATCGCAGGTATTCTGGGGATTGAATTGTAAAAACAGGCTACCAAAGTTCCTTTGGCAGCCTGTTGAGGGACGAGGATTACGCAGTCGGTTCTTGTTGATGGGTCAGGTTGACGTTTGCCAAGCGAATGAAAGCGCGTTGGCGTTCCTTAAGGTGATCCGTGACTTGATCGTGCATCCCCCAGAAGAACGAGGCGACATCACCGGCGATTTTTTTGGCGTTGTTGGTTTGCTCATCAAGCGCTCGCTCTGCGCGATCCAACTGCTCTACGCCAAGGCGTGCTGAACGGAATACGAGATCCGAATAGTTCTCGGTAATTTTTTTCAGGGATTCGTACTTGCCAAACGCCAGATCCGTTCCCTTTTGCACGGTGTCACGAAGTACTTGCTCTGTTTGTGAGTATTGCTTGCGTGCCTCGTCGTACGGCTTGCGCAGAAGGTCAAAGTTCGGCTGGTTGTTGCGTGTGTATGCGACAAGTGCCTCGTATGGACTCCACAGCGCGTTCACCAAGTCATTCAGTGCATGGTGCTGATTTTTCGGGTTAGTCATGAAAAATTCCTCCTTAATGGGATCGTGGTTTCTGATTGTCTTTCTATGTGTATTTTACACCTATATGTTTGGTTTGTATAGCCCCTTTGAAAAAAAATTTTTGACGGTTGCTGAAATGTACGCCATCGTTATAAAAATTCATATGATCTAAAGGTAAGGAGAAGGTGACATTATGACGATCACTAAATATCGAAATAAAAGTAAAAATTCACAAAGATCTACGTCAAATTCGCGTCGACCGCATCTCACGAAGTCATTTGAGGCGTCACGTCCGGTATTATTCAAAGCGGACGATCAACTCGTGTTGCCGTCGACGCCGATTCAGGTGAACGATGACGTGCCAGAGCGGGAATCACACAATCCTGATTATTTACATGTAACCATGAACGTTCCTGTTCTTATTGCCTGCAAAGAGGTTCAATTTCATATTTCGAGTGTCGTCGAAACGCCTCATCCGATTCAGGAAATCTGTAGTGTTAATTGGAGTGTGCAATTCTTAATGTGTCGTACGGCAACGAAGGACAAAACGGTCTTTATTCAATGTCTGTTGCGTCCTGCTATTCAATATGTTCCCCGCGATTCTCAGGTAGGAACCCAGGAAATTCGTCACGACATCCAGTGGAACGTGGCCACACCGATAGAATTTTTATCTCCCCCCGTAGAGTCAGTCCAAACCGAGGTTCACTTGTATAGTTTCGGATCATACATACAAAATGAACAGCAAATCACGCACAGGGAACAGAGGGAGAGAATTGTGGATGCGCCGTACTGCGTATTGAAAGAATGGACGATCGTATCCACTGAAGAAATTCAAAAAAATCGCAATGAGCATCAAATTTTGATTCAAGGGAGCGTCACCTTATCATTTGATGTGTTACAGATGCAGCAAATCAGATCTGAAACTCCGCATCTGCCTAAAGCAGCGGTTACAACGGGACATATGATAATGCCATAAGCCCAATACCAATGGGAAGCGGAGGAGATGTGAATGAGCGAGTCTTCATCTTTGTCGGAGTGTTTCAACATTCCGATGACACCACATGTTTCGCTGGGAACTATTCATGTAAAAATCCCAGTCGTCCTTGCCGAGATCAAGGTACAAATCGATCTGGAAGCCACCATCCCGTTTCCGGACGGCGAACACGTTCTGGAAATAAAAAACATAAAAAAACGTCTAAAATTAACCCAATGTCGATTGCTGCTGCCCACGAACAAACTGTTTTTAAGCGGGTTTGTGAGAAAAAACATTCAGTATGCAAAGTTTGAAAGCAATACTTCGGTAGACATACAATCCACTCTTCGATCACTCACGTATGATATTCCATTTCGATGCGTGACACCGTTAACGTATCTGAATCGACCGATGACCCCCATCGAGAATCGCAATGAAGAATTTGAGTTTTTCTCTCCAACATCACTGCCAAGCGGATATCCTGCCACTGATTCATTGCTTTCAGGTGATCTCACACAGTATGACCAAATCAGCAAGGAATACTTTAATGAATTGCCATACTGTGAACTGATCTCTGCAAAATTTACGGAAATCGATGAAGCGTTGGATCGTACGGTGATCCAAAATGGGCCGATCGGAGAGGGAACCTTTACAAAAATTCAAGAGAAAATGGTGGTGGATTTGACGTTAAAAGTTTTGCAAAAGCAACAACTGATCGTTCATTCGAGTCATCCGATAAAAGACGAAGAGGAATTAGAAGCAGAATTTGATGACTAAGTCGCGCTTGCGTGTGAAAGTGGATCACGCCCAACCGTGTGTAAATCACCGTGTGGGCGTGATCATGGCGTGAGAATCAGGCCGAGGTGACGCGAATTTGCTGAAGTTGCAGCACCTTTAACGTGATGTCGATCGCCATTTTTTCTTGAACCGTCGTAAAGCTTCCCTCTTCAAATGGAGGAGTCGTCACGTTGGCCACTGTTCCCTGAACGCGTCCTAATGCTTCGTCCATTTCCGTATAAGTAGCGGAAATCAACTCGCAGTAAGGGAGTTCATTAAAGTACTCCGTTGAAACCTGGTTGAACTCTGACAGGTCTCCCGCAAGCAGACGATCCTTCTCTGGAAAGTCGGTGGGTAAGGACGAAGAGGTAAAGTATTCGATTTCCGCCCGCGTGTTATTCGAGGGCAGGACAGGCGCATTGAGATACTTGCCGGTCAAATCTGTCACCACCGCAAACGGAAGGTCGATGGTATAAGACTGCAAAGTGGATTGCACATCCGTCGTCGTTCCCGCATAGGGCAGTGCGATTTGAAAGTTCTTGCGAACGAATCCGCTCAAAAACAATTTATTGGTAGGAAGCACCAAGCGGCTTTCCGTGACCTTTAGGCGTTTCTTCACATCTTTGATTTCCAGAATGGCAGCAGGAAACGTGATGGGAACGACCGTATTCACTTGAACCGTGACTTCAGCCAATACCACAGGTGTCTTCGTGTAGACCGTGCCTAGTGTTAAAGTCGGGGCAACCGGAGTCGAAGGCACTAATGGGAGTGCGTTGTTGCTCATTAAACTCCCTCCTTAGATCATTATTCAGTTCCTACAATCCCTTGCACCGCATTGTATTCAGAGGGATTAATGAAGTTTTGTACAAATTGACTAGTCAAATAAGGATTTATGCAGGCTTTCATGGATGGCAGTGGCTCGCAATTCGTCATACCTTGGGGGCGGTTTTTGTGTTTTCTACAAAAATGATTCCTTCTACATCGCCAACGATAAGTTTGAGGTCAACGGCAAGCGGATTAAGATGCCAAAAGTTGGATGGGTGGACATGACGAAGCGGTCAGACTGGCGCATACGGTCAAAGGAGTGGCGGCGAATCTGGGAACGGATCAGTTGGCAAGCGCAGCAGCAGCATTAGAAAGCGCTATCAAACATGCTTCTAACGGTCAACATGGAAGTGGCTTTGCTTCAGAATGAGGTAAAGCTAGCGAGTAAAAGCGTGGAACTGGATGTACTCGCGTTCGATGAGTGGGGCGGTCTTGCGACGATGCCCGAGATGATCGCCGCCTTTGTCACCCCCAATCACCCGGAAGTCATCAAAATCACGAGTGAAGCGGCCGTCATACTGGCTAAGTGGGTGACCAATCCCGCCTATGACGGCTACCAGGTTCAAGACCCGAATTTTACCCATCAGCAAGTCGCCGCTGTCTACTATGCGCTCCAAAACAGGCGACTCACCTATTCGTCGTTGCCGCCTAGTTACGAAGAAAACGGTCAGCGCATCCGCTTACCGGATACCCTGTTATCCCAGCACCTTGGCAACTGCATCGACATCACCGCGCTTTTTGCCGCATGTTTGGAAGCAATCGGCGTTCATCCCTTGATCGTTTTCATCGCAGGTCATGCCTTTGTCGGTGCCTGGTTGGTGGCAGAAACGTTTCCCGAAAGCGCGGAGGACGATGTGTCCTTACTCAAAAAACGCATGGCAGAGGGCGTACACGAGCTTTGCCTGGTGGAATCCACGGCACTCGCAGAACACGCCCACTCTTCCTTTGAAGACGCAGAACGTGCGGCGGCGCACCATCTGGACGACGAAACACGGTTTCACTGTGTGGTGGACGTGAAGCGCACCCGGCGCGGGGGCATTCGTCCGCTTCCGCTGCGTGTGAAGACGGAGACAGGTTGGACGTTCGCGTTCGACGCGGATGCACAAGACCAGCAATCGGTGCATGCGCCTGACGCCTTCACTGTGTATGGCGGGTCTTCAAAGACAGAGAACCTTACTCCTCCCAAATTGACCGAATGGAAGCGGCGTCTCCTCGACCTTTCCTCGCGTAACACCCTGCTGAACTTCCGAGCGACGAAGTCCACCATTCCGCTGTTGTCCGCGAATCTGGGGGATGTGGAAGACAACCTGGCGGAGCATGTTGATTTGCAACTACTTCCAATTCCGGGAGAGTGGGATGAATCCATTCCGGAGGCGATGCATCGCCTGTTGCGTGAGGAATTGGCGCAGCGGTGTTTGCGAACGCCGCTCGTGGAAGCCGATCTCAAGGCGAGGGGTGTGCAACTGTCGCGTGCAGCTAGGGCTTCACTTGAGGAAAATGGTGCCAACACCTTGTACCTGGCGCTTGGTTTCTTGAAATGGTACGAAACCGACGTCAGTGAGAAGGTGCGCAAAGCCCCGCTTGTGTTGATCCCGATCGATCTGATCCGCAAAAATTCGCGGGTGGGCTTTGTCATTCGCATGCGTGACGAAGAACCGCAGATCAACATTACGCTTCTGGAAATGCTTCGACAGGATTTTGGCCTCGAAATCCGTGGGCTGGATCCGCTGCCGCGGGATGATCACGGTGTCGATTTGCTGGCGGTGTTTGCGCAGGTTCGTCAAATGATCAAACACCAGTCGCGTTGGGATGTAGATGAAAATGCGTATTTGGGGTTGTTTTCCTTCGGACAATTTGTGATGTGGAATGATTTGCACCACCATACGGAAAAGTTAATGAAAAACCCGGTGGTCGCAAGTCTTATGGCGGGGCGTCTACAGTGGCAACCGTCTGACATTTGGGAGCGCGAGGCAAGTCCCGACGATCGCTACCTACCGCACGAGTTGCTGGTGCCAATCAGCGCCGACTCGTCCCAACTTCAAGCTATTGCGGCTGCGGATGCGGGGGAGAGCTTTGTCTTGCATGGTCCCCCTGGTACGGGGAAGTCGCAAACCATCACCAACATGATTGCTAATGCACTAGCGCAAGGGAAAACGGTGTTGTTTGTGGCGGAAAAAATGGCAGCCTTGACCGTGGTGCAACGGCGACTGGAGGACTTGGGGTTGGGTTCGTTTTGCCTGGAACTCCACTCCAATAAAAGCAACAAAAAAGCGGTGCTAAAGCAATTGCGCATGGCGCTGGAAACCCCGAAATCGGCGAATCCAGAAGACTGGCGTCAGGAAGCGGGGCGGTTGGCGACCGTACGCAGTGTACTCAACCGCCATCAGAAAGCCATGCATCAGTCGCATGCAAGCGGATTGAGTGTGAATGAGGCCATCACACAGTTTGAGGCAGTGCGCAGTGCGCCCGATGTCGTGCATTTTGATGCGGCGAAAGCGGCGGCACTCACGACGGAAACGCTGCGCACGTGGTTGGAACTGGCCGAATCGTTGCGCGTAGCGGGCGAGGCGTGCGGGGGACCGCATCAACACCCACTGGAGGGGATTCGGCGCAGTGACTACTCGGTGACGATCAAGTCGCAGGCAAGTACGCTGTTGCTAGATTTTCAAGAGAAAAACCGTGCGCTACAAGCAGCGTGGGAGGTTGCGATTCGTATCGTGCCTTACCATGCGTCAGTCCTCCCCCCGGTGCGGGCGACTGCCGAGCAGTTTCACGATCGTTTGTATACCCAAAAAATTGCGGAGCAGTTGGCCCACGTGGTGAAACTGGAGAGTCCCATCAGTCGCAACCTGCTTTACAGAAGAGTGCTTAACGCGTGGGGCATTAAGCGCCTCGGCCCGCGCATCGATGTGCGGTTTGACGCGATTGTTCCCCACCTCTCATGCAGGCAAACAACACAGAATGGAACGGTATTTTACTGGCATCCATCCCAAGCACCGAATTCGCTCGATTATTTTCGGGTGGCAAGTGACGAAAAAGAGAGAAGGGACGCGGAGGACTTGCCGGTCGAAGAGGTTGCGGCCGCGGTGCGGTATGTACTGGAAACACAGATCAGTTTGCCTAAACCCCAATTGATTCGGGAATTAGCCAAGGTGTTTGGGTATCAGCGAACGGGTTCGATGTTAGAACAGGTGTTGGGGCTTGGAGTGGAGTACGCGATCCGTCGGGAATTCGTCAAATGGGATGACCACACTGAGCGCGTGGTGGGAAAGTAGCAAATTTTCTGCATAGAGGCGTCATCGCCCCCTTCTTCCGTAGGAGAAGGGTTTTTTTGGTGCTTCCTGATTGGGAAAGTTGTGCGTTTGCCTAGTGGCAAATACCGCTACAAGTGGGTTGTCCTCGTACATAGATTACACCATGTCGCAGGTGAAAGGGGGGTTAGAGCGTGTACGGAACGTTTGGAGGGTACACCCGCTGGGCGGTTGTCTTTCTGATCATCTTTGTCCTGTTCTTCCTGTTGGTACCTGGTGTGTATGGCGGATACGGTGCAGGTGCGGGCGCAGGGGCTGGCGGCGTCTATTAAATTATGGTGTGACTGAGGAAGGAGTGAACACGAACGTGTATGACGGCGGTGCATTTGGTGGGTATACGCGGTGGGCGGTTGTCTTTTTGATCATCTTTGTCCTGTTCATCCTCTTGGTGCCTTTTGCTTCAAAACAGGTGTGTACGACGGTTCCAGTGAACTAAAGAATCAAAAATCGACGGCATTTTTCTGTTGACGAAAACGGAGGAAATGCTGTCGGTTTTTTTTTTTTATGAGAGGATCCATGCGAACGCGTTGCAAAGGATGAGCGTGGTAGGGATCGTGTAGTACATTCGATGGTTCAACGGTTACCACCATACCATGTTTTTTCTGGACGTTGATATTCGTTGTGTTGTATCTTGAATAAAATAACAAGATAGATGATGGAGCCGACGATAGGAATCAAATTCAAAAGCACAAGATAGGGGCTTCTGCCGAACGCGCCAAGCAACTGGCCTGCTTGTATCATGCTGAAAACAGCCACGACGAGTGTGATCAACCAACCCACATAGTGAATGCGATCGATGAGAACGCCTGCGAGTGACAAGGTCGGGAACAGCCAAAATAAATCCCAGTTTATAATTTTCGCTTGTACGAATCCGGCACCGCCTGGAATCCATGACACCCAGGCCCATGAAATCCCAGCTCTTTTCCCCAACCTCATCATGATGAGGCTGCCTAAGATGTAGAATACGAGTGCAATCAAGAATACCACTAAGAAAAACAAGCCTAAAAAAACCATTAAAGCATGGATATTGGCGGGTTGTGAGTAATTTATCAATGAGTTCATCGACAATGATCAATCCATTCGTCAGTTATTTTCTACAGCAAAAAGACGTCAGACAAGCGAACCTCAAATTCTCCCAACACTTTGCGAAAACAACATCACCACACTTTTCAACCCCCGCTTTCCATTCTACCAAGTCATTCTACCATCATACAATCGATATTTTCACGAAAATCCGAATCTCGCGTGGTAAAATGAGTGGTGAAGGGCGCAAAAACATGGCACCATCAACGTGTTCAGCGCAATCACCGGTGTGGCATTAGCCGAACACTTTAGACGCAAAATCCGAACAATCGTTCTGTATTCTGGGGATATCCACTTTGGGTCTGAAGTCCTTGACATCGGCACTGCAGCCTATCGAGTGGAAAACATCTACCTGAATCGACTCAGCGGCGATGATGCGCTTGACACTGTCGAACGGCATTTGGCAACCAAGGAATGGACTCCTCAAGATCGTGTTCGTTCGGCATTTGCCTTTCACATGCGATTTGAAAAACGATCTCGTGATGATGCGTTTGATCAGGTGTTGAAACTCACACGAACAATTCCTGATGAATACGAACAAAATGATGTGACCGCGTTAATCTTAGGGTTCAGCGGTCGAAGTGTGCTACAGTATCAGATGTGGTGGACATTACCGGACTATCGGAACTAGAAACGGAAGACATTCAACGTCACCTTTAATCGTTTGATTTCATCATGACAGCGAAAAGAGCAATACAAAAAGCAGTGTTTACCTGGAACCATTGGAGAAAAACGTCGTAGAGAATACAAAATGGAATCGTGAAACAGCGAGTGATTTCTAGGGTTAATGGGATTTTGTACAGCTAAAAATGCCGCGCCGTGTTGGTGCGAAACTCAAATACATATATATAAATTATTAGGTGCGTATAGCGTGTATCGATAGGGGCAATTCAGCATGAAGGATCGGGATTCTAACGTGTGGCTTGCGACTCTTCTGGAGTCGCTGGAAATCGGCGTGCATGCGGTGGATAGGGACGGCAAGACGATTTATTACAATCGCTGGGCGGGATGGCTTGACGGCCTCGATCCCAGCGAAGTCATCGGGAAGCATGTGCTGGACGTGTTTCCGTCGTTAACGGAGGAAACCAGTTCCCTGCTACGCGTTCTGCAAACGCATGAGAAAATTTCGCACGAACGACAATCCTATCGGAATTTTCGGGGCGATGTGGTACACACGAATAACGCGACGCGGCCCGTCTTTTCTGATGGCAAGCCCATCGGTGCGCTGGAGATTGCGGTGGATATTACGGAAGTCCATCATTTGGCGGAAAAAGTGGTGGATCTTCAAGCGGCGGCGATGCCAGGCACTAGAGCCAAAAGCAGTGCGACAAAGAGGAAGACGGGTGCAGTTTGGACGTTAGCAGATGTGATCACCGGTTCGCCGCTCATACTAGAAGTGGTGGAGAAAGCGAAGAAAATCGCGACGACCTCATCTCCTGTGTTGGTTGACGGCGCAACGGGGACTGGCAAGGAGTTGCTGGTTCAGGGGATTCACAACGCGAGCCAGCGAAGGACATCCGCTTTTATTGCACAGAACTGCGCAGCGTTGCCGGGAACACTTCTGGAAGGGATTCTTTTTGGCACGGTAAAAGGCAGTTTCACGGGTGGCGAAAATCGGGCGGGTTTGTTTGAACT
>JAJZCL010000045.1 GCA_021846165.1 Bacillota bacterium | reverse complement strand
TGTGGACGCTGGCGCACTGGTCGGTGTGGACGCTGGCGTACTGGTCGTCGCGGTTGCTGCTGTCGACAGTGTCCACGTTGGCGGTGTGACTGACCTGTTCCACGTGTCGGTCGCAAAGCCCATCGCGTTCAAAATCTACTGGACGTACCAGATCGGCATGAACGTGGTCATCACACCACTGGCGGGATCTCTCACTTGGATGATGCTGATGTTCGTTTCCACGTTCGAGCCGTTCACGTTGATCGTCGTGTTCCCCATTTTACCGTCAATCGACAAACTGGGCGCACTCTTGCTGTTCGAGAGTGTCCAGGTGTGCTGTGTCCTGTTCCATTGTGCCGTGAAGCCGAGCGACTGGAGTAATTTGTCCACGTAGTAAATCGGCATGTAGGTGGTATCGTTCGCCACGATCCGGTACGGTTGCGAGAACGGCGATCCGTTCAGCGCGATCGACGTGCGTTCGGTGGTGTCAGCGTTCGTTGCGGCGTGCGCGGCAAGCATGAGCGTCAGTGCCATTGTGGTGGCGAGCGTGGTAGTGATGATGGATTTCGTTTGCATAAGTGAATGCCTTCCGTTCGATTTCTTTGGATACTTCTTGCTAACACCATTCTACCTGAAAAAACTGACCCATTTGCCCGCTTCACTTGTCTTTAATACCCCTGGGACATTTGACCAAGTATGAACCCCAAGTTGATGATATGCGTCAGGGTTTGGAATGCTTTCGCTAACATACTCTGTATTTTTAGGGGGAATTTTTTTTGCCGGCGCGCGTCAGTGACAGGGCGGCGCCGATTAAGCTGGTGATGGCGGAGGCCCAGAAGACGGTGTGAACCGCCATCACAAAACCGGATGGCGACTCTGCGAGTGCTGGGTTCGTGCGGGCAATGGCGTGCAGGCGGCTGTCAAGCAGCGTCACAGACAAGGTGATGCCGACGATCATGCCGAGGTTGCGCACGAGTGCGTTAAAGCCGCCCGCCACGCCCAACTTGCTCCTTGGTACTGAACCCATGATGCTGGAGTTGTTGGGGGCTTGGAACATGCCCTGACCGAGTCCGAACACGGCGAGGTGCGCTGCGATCAGCCAGAATCCCGCATGCGTTCCGAGCAGGCTGAGGGAAATAAACCCAAGGGCGTTGATAACGAGGCCACTGGTGGCGAGGACGACCGAGCCGATGTGGTCAGACAGCCAACCGGAAAGCGGCGCGACCACGACCATGACGAGCGGGTTCGCGACCATGGCGAGTCCGACGGTCGAAGCGGAAAAGTGCAGGGCGTTTTGCATGTAAAACGGCACCATAATGGTGGTTGTAAATAACGAAATAAAGGATAAAAAGCCTGCGCCTGTGCCTGTGCTGAACAGGCGGATTTTGTATAGCGTCAGATCGAGCATTGGGTTTGCCGCCTTGGTTTCGCGGAAGACAAAACCAACAAGCAACACCACAGACACCACGAGGCCGACGAGCGTTGGCGTGGATGACCATCCCCACGACTCGCCATTAGAGATGGTGTAGAGCAGGATCACGGTGCCAAAAATGAACAACCCCGACCCCAGCAGGTCGAACGACTTTTCAAGCCGGACTCCCTTTTCTTTGGGTAGAATGAAGAGCGCGTAGAGGAATCCAATGATGCCAATCGGCACGTTCACCCAAAAGATCGAAGGCCAGCCCAGCGCGTCGATCAAAAAACCGCCAATAGCAGGGCCGGTCAGCGATCCGAGTGATACCATCATGCCTGTGATACCAAGCGCCCGCCCGCGCTCTTTGGAGCTAAAGGTTTGCGCGACAATGCCTTGGTTGTTCGCCATCATCATCGACGCGCCAACGGCCTGAGCGACACGCGACAAAATCAGCAGCGCGATCGTCGGCGACAGGCTACACAAAAGCGAACCGATCGCAAACACGATAAATCCAGCGTTATAGACTTTCGTTTTGCCAATGATGTCAGAGAGTTTGCCGATTAACGGCAGGAGTGAACTGATCGTGAGCAGATAGGCGGTCACCACCCACTGTACGGTCTGCATGGTGACATGGAGGGATGCGGAGATGGTGGGCAAGGCGACGTTCGCGATGCTGCCGTCCAGTGTCGCCATGAAGGTGCCGATGGAAATGTTGGCTAGGATCCACCACCTGCGGCTGTTTGACTCTGGCGTCGACAAGGTATCCATATTTTATGATACTCCTTATGATCGTTTCGGTTTTCTAAATACTTAAGATACCATATCAGAAGCCAAGTTTCGAACGCAAGCGCTTGCTTTCAAAATTCGGTTTTGGATTGGAATTGTGCGTGTTAAAATGGCATTAGTTTGAGTGCGGAGAAAGGGATGAATGTAGTGATTGTCGTGACCACCGAACATATTGTCGGATATAAAGTGGACAAGGTACTGGGTCAGGCATTCGGCGTCGTGGTGCGGAGCAGGGGAATCGCCGGCAATGTGGTGGCAAGTCTGCGCGGTATGGTCGGCGGTGAAATTAAGGAGTATACAGAGATGCTGGAAGACGCGAGGCGTTCGGCGATTGATCGGTTGGTCGCAAACGCGCACGCAATGGGCGCGAACGCCGTGTTGATGATGCGCTTTGACTCCAGTGAGATGGGTCAGACGATGTCGGAAATTGTCGCTTACGGAACGGCTGTGATTGTGAGGGAAGAGTAGCGATGGTGACTTTTTTTGTAGGGTATCTGATTTTGACTGTGATCGTTGTTTTGGTGCTGGTTCTAATCGTGAATGTGGCGCGTAAGAAGCGTTTGGCCAACCCAGACGCACCGCCGGCGGGGTACGAGCCGACCGCAGAAATCACGGTCGACCCGACCACCGGACGGAAGCAACGGGTGTGGTACAACGCCCGCACGGGCGCGCGGTACTACGAAACTTTGCTGGAAGATGAATCGCGCTCTTGAGCGGCGACAGGTTTTCGCTAGGAACCGCTATTGATTCGTTTGGACCACCTGAGTGAACAGGTCGGTCAACCGTGTGACGGCTGGCCGGTAATCCGGCTTGCTCCAATTATTGTATGACGGGTGCGGAATGCCTTCGATCCACTCCCAATTCGGCGAGGGAACGCTTGCGAGGTGCGCGAATTTTTGCGCGAAACGCCCGCACGGAATCATGTACAGCTTGCGCTCTGTGAGCTTGTTCAGCTTTTTGCGCAGACTGCTCGCGATCACTTGCTGGATCGCCTCCAGGTGTTCGTCGGTAAACTTCGTGCGCCCGTTAGCGGTGCGGATGCTTTCAAAACGACTCATTTCCGTCCGGTATTTTTCCGCGACAGGTGCGGTTTTGTATGCAGACATTTGCAGTGGAACCTGACAGGCGTTCATAAGCCCCACCCGTGCGACGGAGGGGTCGGTAATGTCGCCCTGCGCCAAGGCGAGCGTCAATTGACCGAGAGGCAGATTCCAAGCGCCCTTGAACAGGTGTTGCGTCATCGACAACCCTGAAGCCCCAGACACGGGCGCACCGAACTTCAGTTCCTGAATGTGCGGACTCTCAAGGATAAAGACAAACACGCACTCGTCTGGGATCTGATCTGGTACGAGGTGGGTGCGGGCAATCTCGTTGAATACATTGCGGTAATGTGTGATGAGGGTTTGATCCATATTGAGCGCCACCTTGTCTATCGTGTTTTGCATCCTATGATACAATGAATACAGGCTATTTTGATTGAAAAAGAAGGGGATCGCGCACATGCGCTCGTCAATCATCCGACCGACGCCGCTCGCGGTTGCGGTTTTGTCAGCGTGAACAACCGGCGTCAACGCATTGTGGTCAAAATCGGTTCCAGCAGTCTGACCGAAGACGGCGGGCAACTGTCTTACACGAAACTTGAGGCATTTATCGACCAGATGGCTAAACTTTACCAAGACGAACACGCGCAGATTATTGTGGTGTCCTCTGGTGCCGTGGCGCTTGGCATGGCGCAACTCGGCTGGCGGCGAAGCGATTCCACCATGCCCGAGAAGCAAGCGGCGGCGGCTGTCGGCCAAAGCCTGCTGATGCAGGCCTACCAAAAGGCGTTTGCCGGCCTTGGCATTCACATTGCGCAGTTGCTTTTGACGAAAACCGACATTGAAGATCGCAAGCGATTTGTGAATATTCGCAACACGATGGAAACCCTTCTGTATCATGGCATCATTCCGATCATCAACGAAAACGACACGGTCGCGGTGGAGGAAATTCGTTTCGGCGATAACGACACCTTGAGCAGTTTTGTCGCCATGGTGGCGGATGCGGACTTGCTGGTGTTGCTTACCGATGTGGACGGGTTGTACTCGACAGATCCGAGAACTTATCCCGACGCCAAAAAACTCGATGACGTGTGGCAGATCGATGCGGCGATTGAAGGCATGGCGGGCGCCGAGGGCAGTGATCGCGGCACGGGCGGCATGCGCACCAAGGTGGCGGCGGCCAAGATCGCGACAGGATCGGGCGTCAACATGGTGTTAGCGGCAAGCACTGTCGAGGATGTGCTGGTGCGTGTCGTCCGCGGGGAAAAAATCGGCACGCGGTTTCACGCTCGTCCCGGTGAACTTCCGGCACGCAAGTCGTGGTTGATGTACGGAACCAGGCCAGAGGGACGCCTGGTGGTGGACGACGGCGCGGCGCGGGCACTCCTTCGCACGAACGGCAGCCTGTTGTTGCCTGGGATTGTCGCGGTACAGGGCGACTTTCAGGAAGGCGCCATTGTGAGTGTTGAGCGGGAAAACGGGCTAGAGATCGCGAAGGGACTGTGTAATTTTTCTGCGTGGGACTTGCGCGTGTTAATCGACCGCAGGCAGCAAGGGGAATCGCTGCGGCAAATGCAGGAAGCGGTGCATCGCAATCAACTGGTGCTTGCGCATCAAAAGGGAGGTAAAAACCGTGGAATTGAAGCAAGAGATTGAGGGAATGGCGGAGTTGGCGAGAAGTGAGGCCGATCGCTTGGCGCAACTGGGTCGGGCGGAAAAGGACGCCGCGCTGTTGGCGATCGCCGATCTTCTGGAACGCGAGCAGGACTTTATTTTGGCGGCGAACGCAAAAGACGTGCAGGAAGCGCGCATAAACGGGATGCCAAATGGCAAAATCGACCGCCTACAACTGAGTGAAGAGCGAATTCTCCAGATGGCGCAGGGGATGCGGGAAGTGGCGCAGTTGCCCGACCCGATCGGGGAGTCAATGGAATCCTTTACGCGCGAAGACGGTTTGAGAATTGAAAAGGTACGAGTGCCGATGGGCGTGATCGCGATGATTTACGAGTCGCGCCCGAATGTCACGATCGATGCAGCGGCGCTGGCGATCAAAACGGGCAATGCGGTTTTGCTGCGCGGGGGCAAGGAAGCGATCCACTCGAATCAGGCGCTGGTTGAGGTGACGCAGCGAGGGCTGCGTGAATCCGGGTTGCCTGCGGCAGCGGTGCAACTGGTGCAGCGCACGGAACGGGAGTCGGTGGACGTTCTCATCAAGGCCAGGGGGTTGGTGGATCTGGCGATTCCGCGCGGCGGCGCAGGATTGATCAACCGTGTCACGCAAAACGCCCAGGTGCCGGTGATCGAAACGGGCGTCGGCAACTGTCATGTCTTCGTTGACAAGTTTGCCGATTCCCAAAAAGCCTTGAACATCACGATCAACGCCAAGGTGCAGCGTCCGTCGGTCTGCAATGCAGCGGAAACGTTGCTGGTACACGAGGCGGTCGCCAACGAGGTGTTGCCATCGATCGTGGAGGCTCTGCTTGCGCAAAGGGTAGAAGTTCGCGCATGCGACAAAAGTCAGGACATCCTCAAACGTCACGGCGTTGCCATTGCGCCGCTGGATGCGACGGGTTACGGTCAGGTGACGGCCGCGAAAGAGAGCGACTATGCGACAGAGTTCCTTGATTATATCATCGCCGTCAAGGTGGTGGCCTCGCTTGACGAAGGCATCCGCCACATCCAGCGCTATGGTACGCGTCACTCAGAAGCGATCGTGACGGAAGACGCGGATCGCGCCAACGAGTTTTTGCGCAGGGTCGACGCGGCGGCTGTGTATCACAACGCGTCCACGCGCTTTACCGACGGATTTGAATTCGGGTTCGGCGCGGAGATCGGCATTTCCACGCAAAAACTGCACGCGCGCGGCCCGATGGGACTGCGGGAAATCACCAGCTACAAGTACGTGGTTCGTGGCGATGGCCATGTCCGCGCCTGAGCCGCCATACG
Source organism: Bacillota bacterium (assembly GCA_021846165.1). Taxonomy (GTDB): domain Bacteria; phylum Bacillota; class Bacilli; order Alicyclobacillales; family SLC66; genus JAJZCL01. The sequence continues at coordinate 8,025 of JAJZCL010000045.1, read as the reverse complement.
CTCAGTTGACCGAACTTGCGGAGTATCGTGTGGGGCTTTTGCAAGCCTTTGTCGACCAGGAAGCTCTGATGTTGTACAGTCGCGCCACGTCAATCCGGTTGCTGCACGCCTGGCGTCATGAGCGCGGGCTACTCGCCGGGGCGCGGGATGCGGCGCTCGCTTCCTGGCCGCAGACGGTAGAAGGCTTATGCGGTCAAGGCTTTAGCGTCTTGGTGCGCCCGTTCGGCGGGAGCGCGGTGCCGATTGACCACGGCGTGTTGAACGTGACCTTGATCATGCCGGAGGAACCCCCGCTTGACGCGGCGTTTCGCGAACTTGCCGAGTGGCTGGTGGCCGCTTTGGTTGACTACGGTCGCGTAGACATCGGCGAGGTGGCGGCAGGGTACTGCCCAGGCCGGTATGATCTGGCGCTTGGCGGGAAAAAAATCTCCGGCATCGCGCAGCGGCGCCTGCGCGGGGTGGTGGCGGTCAGCGCTTTTGTCAATCTGTACCCGGTCGAGTACTCAAGAACCGCCCTCGTCAAGTCTATGTACGCTGCCGAGTCCGCGCAAACGCCTGCCATCGATTTGAGCGTTGTCAGTGATCTTGTCACCCTCACTAATGACGAAAGGTTTTACGACCCCTATTATTTCCTCTCGCGAATGACGTCGGTTCGCCATGTGACGCCGACGTCATTTGCCGTCTGGCAATTGATCGCGCAATACCGCGCCGAGGCGCAGCGGCGCTTGACAGTCCAGCGCAGGACGCGCGAGTGGCTCCCTCACACACGTTCCAGGTGAGTGTAATAGTAGATCAGCGCACGCAACCCCTTGTCGAAATTATCCAGTGAAAAGTACTCGTTCGGCGCATGGAAGTTTTCCTCTGGCAAGCTGAATCCCATCAGCACGACGGGGATCTTCAGCAAGCGGTCGAAGGCTTCGACGATGGGGATCGATCCGCCCATGCGCATAAAGCCAGGTTCCACATCGTATGCGAAGCGATAGGCGGCGACAGCCGTTTGGATCGCGGGTCGGTGAATATCGGAGAGGAACGGCTTCGCGGCGTCGCCTTGCTGTACCGTGACAGTCACGCCTTTAGGCTGATGCGTTCGCATGTGCGTATCGAGTAGGCGCAGGATTTTGAACGGATCTTGGTCGTTGACCAAGCGGCAGGTGATTTTCGCGTGCGCTTCGCACGGAATCACCGTTTTCGATCCTTCTCCCTGAAATCCCCCGTACAGCCCGTTCAGTTCGAGCGTCGGCCTGGCGGTGACGCGTTCGACGGTCGAGTACCCCGGTTCGCCGACCAGTTCGTCGAGGCCAAGGCTCATGCGGTAGTCGCCGTCGTCGTGTGGGAGCTGTTGCAGCGCTGTACGCTCTTCGTCGCCAAGCGGCGCAACGTCGTCGTAGAACCCGGCGACCGTCACTCGCCCGTCCTCGTCGTGCAGTGTGGCGAGCAGTTCCACCATGGCGTGCAGGGCGTTTGGCACCGCGCCGCCAAACAGCCCCGAGTGGAGATCAGACTTGGCCGCGCGAACGTGTACCTCAAGGCTGCACAGTCCGCGCAGGCCGTAGCAGACGGCGGGCTGGTTGGAGCCGATGATCGTGGTGTCGGAAATCAGCAGCACGTCGGCAGATAACAGGTCGCGGTGCTGCAAAATAAACGCCTCCAGATGGGGGCTGCCGATCTCTTCTTCGCCTTCGATGCAAAACTTGACATTGACAGGAAGGGAGCCTGCGGTCTTCAAAATGGTTTCCAGCGCCTTGACGTGCAGGAATGTGGGGCCTTTGTCATCGGAGGCGCCGCGGGCGTACAGTTTGTTGTGGCGTATCACAGGGTCAAAAGGGTCTTGATCCCACAAATGCAGCGGGTCGACAGGTTGGACGTCGTAGTGGCCGTAGACCAGTACCGTGGGCTTGCCGGGCGCGTGCAGGTGGTCGGCGTACACGACGGGATGGCCGTTCGTGGTGTGAACAGCGGCGTGTTCCATTCCTGCTGCGCTGAGCGAATCAGCCAGGTATGCGGCGGCGGCAGCGACGTCCGCTTTGTGCGCGGACAGTGCGCTGACGCTTGGAATGCGGAGCAGTTGCCGGAGTTCTTCCAGGTGGCGTTGCCGTTCTGCTTGAAGATTGGCCTCAAAGCGCGTATCGATCGTCATAGATAAGCCTCCTTTGATGGGCAAAATTGTGCTTCCCTAGTTATACCATCCGCCGCGTGTGTAGGCTACATGATGTGAAAAAAGAAATTTTTTTGTACCGTGGTATACTGTTTGGAGTAGACACGCTTCGCGGGAGAGGAGTGGGTGTATGGTTAAGCGGACGGAAACACGCCCCGTCCAGGTCGGAAATTTACAAATTGGCGGCAATCATCAGGTGTACATTCAGAGCATGACAACCACCAAAACGGCGGACGTGGCGGCGACGGTCGCGCAGATCAAGCGTTTGGAGGAAGCGGGCGTCGACCTCGTGCGGGTCACGGTCAATTCGCCGGATGCGGCCAAGGCAATCCGTGAGATCAAACGGGAGATGAAGGTGCCGCTCGTGGCCGATATTCACTTCGATTATCGGTTGGCGCTCGCGGCAATTGAGAATGGCATCGATAAGGTGCGCATTAACCCTGGCAATATCGGTAGCAGGGAGCGGGTCGAGGCGGTCGTGAAGTCCTGTAAGGAGCGCGGCATTCCCATTCGCATCGGCATCAACTCCGGTTCGATTGAACGTCATATTTTGGATAAGTACGGATACCCTACTGCCGCTGGAATGCTAGAGAGCGCCTTGCACCACATCCGCATTCTGGAGGAGCTTGATTTTCACGAGATCATTGTGTCCATGAAGGCATCGCACGTGCCGCTCGCGATTGAGGCGTACCGACTTGCGGCGGAGGAGTTCGACTACCCGCTTCACCTCGGTATCACGGAGTCGGGTACACTGTTTGGCGGTACGATCAAGAGTTCCGCGGGTCTTGGAACGCTGCTCTCCATGGGGATTGGCAACACGATTCGCGTTTCTTTGTCGGCGGATCCGGTGGAAGAGGTGAAGGTGGCAAGGGAACTGTTAAAGGCGTTTGACATCCTCGCGAACGCCGTGACACTGGTGTCCTGCCCTACCTGCGGGCGAATCGACATTGACTTGATTGCGATTGCGCGCGAGATTGAGGCGTATGTGCAAAACATCCGCGCCCCCATCAAGGTATCGGTACTCGGTTGCGCGGTCAATGGTCCCGGCGAGGCGAGGGAAGCGGATATCGGCATCGCCGGGGCGAAAGGGGAGGGTCTGCTCTTTCGGCGTGGGGAGATCGTCCGCAAGATTCCAGAGCAGGATTTAGTTAGCGAACTCAAAAAAGAAATCGACGCGCTGGCGGACAGGTTTGCGAAAACCGGTTCCATCGATTAGGGATCCATATACGGCTTCGCTACGGACGCACGCCGTGTTGGTAGCAGGTAGCCAGGTGTTCAGCGTGCGGGTACGCTGCGCGGTGCAGCGCTGCAATCGCCTGATCCCGCCCGTAATTGACGCGACGAAGTTGGAATGATACACCTTCATCGGAATACTCCACCAGCGCGTAGGAAGGCATCGGGTGGTGGTCGAACGACATGCCGACGCTGCCGGTGTTCAGCAACACCGACCCGTTGATCGCGCGTACAAACGGCACATGGATGTGGCCGTAGGCGACGATCCGCGGGCGCAAGCCTTTGTGGTGGCCAAAGAAGAGCGGGAACAATTCCTCTTCCGGCGCTTCCGGAGGTATCGTTTTGAGGCGGTTGGCTGGCGTGGCGTGGCACAAAAGCATAGAGGTGTCCTCATCCAGTTGCACCGTGTGGACGGTCGGCAAAGACGCCAAAAAGTCGAGGTCTTCGTCGGTCAGTTGGCGAACCGTCCACTCCCGTTCCTCGCGCATGCGCACGAGCGAGGCTTCTGGCGCTTCGCCGTCCGCAATGCCGCGCGCCACCCAGGTGTCGGCGTTGCCGCCGATGACCGTGGCGCCAGTGGATCGCAGCGTGGTTAGCACGCGCTTTGGCTCGGGGCCGCGGTAGACAAGGTCGCCTAACACCAGCAACCCGTCCACCTGGCACTTGTCTATGTCGCGCAATACCGCGTCCAGCGCGACGGCATTGCCGTGAATGTCAGATATCAACGCAAATTTCATTGCAGCGACTCCCTTTTGATCATGCTGTAGTGGGTGCGCTTACTTCTCACGGTCGTGATGTTCATCAGTTCGCGCAGTGTGGTGCAGCACTTCCTGAACGGTGTCCGCATCCGGTTGGGTTCGAAATAAGATGTTCAGGTCGTTGATTCGACTTGCCAGATCAGAAACCTTTTGCATGATCGACAAAGATCGGTCCCAGTCTTCTTCGCGGTGAAGGTCGTTTTGCAGCGAATCGATCTCGGACTCGAAGTGGGCAATTTGCGCAGGAATGCGCCCGCGCATGAGTTCCCATTTTTCTAAAATAGAAGTGCGTTCCTTTAAGCTGTAATCTTGCCATTCCTTTTCAAGGTAAGGAACCTCAATGCCCAAACGGTCTTCGTACGTAAATACTTGCTCCATGCGCGTATGCCTCCTTCTATAAAGTGTGGTGCTTTCATTACAACGTTACCCGAACTTCGACTGACGCGCAAGATGGATTTGCGGTATTATTGTGAATTTTTCGATATAAGGCGGGGTTATTCATGATCGTTTACGGATTTGTTTTTCTTAATGTGATTTTACTCGTGGTCGGGCAGTTGTTATTCAAACTCGGATTGGATCGCATCGGTGCTGTTACGTTCACCAATCTGCCGGATGTGATGATGTCGCCCTGGATTTGGGCGGGTTTGATCCTGTATGTGTTAGCAACACTGCTGTGGTTCGCCGCCCTCTCCAGAGCTGAATTGAATATGATTTATCCGCTGCAAAGCCTCTCCTACTTGGTCGGACTGATTTTGTCCGTACTCATTTTGCACGAATCGGTCACGCCCATGCGCTGGGTTGGCACGATGGTAATTCTTGCCGGCGTCGTGCTGGTGTCGTGGCCGTTGCGCCTATGAGGGGCTGAATTGGCGCCGAATCAGGTCGGGAACGGGGATTTTGCCGCGCGTACTGGCATCGACGGTGACCATCGTGACAGTGGCGTCTGCGATAAAAGCCCCGTCTGATTCACGCACTAACTCCTGGGTCATGGTGAAACTTGTGTTGCCGACGCCCCCGAGGCGGGTGATGACCGTCAGATGGTCGTTTTGCAGCGCTTCTTTGCGATAATTGATGTTGATATTGACGGTGACCGTCATGATCCCTTGTTTTAATAAGTAATCGTAGGGGAGGTTGACGCACTCGTACAGGTCTTCCCGTCCCCACTCAAAGTATTCTAGGTACTTGGCGTTGTTGACATGCCCGTTCACGTCGATTTCTGTTGATCGTACGATGATGTCGATCCTTGATTCTAGCAAAACATTACCTTCTTTTCGTCGAGGATTGTCTCGATTTCTGTTAGTACTTCCATGCTTAATTTGATGTCGACCGCCTGCGCGTTTTCTACCACCTGTTCTGGCCTGCTTGCTCCGATAATGGCGGAGGACACGTTCGGCTGGCGCAGGATCCAACTGAGGGCGAGCTGTGGCAGAGTAATGTTGAGATGACTCGCTATCTCCTGGAGCTTCTCGACTTTGACAAAGTTGTCGTCGATCATGAAGCGGTTGAGCAGGTGGGCGGTCGCTTCGTTAGCGCCCCGGCTGCCCGCAGGAGCGCTTGCGCCGCGCTTGTACTTGCCTGTCAGCATTCCTTGTGCGAGTGGCGACCATACGACCTGTCCCACGCCAGCGCGTTCGCACAGTGGAATCACGTCTTTTTCGATGTAACGTTCCAGCATGCTGTACTGCGGCTGGTTGGACACAATCGGATCTAACCCCAGACGCTCCGCTGTGTGCAGCGCATCGTCAATCTGCACCGCGCTCCATTCGCTGACGCCAGCGTAAAGCACCTTGCCCTGCGTAATCAGGTCGTCGATTGCGCGTAGCGTTTCATCCAGCGGGGTTTCCGGATCGTAACGGTGACACTGGAACAGGTCGATGTAATCCACCTTAAGGCGTTTCAAACTGGCGTGAACCTGTTCAAAAATGTGTTTGCGAGACAGTCCTTTGTCGTTGGGGCCGTCTCCCATCGGCCAGAACGCTTTGGTCGCTAGGACAAAAGCGTCGCGTGGGAACCCGGCCAGCGCTTCGCCGAGCAGCTCTTCCGCCGCGCCGCGGTGATAGACATTCGCGGTGTCAAAAAAATTAATGCCGATGTCGTAGGCTTGACGTACACAATCGATGGCGACTTGTTTCTCCACCGACCCGCCGTATGTAAGCCAGGAACCGAGCGCGATTTCGCTGACCTTAACGCCAGCGCGCCCAAGGCGTCGGTAATGCATCGCGATCCCTCCCGTTTGAGTGTGAACCCTCGCCAAATAGCATACACCAAATGACCTGCTTTGCGCATTACTCGCCGAGTTCGGTCGCTCGCTTTGCGGCTGCCTGCACCGCTGCGCGGACGGCGTTTTGAAAATCGCGCGCTTCTAGCACGGAGATGCCGGCCATCGTCGTACCGCCTGGAGAGGTAACATCGGAACGCAGCTTTTCCGGCGTTTCGCCCGTGTGCCTGAGCATCAAGGCCGCTCCGTAAATGGTTTGCGCGAGCAGATCCTTGGCGGTTTTTTCGTCGAGACCCACGTCGATAGCGGCTTTTGCTAATGATTCAACCATATAGTAAAAATACGCCGGTCCGCTTCCAGACAGCCCTGTCACTGCGTCGAGCAACCGTTCCTCGATCGGGTGGGCGGAACCGACTGCGCGCAGCAGGATTTCAACGTTTTGAATGTCGACTTCGGTGCAATTGGCGCTGGCGGCATAGGCCGTCGCCGATTCGCGCACCTGGCAGGAGGTGTTGGGCATGGTTCGCACTACGCGCGGCCACGCAACCTGTTCTCGCTCCGATTGGGCGGCGCGAATCAATCCGGTCATCCACTCGATGCTTTTGCCTGCGACGACCGATAGGTAAAGAGCGTGGTCTGGCGCGGACTTTGCCGCCTCTTGCAACGCTTCCGCCGCATCTTTGGGCTTAACGGAAAGAATCACCAGATCGGCATCCGTCACGGCCTCGGCGATGCTGTCGCAGGGGTGAATTCTGTATTTGGCTTGTAACCGCAGCAGCTGATCCCGGTTGTTGCGGTTGATGACGCGGATGCGTTCAGGTGTCACCACGCCGGTATGGAAAAAAGCGTCGATCAACGCTCCCGCGATCGCGCCTGCGCCTACCATGGCCACTTTCCATTGTTTGAGCAATCCGAAACCCCCCTTTCGTGCGTCAGTCGATGGCGACTGCCTGGACGTGCGTGTGTGCGCCAATGCTCGCAGGTGGTAACGCGCGTGCGACTGAGTGAACGGAGTGTTTGGCAAAAGCGCCCACCATGGCGTCTGCTACTTCGTCGGCAAGTGGACCGCTGTCAACGATGGAGAGGAGCGTTGGACCAGCGCCGCTCAGCACCGTACCGATCGCTCCCGCTTTGCGGGCGGCGATCACGACGTCGTCAAAACCAGGGATGAGCGATTTTCGCGCATCCTGATGCAGGCGATCTTGTAGTGACTTGCGTAGCAGGGGGATGTTCCCTGTGGTCAGCGCGGCGGTTAGAAAACTCGCGTGCGCGACGTTAAAAACTGCGTCGCTGCGGTCGACCTTGGTGGCGAGTACGCCGCGCGCGGTTTCCGTGAGCAGGGGAAATTCGGGCGTGACGGTGACAAAGTTGAAGTTGTCGCGCAAGGGCAGGTTGACGTGTGTGACCTCGTCGGCGTGCAGGTAGGCGAGTACAGCGCCGCCCAAAAACGCAGGCGCGACGTTGTCCGGGTGTCCTTCGTCCTCGACGGCGATGCGCAGGATCTGGGCGCTGTTCAGCGGTTCGTCGAGGAGGTGGTTGGCGATCATCAGGCCGCCGACCAGCGCGGCGGCGCTGGAACCAAGCCCCGCCGCAATCGGGATGCGGTTGATCATCTGGATCGACAGTGGCGGTACGGCTTGACCGAATCGCCGATAGACGAG
>JAJZCL010000129.1 GCA_021846165.1 Bacillota bacterium | reverse complement strand
TCCTGACGGCTAAAGGGCAGGGAACCAAAATAGAGGGCGTACCGTATCGAAATCTTGCGGTCTTGTATCCCTGGCATACTCAATCGCAGTGAGTGACTTTATACTCATGTAAGAGGATGTCGCAAAGAGGATGAGGTGACGGTATGGAGCCAAGCGACGAATTATACGAGACAATGGTAAAGCGAAACGCCAGATTTGATGGTCGATATTACGGGTTGCGTATTGTCGGTGTTGCCGATTTATTTGAAGCGCTATGTTGGGCGATCATGGGTCAGCGAATCAATCTGGCGTTCGTCTATATGTTCAAACGTCGCTTTGTGGAGTCGTTCGGCGGACACCAAGAGTGGGCAGGACGGAACTATTGGCTGTTTCCTCGTCCAGAGGCCATCGCACAATTGCATGTCGACGATCTGCTCGGCCTGTAGTTCACCAGAAGGAAGGCGGAATACGCGCTGGCAGCGGCGATGCGAATGGCCGAGGGCTCCTTAAGCAAACACGGTCTTTTGCAGGCGGGAGACTTCCAGGCGGCTAAGCGGGAATTGATAAAGATCCGCGGGATTGGCCCCTGAACAGCGAACTACATACTCATGCGGTGTCTGCGAGACCCCTCCGCGTTTCCGATTGAGGATGTTGGTTTGCAGAACGCCGTAAAAGCAACGCGGGGCATGGATCGCAAACACAGCATCGCGGAGTTGCGGGAAATGACCGTAGCGTGGGAAGGATGGGAAGCCTATGCCACATTTTATCTGTGGAGGAGTTTGTATAACACCGTCGGGGGATGACTGCTCAGTCGTGATCCGGCTGCATAAAAAACGACAATCGGATCACGACTGAGCAACAGCCTTTTTCCTGTCCGTCTTTCTGGCGGTAAAGGTTTCAATTCCGTTAGAGGCTGAGGACGGACGAACGCCCCGAATAATCCACGCACCAGTCTTGTCGCTTCGTGTGACAGCGGTCTTGATAGACGCTTTAACGGGGGAATGTTTCTTTTTCATCGTTATCCTCACCTTCCTTCTCATATTCTAAAACAAACTCCACCAGCTTGTCCATAAATCCTAGCATTCTCATGATATATGAGGCCTGTAGAAACGTGCTGTCGTCGACTTCAATCCGGACGGATGGATGGATGACGGCAATCAGGAACCCAAGACGAAAATCGCCCGGATTGCGAATCATGATCATGGTGTGAATATCTGAATCCGGATATTCCTCTTGCACCGATCGCATGACGGAGACGGTTTTCCTCCGTTGACACATTCGGATAACCAGTTCTTCATCCCCGGATAAAATTCCCTCTATGCTTTCGTGCTTCCGCAGCGCCTTTTCAAACTGTCTGCCGAAGCGGAACCACGAGATGCCGACACCGTCGGTCGATCCCGCAATAACATAGGCGCGATAATGACGTGGCGCGAGGCCCAGCGTCACTGTCACCGTCTCGGCCACGGAGAGTATCAAGTCCTCCATTTTTTCCTGGAGTTCGTGCTTTTCAGTGTCTGGATTATCCAGAGCTTCGGCGGCGGACGAAAGTTCTTCTTCGTACAAAATCGAAGGGTAAATGAACGGCGAACTCCTGTTGACCATTCGTTTGATGAACTGCCACAAAAGAAATGGACCACCCATAACAAGCAACATAAGGGCGGAGAAATCGATCCATCTAAAAAGCGGACTGGTTGGATTCCAATGTGCCAGCCAAAGGAAAGGTTTATCCAAGTACTGATTGATGTCCACCGTGGACTCGGCAATGCCGTCGAGGACTCCTGCAGCGATCCAGGCGATTAGAACGCTTGCAACTCTGTGGTTTTGAATCTGGTATTGGGCATGGCACTGGATCTTCACGCGATGAATGGCAAGTTTCAAGATGTACATGATCTCAAGATTGTGCGCGTCCGCGCGGAGTCCGACCTGGACGATTGGGTCTCTGTTAGGGTGTTCAGCGCACCGGAAGCTGTCGTGACAGCGCTTCAAGGCGTTCACCGTTTGTTCGGTGTCAGCGACTCGCGCCCGTGGCGCTATTTCATAGGTTTCGTAAATGGGAAACCAGCAGCCACATCATTGCTCTTTCTGGGCGCGGAGGCCGCTGCCGTTCACTGGGTTGTGACGCTGCCAGGATACAGGAAGAAAGGCATCGGCGCTGCGATGACACTACGAGCTCTCCATGAGGCGAGAGAAGGGGGCTACAAGGTTGCGGTCTTGACCGCGTCCCCGTATGGCATTGGGATCTATAGGAAGATTGGTTTCCGGGAATTTTGCACGATTCGCAGATATGGATGGGAGCCCAAATAGCTGGTGTGTAATCCGTGTTCATGAGGCTTCGAGCAACGAGGAGGCATGAAATGAATGTCTGCACTGCGAATTCATTTAAGAGGAAGACCTCAACGTCCGCCAAATTCAGCGCAACGGGTTTTCACAGTAATGGAATCAGGATTACAATATGGATGAAAGACGAAGCAGGGGGTATGACGATGGTCTTGTCGTCTGGTGGTGTGTTGACCGAGTATTTGAATGCTGCTTTGCGACACATTCGCATGGAACGATTGGCGGATGACGGGCAGATGCATGCGGAAATTCCGGTGTGTCCTGGGGTGTGGGCTTCCGCTAAAG
>JAJZCL010000044.1:13205-14886 GCA_021846165.1 Bacillota bacterium | reverse complement strand
TCTGTCAAACCATTTGATAAGGAAAGAGTTCATCAAGTATTGAATAAAATACTAGGTTAATGATGAAAGCGGATGCTATGGATGTGGAACGCGCTTGCTGGGTTGGTGTACAGCCCTGACAAGCGCGTTTAGCGGTTTTTCATTTCCTCAAGCGAGATGGCGCGCGAATGTCTGGTGTGTACCCATGTTTTGTTGTGCCGCGTGAATAACGCCACCACGGTGACCGGGAACCAGGTGAGAAGAAAGAACGGGAATAACGGAATGCCCAAATAGCCGACCCAGTTGACGCGTTCAAGGAACAAAGCAAGCGGGATTTGCAGCAGAATGAAGATGTTGACGAGCAACCAGAACCACGTGGGGAACAGTTGGGTCATGCCTGCTAAAATGGGGTTGGTGGTGTGCGCCGTGAGTTGCAGGTACAGCATGATGCCCGTCAGGAAGACGATGATGAAGCTCGCTGGCTGAAACAAGTACACCGCCGCATCAAACTTTGCCAGGTTGCGCTCACGGATGCTTTTCGCGATCAGGGAACCCGCATACGTTTCTGCGCAAGAAAAGTGTCCCTGCATCCATCGCAGGCGCTGACGAAGGGATGCCGTGATCGTCACGGGCTTTTCGTCGTACACCCGCGCTTCGTGCGCCCACTCCGGATAAATCCCCATCCCCACGCACTTCGCTCCGAATTCTGTGTCCTCAGCCAGTCCGGTCGCGTCCCAACCCAGCGTTTTGAGAAGCTGCATATCAATGCATAAGCCTGTTCCGCCAAGCGCACAGGAAAGCCCCAGATTGCGCCTTGCGAGCTGCCACATGCGATTCGTGTACCAGTAGGAGATGGCCATCGATACCGTGACCCAGGAATCGAAAGGATTCTTACTGTCTAGGTAACCTTGAACTACCTTTTTCCCGGCCATCAAGCGATTGTTCATCACCTTCAAAAAATTTTGGCTGACCAGGTTATCGGCGTCAAACATCACCACGGCGTCGTATGGAACGTCGAACAAGTTCAACTGATTCAACATCCAGCGGATGGCGAAGCCTTTCCCGCGCTCTCTTGTCGTATGCCGTTCGGCGACGATTGCGCCATGTTGACGGGAAATGACGGCCGTCTGATCCGTGCAGTTGTCTGCGATCACATAGACGTCATACAGTTCCTTTGGGTAGTCGAGTTGCTGAAGGTTGTCCAAAAGTGGCGCGATGACCGCTTCTTCGTTGTGAGCCGCCACCAGTACCGCAAAGCGCTTTTGTGGCGGATGGACGATCGGGATTGTTCGGTACAGCAGGCCAAAGAAGGAGAATACGATTTGGTAGCCGCCAAACAGCGCAGTGATGGTTTGAAGCGCTATGTACACGGTCGTGATCAGATCACGCGTTAAATTGATCATATCAAAGAATTCTCTCCATCCGGTGAGACGTTTGAGACTTGTTGCGAGTTGTAGATCGGCACAGTATTCATCCTTTTGAAAATAGATAAGCGGAAGAGGTTTGTCAAGCGTAAATTAGAAAAAGCGGAGGGCGCAGCACCCTTCCGCTTGAATTTGAACGATCGACAGCTCCATCTACATGTGTTGCAGTGGATCACAACGGCGAATACCCGTGTGCGTTGGCCGGGTGTTTTCGTTATTGGTAACTGACCGAGCCTTGCACTGGAATTTGTGGATAGGACTGCGTGACCGCCGCCATG
>JAJZCL010000044.1:0-13195 GCA_021846165.1 Bacillota bacterium | reverse complement strand
TGGTTTGTGGAACGGGGATCTGGTAATAACCCCTTTGGCTCATAAAGCCCCAAACTTCGTAGGCCATGCGGTCATTCAGACTGGCTCCGTTCATAAAGAAAGAACGCAGTTGCGGGTTGATGCATTCAAGCGCAAACGTTGTCCATCCGATGGCGCCGAATTTGTGCAGATTGAGGACAACCATGCTAATCGCGCGATCCGAGGGAGCCTGCGCGTACAGATTTTGCGTCGTTGAGGCAACGCCGCGCACGCCTTGTTGTATACCCGTAAGAGCCCCGTCCAGAACCGTGACCGGGATTTGCAGCGACTGTAGGAGATTGATGCCTTGCTGGTAGTGTTGCTGAATCAACTGCGTGTGTTGAACCAGAATGTTTTGCAGTTGCGGGTCTTGCGCCTGAGTGCTTAAGGAAGACAGCACTTCAATATTTGCGACTTTTGTCAACAGCGCCTCGTTCGCGATTGTCAGTTCGTGCGCGCTGAATTGGTTAGTGGTAAACAACGGAATAACCTCCCAAATGTTGATGTGTAAAGCATGCGCATTTGGGTTCGTGCTTATGCGTGCTTGGGATCAAATCTAAATCTCGTTTGTGTTGGTTGTTTTCAGCCACGACACCAACTGTGCAGGGGGCAGCGGGCGGCTGAACAAGTACCCCTGCACCTCATCGCAGCCGTACTTGCGTAATAATCGCAACTTTTGCTCGCTGTCCACTCCTTCCGCAATGGTGCGCATGCGCAAAGACTTAGCGAGGCTGATCACGGCCCTCACAATCGCAATGTCATCTTGGTTGGATTCCAGATTGCGGACGAATGACTGATCGATCTTCAGGTTGTCGATGGGAAAGCGGTTCAAGTACGCGAGCGACGAATATCCGGTGCCGAAGTCGTCAATGGAGATGCGTACGCCCGCCCGGTGCATGATGTCCATAAACTTATAGGCGTTATCGGTGTCACGCATGGCCACACTTTCTGTGATTTCAAGTTCCAGGTAGTCGGGCGGCAACGATTCGCTGAACAAAACATCGAGAATCTGCTGCGGCAGATTGATTTGTTTGAGTTGCAGTGCGGACAAGTTGACGGCGACAGAGTGAACCGGCACCCTTTTGATGAGCCAGTTTTTCATTTGTCGGATCGCGGTGCGCAGCACCCATTCGCCAATCGCAATGATCATGCCGGTTTCTTCGGCGACAGGGATGAATTCGGCGGGGGACACTTGGCCAAGTGTCGGGTGTTGCCAGCGCAACAGCGCCTCCACGCAGACTTTTCGATCGCCGTTGAGGGAGATAATCGGCTGGTAGTGAAGTGTGAATTCGTTGCGTTCCAGCGCCAAACGCATTGCGTGTTCGAGTTGCAATCGTCGCGCGGAGTCGCGTTGCATCGACGGAGTGAAGAAGCTGTACGCATTGCGCCCGTCCTTTTTTGCCCGATACATGGCGATATCCGCATGGCGATAGAGCGTTTCCCAACTGTCCCCATCAATAGGGTAAACGGCAATGCCGATCGAAGGCGTGATTGTCAGATCATATCCATCGATGTGGTACGGTTCGCTGATGACTTGGATCAGTTCCTCTGCCTGGTGGGTCACAAATGCTGTTGAAGTATCGGGTAGCAAGACGACAAATTCATCGCCGCCAAGGCGCGAAACCATATCGTCAAAGCGCACATGTTCGCTTAATCGATGGGCGACTTCGATGAGCATCATGTCGCCGATCTTATGTCCGAGAGTGTCATTGATGTTTTTGAAGTGATCAAGATCAAGGAAAAGCATCGCCAAACTTTGTTCGTTGCGGCGCGATTGGTTGATCAAATGGTTGGTGCGTTCCATCAACAGGGCTCGATTGGGAAGTCCTGTCAAGTGGTCGAAGTGTGCGAGTTTTTGGATTTGCTCTTCAGCTAATTTCCGCTCCGTAATATCGCGAATGCTCTCAATGACTGCGATCACTTCTCCTGTGGGCGAGCGCAGCGCAGAAGCAGTGGCGCTCAGGTGCGCCACCCCGCCCGGCAGGTGGGTGGCGATCGTTTCTACGAAGTAGGTGTTCTCTTGCAGCCAAATGGCGTTGTATTCTTTTGCAATCGATTCGTCAAAATGAGTGGCGAGATCGATAAGCATGGGACGGCGTACGCCGTAAAAGGGCAAGGCGTATTCGAAGTCGCCCTTGCCGACAATATCGGCGGCGGCAATGCCTGTCATCGTTTCCATGGCGCGGTTCCAGGAGATCACGCGCGCGTCGTTGTCGATGACAAAGGTGGCGTCGGGCAGGAAGTCGAGAATGTCTTTCCAACGTTGCTCCGCGGCCAGTAAAGCCTGCTCCGCCTGTTTTTGCGCGGTGATGTCGCGCACGGTTGCTTGGATGATCACCTCGTCAGCGATGGTCATGCGCGTCAATAAAACGGTGGCGAAGAATGTTTCGCCGCTGGTGCGCCGATGCGTCCATTCGAAAAATTCGACACCCTGTTCAACGGCCGATTGAATGTGCGCGATTCCCGATGTTGCTGACAGTGAACCGTCAGGTTGCTGCTCCGGCGACACTTGCCATGGATTTAGTTGCATAAAGTCAACTTCGCTCTCGACCCCGAACAGTTCCAGCGTAGCGGGATTGGCGGACGTAAAGTTCCAATCTGGCGGCTCGACGGTCATCATCGCGTCATGTGATTGTTCATACAGCGTGCGGAACCTAACTTCCGCTTTGACGCGCATCGCCTCGATATCGTACTGATCGAGCGCAAAGCCAATATCCATGCTCATTTCCTCAAACAAGGCGATCATCGTAGGATCGAAAATATTTTCTTCGCTGTGAAAAACAGTCAACGCCCCGTATACTTCTCCCCCGCGTCGAATCGGGAACGAGGCGGCGGTAGCGAGACCGTGTTCCAGCACGCGCTCGCGCCAGGGCAGATCGCGTGCATCCGCCTTGTCACTCTGGACGATGACAGGGTGCTGTTCAAGAATGGCTTGTCCCACCAAGCCGTTGCTGTTCAGTTCATTCGTGCGAATGTTGAACTCAAGCCCCTGCATAACGGCGAGATCGCCAAACTGAGCCACCCTGACGATGTTGCCGGTTGTTTCATCAGGGACGCCGATCCAGGCGATCCCCATGCCGCCATATTCGACCGCAATGCGGCAAACTTCGTCAAAAAGTCTTTGTTCGTCCTTGATGTGGACGATAGTTTGGTTGGTCTGCGCCAGCGCCGCGTAAATCTGGCTCAGGTGCTGGATGTTCTTTTCCGCGTTTTTGCGGTCGGTGATGTCGATCATGATGCCGATGATGCCGCCGATCTGCCCATCTGGAGTGAGAAATGTCGACTTGTGAAAGATCATGTCGCGTGTTTGACCGGTCGCGTCAAACGCGACCGCCTCATAGGACTTGGAACCAATCTCACTGAGCAGTTCCTGATCCGTCTGTTGGTGCATTTGCGCCCAATTGGCAGGTGCCAAATCGGCCACGGTCATATTGAGAAGTTGCCGACCGGAAAAGCCGTGAAACCTCTTAAAAGTGCGATTGACTTCAATAAAGCGACCATCCACACCCTTATAAAATATCGGAACAGGGAGGGCGTTGAGGAGCCTGTTTCGGAAATTGACTTGCTCCTGCAATTGCCATTCTGACGTTTCTAGTTGCTTGGCCGTGGCGATGAGCGTGGTAAAAGCGTCGTCAATTTCGTCCCTCGGTCTGCTTGGTTTTGCGTCAAGATTATGCCTGTCGCCTTCCGCCACGCGCCGAATGCCGTCAATCAGGACGCGAATGCGCCTGACCAGGTGGCGTGAAAGGAAGATTCCCAGTGACAGCGATAGCAGTAGCGCGATGATCGGTATCGTGTACAGCGTGTGCCGTAAAGCTTGTTCCGACAGGGTAAGTTGCTGGTCGACACGCAGGTAATTGTTCCGCTCGCGCACCTTCAAAGCATTCAAATCCGCAACCAGGCGAGAGGAGATGTTCGCATTCGTCACGAGTTGAACCGTGACGGCGGTGGTCAGCTTATGTCGATGGATCGCGCTGATTACTTCGTTCGAATACCCGCGGTAAACCGTCAGTTCACGCAAGATCCGCTGGTCGTCTGCGCTTGGCAAGCCCTCTTTGCGAGCTGCGAGGAGGGCGTTGAACGCATCGCCATCGGCCAACAGCGCGTCCGCGATCTGGGGGTTAGCCATCGCGGGTTTGTGGTCGGAAATCGCGAGGGTAGCCATATTCAGGTCGTCGTCCCAACGGAAAAACGAACGCAATACCTGTTCTGTGCTGAGCATCAACGGGCTGTATGTTTCAGTGATCAGGCTGTACTGGCGCGTTTCGTTTTGCGCTTCATACAATAACAAAATCGACGAGAGTGCCAGAATCACGACTGGGATCAGTGTGGTGATCGTGACTTTATATAAAATGCCGAACTTCAACTTCATCGCAGCACCTTCTATAAAATATCGGGCACATGCACAAAATCATGATCGCCCCTACATTATCTATATCTGTTGTCAACCAATTTTATCATAGTACACGCTGTTCTTTGTGTGTTTTAGGCGGGCAGAGGCAAATATTTTTGTTCTGCCCGCCGCAGTCAACTAATAAACTGGAACGGTCTGACAAACCTCTCTGCTCCCATAGGGAACAAGCAGCAGGAACAACACGAAAATAATTAGAAACACGATGGCCCACCGTGTGTAACCGCCATATGCTCCGCCATCCATAACGAACACCTCCACTCTAATTCAATTCAAGGTTTGGGAATTAGTATCCAGCACCGCCGTAACCGCCGCCCCATGCGGGAACGAGCAGGAAGAACAGGACGAAAATGATGAGAAACACGACCGCCCACCGCGTGTAGCCACCGAAAGTGCCATACATCCGAAATCACCTCCACACTTTGATACTGAACAATACGGCAGGTGTGATCGCGTCGTGTCGACGAATGACCATAGGCTGGCGGATTCCTCGCAAAAGGCGGTTTTTTTCAGTGAATTTAAAGACTCGCTGTCTAGTGTAATTGGCAAGTGAAGAGGGTGTTACGATGAGGATCCTTGTCATTGACGATGAAACGCGTCTGTTGCAGGCGCTGGAACAATTGTTAAAAGAGCAAAACTATCATGTGGATACAGCCGTCGACGGTCGTGAGGGCTATCAAATGGCGTGCGATAACGCTTACGACCTGCTGATTGTCGACGTGATGCTGCCGTACATGAACGGTTATCAATTGGTGCAACAACTGCGAAGTGACGGCCATTCGACGCCAATTCTGTTTTTGACGGCCAAAGACTCGGTGCAAGACCGGGTTGAGGGACTTGATCGCGGCGCAGACGATTACTTGGTCAAGCCGTTTGCTACGCAGGAGTTGCTCGCGCGGGTGCGTGCGCTGACTCGCAGAGCGGGGGATCTGATTGGCGTTAATGAACTAGAAGTGGGAAGGTTCCGGCTGAATCTGATCGAGCGGATTGTGTATTTCGAGGATCGGGAATTGTTGCTGACGCCAAAAGAATTTCAGTTGTTTGAATTGTTTTTGCGTAACCCGAATCGCATACTTCCGAAAGAGTTGATACTGGATCGGGTGTGGGGGCTGGATATGGACATTAACGTAGTGGAATCCTATGTGCATTTTTTGCGCAAGAAGATCCAGACGCTGATGGCACCGTCCCGTGATGGGGTGCCTTCGGTGATTGAAACGGTGCGTGGCGTAGGGTATCGCCTAAAGGAAGTATAACGTGTTTACCCAGACCAGAATCAAGTTGACGGTGCTGCTCGCGGTCATCCTGATTGTCCTCTATGGGTTGCTGTCGATGGTGGCGGGAACGGTGGTCAATTCGCTCACGATTGGGCAGGTGGATCGCTCCTTACGGGTTGGAGCCATGGGGCTTTTGCGGCACGACTCGACGCTGAATGAGTCGTTGCGTGAACCGCCCACGGATCGAAATCCTAATGACCATTATTCGCCGCACTTGGCGCACTCTTTTTTTCTGGTCGGAATTCGCTCAATGACGGGGAATGTGCTAGCAAGCAACGACAAAACCCTGATGCAATTCGTTCCGTTCCCAGTGAATCCGATGGGTGACGCGAGCTATATGACCTGGCGAGATTCCAGTGCCGGGTACCGACTGCGTTTGATCACCGTGCCTGTCAGCGACAGCACGGGATCGGTCGTGGGTTTTCTGCAAATGGGGATCGACATTTCGCCGCAGTTGCAAGTGCTGCAAAAATTCTGGCAGGTGTTCCTTACCGTCGGCATCATCGGTTTCCTCATCGCACTTCTCGCCGGGTATTACGTTTCGGGACGTGCGCTCCGCCCCATTTACAAGTCATGGGTGCAACAGCAGCGTTTTGTTGCTGACGCATCGCATGAACTGCGTACGCCGCTTGCGATCATTCAGTCCAATCTTGACCTTGCACTCAGCCACGGCGAGCAAACGGATGTCGAGGTGCTGGAGTGGGTAAGCAATGCCAAGGCGGAGGCACGCAGAATCACCCGCATGACGGACGACTTGTTGACACTCGCACGCACTGACGGCAACGAAACGATGCTCGAACTGGTTGACGTCGATTTGCTCCAGCTTGCGAAAAGCACGCATGAACTGTTTATGCCCATCGCGGAAGACAAAGGCGTCGATCTCGTGCTGGATGACCAGACTGCGGGGCGTCTGATTGTGAAAGGAGATTATTCTCGTTTAAGGCAATTATTAGTAATTCTAGTTGACAACGCATTAAAATACACACCTGCAAGCGGGCGTGTCACCATCGAACTCATTGCGCAACGCCACCGCGCGTTGTTGCTTGTCGCGGATACGGGCATCGGCATGACGCGTGAGGAAATGACGCACGCATTCGATCGTTTTTACCGTGCCGATCAGGCGCGCAAGCGGGAAAGCGGGGGTACCGGACTCGGGCTTTCGATTGCCAAATGGATTGTCGAAACGCATGGCGGTAAAATCAGCATTCAAAGCGTTGTGGGTGAAGGCAGCGCTTTTACCGTTATCCTATAACCACGGAAAATTCAGGCAGTAGTTTCCTAAGTCATCAAACTCTGCTATTCTGTTGATGAATGGCACACATCACATAAAATCGAGGCGTTCCGATGGCCGATTTGCTCTATGACAAAACCGTCAAGTGCATTTATTGCGAACAACCCTTTAAAACCAAGCACATGCGCATGAACAATGCACGCATGCAAAAGATAGACTCGGACTTTTGTCCGCACTACCAAAGTGAAAATCCCATTTTCTATGACGTGAGTGTTTGTCCCATCTGCGGATTGGCGTTTACTGACGGGTTTGCGCCGCTTCAACCTGACCTGCGCTTGCGCTTGCAGCAACAGTACCTCGCAAAAATAAAGGTGCCGGATTTGTGCGGCGCGCGCTCATGGGAAGACGCGCTGCGCAGTTATGAGTTGGCGTTTTTGGTCAGTCGGATCGTGCAGGAAAGGCTGCTGTTGCAGGCCAATTTGGCGCTGCGCATCGCTTGGATGTACCGATACAAGGGAATGGCAGTGGAGGAAACCCGCTTTTTGGAATACGCCGTGGATTATTACGTGAAGATGTACGAGAAGCAGGAATACGACACGGAGTCCATGCCGGACGCCAAGCTGATGTACATCATCGGGGAATTGTTCGGACGCTTAAAGCAGTGGGAGAAAACGCGCAACTGGTTCAGTCATTTGTTTATGGACAAAACGGCAGATCCGAAGTGGCGTTCGCGCGGTCGGGATCGCTGGCTCGAATACAAAGCGATGATTCAAGGCGAGGTCAGCGATCCGGACGGGTATATGGGCGTTCGCTAGGCGCGTTAACGCAGAATATACAACGGCAGCGCGGCGACAAGTCCGATGAAGATGGCGATGGCGTCGCGGCGGGTCAGTTTCAGTCGCACGGCCGCGGTGTGTCGTTGGCCGATTTTTCTGTAGCCGCGCGCCTCCATGGCGATGGTCATGTGATCGGCGAGTTGGAACATGGCAATGAGCAGAGGCACCATCACCGTCGGCAGGTCGCGGGCGCGCAACCGACCGGGCTTTACGCGCGACTTGCCACGCGCTCTCGCTACTTTTGAAAAGCGCTCCACTTCTTGCGCCAAAACGGGGATAAAGCGCAGCGTCAGTGCGGTGGCGAGAGCGAACGCCTCGGCGGTGCGCTTGGTGCCGGGAACGTGGGAGAGGGCGGCTTGGAGGCCTTGCTTGAGCTGTTGGTGGCTGGTGGTGAGCGGCAACAGCAGCCCCAGCGCCATGACCGCCAACAGGCGCGACCACTGCTTTAGCGTGCCCACAGCGGGAGCGACTGCAAAGCCGATCCCGGTCAGGCGACCGCCGTAAATGTGTAAAACCAGTCCTGAAAGCGCCACGGAAATGACGATAAAATACATCATCGGCCGCAACCACCTGATTAGCTCTTTGATCGATAAGCGCAACAGTGCGATCAGGAGGACGATGACCGCAGCGCCATAAAGGATGCCTCCCCAGGTCGGCGTGAGCAGGATGCCAACGGAAATGAAGGTGGCGAGCAGCCACTTGGTTCGCGGATCGAGGGTGTCCGCGACGCGTGGGCGCTGGTGTTGTGATGCTGTCGATGGTCGCTCTGGTCGCTCTGCGCGGGGCGTGTGGGCGGGCATGGCGCGGGGTGAATGCTGGGCGGCGAGCGCCGCTGCGAGCGCGGCGGCGCTTAGGCAGCCTTCTGGTAACGACCAGCCGTTGGCCATCAGTTCCGCCTTCGCCTGTAGTGCGCTTGGCAAGCCGATGTCCGCTTGCAGCAGCGGCGCCGGATTGCGACACAGTTCTGCCGGGGTGGCCTGTGCAAGCAGGGTGCCGTCGCGCAGGATGAGAACGTGGTCGCAAATGGGCAACAGGGCGTCAAGGTCGTGCGTAGCCACGATCGCGCCACCTCCACGCGTCCGCCACTCGCGCAGATAAGTCAGCAGCGCGTTGCTGCCTTCTGCGTCAAGCCCGGCGGTGGGCTCGTCGAGAAACAGCCACATGGGCATCGTGGCCAGTGTGCTAGCGATGGCGACTCGGCGTTTTTGGCCGCCACTGAGCGTTAGCGGCGATGCGGCGAGCAGCGCGTGTGCGAGGTGGACGCGCACCATGGCGTCTGCAGCGCGTGCCTCCACCTCCTGCCGAGGCAAGCGCAAGGGTCGCAGGGAGTACGCGAACTCGCCGCGTACCGTGCGTGCGAACAGGAAGTGTTCGGGGAACTGGAATACGCAACCGATGGTAAGGGCGACGCAGTGGTTCAACCGTTTGCCGCGCCACAGCGGCTGATCGGCGTATTCGATCCAGCCCGAGGTTGGCTTGATGAGGCCGGAGAGGGCGTCAAGCAGCGTGGTTTTGCCGGCACCGGTTTTGCCCACGACTAGCGTAATGGTACCTTGTTCCATCGCGCAGGAAATGCCGCGCAGGATGTCCGTGCTGGTCGTGTCGGTTTTTTTTACCCGCAAATCGGTTGCCCTGATCGTCATGCGCCCGTCACTGCCTCAACCAGTTGTTTGGTTGATACGGGCAAAAAAGCCAGATTCATCCCCAGCGCTTGTAAGTGTTGAGCGACCTGCACTGCGTAGGGCTGCGTAAAGCCCATCTGTTCACAAACGCTGATTCTTTCGTCTACTTGCCTGAAAAACGCCTCGCGTTCGCCCACAAACGCGACGCATCCCGCGTCGAGCGCGAGTACCCGGTCGGCGTGCGCCAGTTCTTCCATGTACTGCGTCACCCAAATGATCGTGTGACCGCTTTGGCGCAGGTCGTGCGCAATCTCCAGTACGCGCTCGCGCGAAGCGGGATCAAGCATCGAGGTTGCCTCGTCGAACACCAGCACCTGCGCTTTTACGGCGAGGCATCCGGCCAGGTTGAGCAGTTGTTTTTGACCGCCGGAAAGGTGGTTCACAGGGTGGTCGAGTGGCACGTCCAACCCCACCTGCGCAAGTGACGCCTGTGCGCGTTCAGGCATTTGCACGGGATCGACCGCCTGCACTTCCATGCCAAAACACACCTCCTCATAGACCGTTTCGCCGACGATCTGTGCCTCCGGGTTTTGGAACAGCAATTGAACGCGTCCTTCCGGTACGGACACAACCCCCTTTGAGAGCGGGCAGACGCTGGCGATCACCTGCGCAAGCGTACTTTTACCGCTGCCGTTTTTTCCGACGATGCCAAGCCATTCGCCGCTTGCGACCGCTAGGTCGATTCCGTTCAGGGCGCCGCCCGCACTGTGCGCCTGCGCAAATACGACGGTCGCGTTCTTTAGTACTACGATTGGTTCATTCAATGAAAAAAGCCCCTTTTGTTCACCTGTCCATTATGCTACACTGCGATTGTTAACCTTGCAATTTGAAACTGGTTAACAATGACCGTGATCTAGCATATCAAATAACGGGGGATGGGGAAACATGAATTTTCGATTGACGGTGCGGGGCGTGGTGTTCAGCGCATTGTTTGCGGCGATGCTGGTTGTGTTTGGGTTTGTCAACATACACTTGGGCTTTACGCCGGTGCCGATTACGCTGGCAACGCTTGCCATCATGCTGGCAGGCGCGTTTTTGGGCGCCGGGTACGGGTTTTTCAGTGTGCTGGTGGTGATCGTACTCGCCGTTCTAGGCCTGCCGTTTATCGGTGGCAGCGGTGGTCTTGGTGTGATTGTCGGGCCGAGCGCTGGGTTTGTCTGGAGTTGGCCGCTTTCCGCGTTGCTGATCGGGTGGTTGACCGCCAAGATTGAGGGCCGCGGCTGGCGCGCTTATCTGTGGACGTTTCTCGTGATCGAGGCGTTCGGATCGCTCTTTATGTATCTGTTTGGGGTGCCGTGGCTCGCCCATATGCTGAACGTGTCGCTGATCAAGGCGATGTGGCTCGGGTGTATTCCGTATTTGCCGGGCGACTTGGTAAAAGCGATTGTCGCCACTTTGATCGTGGTGCCAGTGCGTGCGATCTACCCGGCGGCGCGACTCGTAGGGGATGGGCAGTCGAAAGTGGTGCAGCTCGATTGAGCGCAACCCGCTCGCCGCGCGATCTGATTCTCGGTTATTTGCAAAACGCAGACGGCGGGTTCGTGTCGAGCAGCGAGCTTTGCGCTGTGCTGAACACCAGCAGGACAGCGGTCTGGAAGCATGTGCGCACACTCGTGGCGCAGGGCTACTCGATTGAGGCCTCGCCTCATCGTGGGTATCGACTGACGGAGCGCACGGACTCGGTGACGAGTCGTGAACTGGGCGACCTGCTCACGACTCGCGTGCTGGGGCGACGGATCGAGTACAGTGACACGATCGATTCGACCAACCAGGCGGCGTTGCGGCTTGCTGAAGCAGGGGTTGAGGAAGGAACGGTCGTGCTGGCGGACAGGCAGACAAGCGGGCGCGGGAGAATGGGTCGAGAGTGGGTGACACCGCAAAGAACCGGCATTCAGATGTCGCTGATTTTGCGTCCGCCGCTTCCTGTCGCTGCGGCGGCGATGCTGACGCTGTTTGCCGCGGTCGCGGCGGCGACGGCGCTGGAGCGATTGGTGGACGAACGCGTGGCAATCAAGTGGCCGAACGACTTGGTGCTAACCGGGAAAAAACTGGGTGGCATTTTGATTGAGGCGAGTTCGGAAGGCAATTCTCTGCGGTACGCCGTTGTCGGGATCGGTATCAACGCCAATTCAGACGCGTCGATGTTTCCCGCCTCACTGCGAGAGAAGGTGATCTCCTTGCGCGAAGCGGCAGGCCGACCGATCAGGCGCGTAGAAGTCATCGCTGCTGTGCTGGCTCTGCTGGAAGAGTGGTACTATGCGAGCGTGACGCGCGGCGACTTTGCTGATCTGCTGGACGACGCGAAAGCGCGTAGTGCCACGATCGGGCACTTGGTGGCGGTGGACACGGGCATCGGGGTGCTGAAGGGGGTAGCTGAGGACATTGCTGCCGATGGGGCGCTACTATTGCGACGAAATGATCAAAGCACCACAAGGGTGTACAGTGGCGACATTGTGTCTGCTGGTATCATCGATCCGAGGGGCAAGTAAAGAAGACGCCGATTAGTCGGCGTCTTCTTCATTCAACTCGTTAAAAACGCTCTCCACTTCCTGCCATTCCTGATCGTCTTCGATGGGAACGAAGTCAAGGTACGATTCGCCGTTATCTTCCTTTTCCTCGACGCGAAAAATATAGCCTTCCTCCGCTGATTCGTCGGTGGCGTCGGCGGAAATGAGGACTGCGTACAGCCTCGTGTTGACTTCAAATGTTTCGGCGATGACAAACTCGTGTTCGTTGCCTTCTTCGTCTTCCAAAATCACGATGTCATCAGAATCGTGATCATGGTCGTGGTCGTGGTGGTCGTGATCGTGATGATCATGCTCATTTGCCAAGTGTGGGATCCCTCTTTCCAAGGCCGTCTATGCGGATCTGCGTCAACATCATAGCACTTGCCAAACGATCGGGTCAAATTACGCGCCTAAGACGCTGTCGGCAACAATTTGCGACACGGTTCGAAGTAGGTTTTGCACTTGCTCTTGTGCGCCTTGAAAGTCCGTCACTTCCTGGATCGATTCAAGTTCGGCAAGCGCCTTGTCGAGTCCTTGTTGGTCGCCTTCCACGGCCTTTAGTTGATCCATCTTTGCCTTGGCCACCGGGTGCTGCAGCATCGCCTGCTCTGCGGCCCTGAAACTGGCCACCTCTTCCGTCTTCGCAAGCAACTTGCCAAGCTCCGTCGCGCGCAAAAAAATTTCGTTCTGCAGTTCCAAGTTCATTCCCCCTAGTTCTCTGCGTGTTTTCTGTAGTGACCGTGCAAAAGACTGTACTGCCGATACGGCTGATCATAGTGGGTCTCTATGAGATCGGCTACGACGCCGACAGGGATGGCGACCACAATCAGGACGATCTTCACCACCGGTGCTGCGACCACCAGTCCCAACAGACCAAGCGCGAACGCCAAGGCGTATAGGAAATAACGCAGGGATCGACTCATCACACACACTCCTCATCAATGGCATAATATCAGACACATTCGTGACAGTTTGTTGGCATTTCGACTCTTCATCGAAATCTTGTGATACTATAATTATACCACGCGCTCAAAAAGGAGGGAAAGGCATGATTCTTGGCACCTTAGCAGCAATGCTTGGCGGCATTGCCATGCTGTACGTTTGCAGTACGATTACCCAAGAGAAGGTAACCAAGGCGCTCGATCAACAAACCAAAGCGATACGATCTTAGGGTATCGGTATGGGGAGCGAACGGCAGACCGTCGAATTTGCCGGTGCGGCACTCTACGCTTTTTT
>JAJZCL010000043.1 GCA_021846165.1 Bacillota bacterium | reverse complement strand
CTGGCTTGACCACTCGCTACGTGACCGTCAAAGACACGGTGCGGAGCTTCAAAGAAATTACGGAAGGCAAGTACGACGAGATTCCGGAAACGTACTTCCGTTACTGCGGTGCGATTGACGATGTATTGGAAAAAGCAGCAAAAGACGGGTATGAGCTATGAGTACCATCAAACTGGATGTTGTCACGCCAGAGCGGGTCATCTTGTCCAGAGAAGTGGAATTTGCCGTGATTCCGACCGGAGCCGGGGAGATTGGCGTATTGCCTCGGCACACGGAACTGGCGGCGACCGTGAAGTCGGGCATCGTGAAGGTGCGCATTCCGGACGGGGAGGACTTCCTGTTCGTGGCGAACGGATTCGTGCAGGTGCGCCCCGATCAGATCACGCTGCTGGTGGATTCGGCGGAGTTGCCTGCGATGATCGACGTGAACCGCGCAGAAAAGGCGAAGGAACGCGCTGAGAACCTGTTGCGTGAGCAACGTGACCACATCGATGTCGCTCGCGCCGAAGCGGCAATCAAGCGCGCGATCTTCCGCATCGAAGTGGTCGACCTCTCCAATAAGGCGGGCAGGATTCTCGAAAATGAGATACATCGCAGCGCAGGGCAATAATATTTTCGTAGAATTAAGGAATGAGGGACGCGTGCGCGTCCTTTTTTTTTGGTAAATTAAAATAAGGAGGCTCACGATGAAAACTTTGCAGCTTGCCCCATCCATTTTGTCGGCAGATTTCAGCCGACTTGGCGCAGAGATCGAAGAGGTGGCGAACCTTGGCGTCGATTGGATCCATATCGATGTGATGGACGGTCGCTTCGTGCCCAATATCAGCATCGGGCCACTCGTGGTGCGTGCGCTTCGACCGCTGACGAGCGTGCCGTTCGACGTACACCTGATGATCGCGGAGCCAGAACGCTACATCCCCGAGTTCATCGATGCGGGCGCCGATCTGATCTCCTTTCACGTGGAAGCGACACCCCATGTGCAGCGCACCTTGCAAATGATCAGAAAGGCGAATGTGCGGGCGGCGGTGGCGCTAACCCCCTCGACTCCGCTCAGTACAGTCGAGCATATCCTCCCCGACGTCGATATGATTTTGCTGATGACCGTGAACCCAGGCTTTGGGGGGCAGAAGTTTATACCGCAGATGGTGGATAAAATTAGGCAGCTCGCCGAGATGCTCGAACGCCGTCAGGCCAGTCACATTGATATAGAGGTCGACGGGGGCATTGCCGTCGATACGGTTAGAGCGGTGACGGCGGCAGGCGCTAACGTGCTGGTGGCAGGGTCATCGGTGTTTGGCCAACATGACCGCGCCAAGGCGCTCGCACAACTGCGTCAGGAGAGCGCGTGGACGTCATAAAACATTCACCGCACAGATGCGTACACTATGATGACAGCGCCGCAACGGCGCAATAGAAATAAGGGAGGAAGTCGCATTGCACTACGACGAAATCGACCAATTGGCGGTTACAACCATACGCACGCTCAGTATTGACGCCATTGAGGAGGCGAATTCGGGGCATCCCGGACTGCCCATGGGGGCGGCGCCGATGGCGCACGCGCTGTGGAGTCGCGTGATGGAGTACACCCCGGAAGCGCCCAATTGGATCAATCGCGACCGCTTTGTCTTGTCGGCGGGGCACGGATCTATGCTGCTCTACAGCCTGCTCCACCTAGCGGGGTACGATTTGACGCTCGACGACCTGAAACAATTCCGCAAGCTGCACAGTAAGACGCCTGGTCATCCAGAATATGGGGTCGTGCCTGGAGTGGAAACCACGACGGGACCGCTTGGTCAGGGTTTTGCCAATGCGGTCGGTATGGCAATGGCGGAACGGTTCCTCGCGGCGAAGTACAATCGATCCAATTATCGCGTGGTTCGGCACCGCACTTACGCGATCGTGGGGGACGGCGACCTGATGGAAGGGGTCAGCGCGGAAGCGGCATCGCTCGCCGGCCACCTTCGACTTGGCAAATTGATCGTACTGTACGACTCGAACGCCATCTCGTTGGACGGGGAAACGCGCATGACGTTTAGCGAGGACGTTGGCAAGCGCTTCCGCGCCTACGGCTGGCAGGTGTTGTGCGTGGACGACGGGAACGATATGAATGAGGTGTTCGGAGCGATTGCGTTTGCCCATAGTAACAACAGACAGCCGTCGCTGATCATCGTGCGCACGGAAATTGGTTTTGGAAGTCCGAACAAGGGCGGCAAGTCTGCCGCACACGGTTCGCCGCTCGGCAAGGCGGAAACGGAACTGACCAAGCAGGCGTACGGGTGGACAGAACCGCCGTTCACCGTACCAGAGACTGTGCGGCAGCGGTACGCAGAAACGCAGGCGCGCAACAAGGCGGCGTGGGCAACGTGGCGCGAGCAGTATGAACGTTACAAGCTGGAGTACCCCGAGCTGGCCGAGGAACTGGAACGGTCGTTCGCGGGCGAGGTAAGTGAGGAAGAGTTGAGCGGGTTGCCGATTTACCATGAAGGAGAGTGGGCAACCAGACAGGCATCCGGCGCCGCCCTGAACGCCATTGCCGCCAAAGTGCCGTATTTGCTCGGCGGCTCAGCCGACCTCGCCTCGTCCAACGAGTCGATGATCAAGGGGGCAGAGGCGTATACGCCTGAGAGCTACGCTGGCCGCAACCTTTGGTTTGGCGTCCGGGAACACGCGATGGGGGCGATTTTGAACGGCTTAGCGCTGCACGGCGGCCTACGCGTATACGGCGCGACCTTCCTCGTGTTCTCCGACTACCTGCGTCCAGCGATTCGCATGGCGGCGCTGATGGATCTGCCGATCACGTACGTGTTCACACACGACAGCATCGGTGTCGGCGAAGACGGCCCGACGCACCAACCAGTGGAACACACGGCGTCGCTGCGACTGATTCCTAATTTGACCGTCCTCCGACCCGCCGACGCGAACGAAACCAGCGCGGCATGGAAAATGGCGATGCAAAGTAAGGACGGTCCGACCGCGCTCATCCTAACGCGGCAAAAACTGCCGATTCTGCCGGGCACGGACAGGCTTGCGGCAGACGGTGTGGCGCACGGCGCCTATATCCTCGCAGATGCGACCGACGGAAAGCCGCTGCAAGGCATCCTGCTCGCAACCGGGTCAGAGGTCGCGCTCGCCATGGAAGCGCACCGCCGCTTGCTAGAAGAAGGACTCGCGACGCGCGTGGTCAGCATGCCGTCCTGCGAGTTGTTCGACGCGCAGACACAGGAGTATCGCGATCATGTCATTCCGCCAAGAATCAAGGCGCGAGTGGCCGTAGAAATGGGCAGCTCGCAAGGCTGGTGGAAATACGTGGGTGAGAACGGCAAGGTACTCGGCATCGATCGGTTCGGCGCATCTGGGCCAGCGACAGAGTTGTTTAAGGAGTACGGCTTTACTGTAGAAAACGTCGTGGCAACGCTGAAAGACACGCTGTGATCATGTGAAAAATTAAACGCTTACATGGTTTTACTGAACACGAGGCCTTTGTTATAATAGCCATGTTCCACGATGAGAAATCGTGTCCCGTAGGACGGGATGCGTTCGGGAATCATTGCGAGAACTGGAATATTTATAACCGATAGGCTAGGAGGTGCACATGTTGTACGCGAACAACCTCATCTTGGTGCTTATTTTTTTGGCCTTAGGCATCATCTTACCTGTTGCTTCCATTTACGTCTTAGGGCCGATCTTGCGTCCGCATAATCCGACGCAAGCCAAACGCTCAACGTATGAAAGCGGCCTGGAACCGATCGGCGACGCGCGGGTGCGGTACAATGTCCGCTACTACTTATACGCGCTTCTGTTTGTCATTTTTGACGTGGAGATCGCGTTCTTATACCCGTGGGCGGTCGAATACCACACGCTGGGGCTGTTTGGCTTCACGGAAATGCTGATTTTCATCGTACTCTTGGTCATTGGTCTGGCTTACGCATGGAGAAAGAAGGTGCTGGAATGGAAGTGAATCCAATTCACTTGCCCTCGATTGAATACGAGGGCTTTACCTCGGAAGAGTCCGCCGCGCTTCGCAAGGCGGGCATCGTCGTCCATTCGCTTGAGCAGATCAAGGCGTGGGCACGCAGCAACAGCCTGTGGCCGCTCACGTTCGGTCTGGCCTGTTGCGCCATTGAGATGATGGGCACAGGCGCGTCGCACTTCGACCTCGACCGCTTCGGGATCATCTTCCGCGCCTCGCCGCGTCAATCGGACGTGATGATTGTGGCGGGCACGGTCACGAAGAAGATGGCGCCGCTTTTACGCCGTCTCTACGATCAGATGGCCGAACCGAAGTGGGTGATTGCAATGGGTTCCTGCGCCACAGCGGGCGGCCCTTATGTGCGCTCCTACTCAGTTGTCAAAGGGGTCGATCAGATTGTGCCCGTCGACGTCTACATTCCCGGTTGCCCGCCTTCGCCGCCCGCGCTGATTTACGGACTCAACAAACTGCAACACAAAATTCGCATGGATGCTGCCGGGAAGAGGGTGGCAAGGTAAATGGCAGAGGAAACCGTAACGCCGCAAAAGCCCGCCAAACCTGACAAGCCCGCCAAGCCCGCTGCGCCGCCCGACCCGCGCACGGAAGCCGCTCTTTCTTTTGGAAGAGGGATCAAGGAGAGCGTGGACGAGATTTTTGGCGCAGGGACAGTGGTGGACGTGACGAACAGCAAAGCCGTTCCCGTCCTCCTCATTGAAGCGGAAAAGTGGCGCGATGTTGTCACCTATCTCAAAGAAGAAAAAGACCTCGCTTACGATTACATGGAACTGTTCGCGGGAACAGACTATAAGGATTACATCGAAGTGGCGATCTATGTGTACTCGACCACGCACTTCCGTTACATCAGCCTGAAAACGCGCACGCCAAGAGACAACGCGCGCTTGCCTTCGATCACGCCCGTCTATGCGGGCGCCAACTGGGAGGAGCGCGAGGTCTATGATCTGCTCGGCATCGAGTTTGAAGGCCATCCCGATCTGCGCCGCATCATGATGTGGGACGAGTGGAAAGGGCACCCTCTACGCAAGGACTTTTCGGAATTCGACAATCTTCCGGAACGCGGAGGTGAAGCCAAGTCATGACAAGCACACTGCACAAAGAAGAAATGATTCTCAACCTCGGCCCCCAGCACCCGAGTACGCACGGGGTATTTCGCCTTGTCGTCACGCTCGACGGCGAACAGATCGTCGATGCGGATCCCGTGATTGGGTACCTGCACCGCGGCACGGAAAAACTAGCCGAGGGGTTGCAATACACGCAGATTATCCCTTATACGGATCGCATGGACTACCTGGCGGCGATGCTGAACAACTACGCGCTTGTACACGCCGTCGAGTACGCCCTCGATCTGGAGATCCCGGATCGCGCCGAGTACCTGCGCATGATCGTGATGGAACTGAACCGGGTCGCGTCGCACATGGTATTTATCGGCACCTATTTGCTCGACCTTGGGGCGATGAGTCCGTTTTTGTATGCGTTTATTGAGCGCGAAAACATCGTCGAACTGTTCAACGAGATCTGCGGAGCGCGGTTAACCTATAACTACATGCGGATCGGCGGCGTCAAGTGGGACGCCACGCCCGACTGGATCGACAAGGTTCGCCGACTGGTGCCCATGCTTCGCGAAAAGGTGAAAATGATCGACAACCTGGTGTCGGGCAACGAAATTTTCCTCAACCGCGTGCGCGGCATCGGCAAGTTTACGAAAGAAGAGGCACTCAATTACTCGCTCTCGGGTGTGAATTTGCGTTCCACAGGCTTCCGCTTCGACCTGCGTAAGGTGCGCCCTTACGGCATCTATGACCGTTTCGATTTTGATGTGATCGTCGGTGAAAACGGCGACGCGCTCGACCGCTATACCTGCCGCTTGCGCGAGATTGAACAGTCACTGCGCATCGTCGAACAGGCGGCGTCACAGATCCCGGAGGGACCGGTGATGGGCAAGGTGCCGAAGATGATCCGCGTGCCTGCGGGCGAGTACTACGCCAGCATCGAAGGCGCACGCGGGGAACTCGGCGCGTACATTGTGTCGGACGGTAAGGACAAGCCTTACCGCCTCAAGTTCCACCGTCCCTCGTTCGTCAACTTGCAGATCCTGCGCAAGCTTCTGATCGGCCAAAACGTGGCGAACTTGATCGCCATCCTCGGCGCGGTCGACATCGTTCTCGGGGAGGTTGACGGGTAATGTTCGCTTGGCAAAACACACCAATGACGGGATTGCACCTGCTTGGCATCATCATCGGCGCAATCATCGTCCTGCTGTTGGTGCTGATTACCGTCATGTATGAAATTCTGGCGCAACGCAAGTTTATCGGTTGGATTCAGCGCCGCATCGGCCCCAACCGCGTCGGTCCGTGGGGGCTCTTGCAGACGGCGGCTGACGTGCTAAAACTGTTGATCAAAGAAGACGTCATCCCCGCAAAAGCGGATAGGGCGATGTTCTCGATCGCCCCGATCATTGCATTTGTGCCCGCCTTTATGGTGCTGGCGCTCGTGCCCTACACCATGAATCACGTTTTTACGGCGGGCATGAACGTGGGCGTGCTATTTTACATCGCGCTTTCGTCCGTGTCGATCATCGGCTTTGTACTCGGCGGCTGGGCGTCGAACAACAAGTACTCGCTTGTCGGCGGCATGCGCTCGGCGGCGCAGATGATCAGCTACGAGATCCCGATGGGCATGTCGATTCTCGGTGTGGTGATGATCGCCGGATCGATGAACATCACCACCATCGTCGCTGACCAGTCGCATTCTCAATTCGGCTGGTACATCATTCCCCAAATTATCGGCTTTATCGTGTTTTTGATTGCAGGCATCGCAGAACTTAACTGGACGCCGTTTGACCTGCCCGAGGCTGAGTCGGAACTGGTGGCAGGGTACTTTACCGAGTACTCCGGGTTCCGCTTTGCCTTCTACATGCTGTCTGAGTACGTGTACCTGTTCGCGTTCGCCGCACTTGCCACGTCGCTGTTCCTCGGCGGCTGGAACGGGCCGATCCTGCCCGGGTGGCTGTGGTTCGCGATCAAGTCCGCCCTCATCGTGCTGCTCCTGTTCTGGGTGCAGGCAACCATGCCGCGTATGCGCGGGGATCAATTGATGTCATTTGCTTGGAAAGTGCTGATCCCCGTATCGCTCTTTAATATCCTGCTGACCGGGTTATTGTCGCTGTTCGTATAAATTCACGATAACGGATGAAGTGGAGGTGAAAGACGTGTTTGGTTTTCTCAAGGGAATGGGCATTACCATCCGCCAGCTTCCGACCAAAAAAGTCACGCTGATGTACCCGAACGAAAGGCCGCAGTGGCCGGAACGCTTTCGCGGCGTCCACGAGTACATCCCGGAACTGTGCATCGTGTGCTACCAGTGCGCAAGGATCTGCCCGACCAGTTGCATCTCGCTCTCGGGAGCGCGCGATGACAACAAAAAAATGCGCATTGAGACGTATGATATCAACTTTGAGATCTGCATCCTCTGCAACCTGTGTACAGAAGTGTGCCCTACCAACTCCATTCGCATGACCAGCCAGTTTGAACTTGCCGAGTACACGCGGGATGGTTTGTATAAGAACATGGACTGGCTGTACCACAATCACGTCGAACACGGCAGTTTCCGCGCGATGCAGGCTGAGAAGGAACGCGCCGCGCGAGAGGAACTGGAAATGCCCGTGCAACAGAAGTCGGATGATCGAGGAGGCGACAAGTGATGTTTTTTGGAGTACCGATCACAGGCGCGACCATTGCCTTTTTTGTCCTCGCGCTCATCATCATCGCTTCCGGCGTGTTTTTGATGAGTCTGCAAAAAGTCATGCACATGGCGCTCGCTCTCGGTGGCGTGTTTCTAGGCGTCGCAGGCATCTTCTTCTTGCTTGGCGCCGATTTTGTCGCCGTCGTGCAGATCATGATCTACGCGGGCGCCATCACGATCTTGATGGTGTTTGCCCTGACATTGACGCAAACAGGCGACGATACGGAACCGAGTGGCCATATCGTCCACAAGGTGGTCGCGTTTCTCGTGTCCGCTGTTATTGTGGTAGCCGTGCTGTTGACCGTCAAGGCCACTCCGTGGCCCGTCGGCCAGGTGGGCGTGCAGCCGTTTGGTCCCAATGTGGTGGCGGAAATCGGCAAGGCGATGTTCCATGTCTATACGATTCCGTTTGAACTGGTATCGCTGGTGTTGACGGTGGCACTCGTCGGCGCTGCGGTCATCGCCCGGAAGGAGGAAGAGTGATGACCTTGCAACCCTTTCTGGCGCTTGGCGCGATCCTTTTTGGCATCGGACTCTTCGGGGCGCTGACCCGGCGCAATGCCATCATTGTGTTGATTTCCATTGAAATGATGCTGAACGCATCGAACATTAACCTGGTGGCGTTTTCGCACTTTGCCGTCAACGTGACCATCGACGGACTGGTGTACGCGCTTTTTAATATCGCGCTGGCCGGTGCCGAAGTCGCGGTGGGACTGGCGATTCTGTTGGCCATCTTCCGCGCGAAGAACAGCAACGACATTCGCGATATGAATTCAATGAAGTGGTAGGTGGGACGTATGGTAGCCATCACCTGGCTAGTGCCAGCCTTGCCGCTCGTCGCGTACTTGATTCTCCTCGCGACCGGCAAGCGAATCAGTGAGACGCTGACCAGCGCGATTGCCACGATTGCCGTGGCCATCAGCTTCATCCTTTCCATCATCATCTTCATCAAGGTGGCGGCGAGCGGACCAATTGCCCCCTTTGTGGTTCCGTGGCTGGCGTTTGGGTCGCACGAAATCACGATGGGCATAGAGGTGACCAGCCTGAACGCCATGATGATTGTGGTGGTGTCACTCGTCAGTACCCTGGTGCTGTGGTATTCCCGTTCTTACATGCGGGGGGATGAACGGTTTTCGCGCTTCTTTCAATACTTAAGCATTTTCGTGTTTTCTATGCTCGGCCTCGTGGTGTCGCCGAACCTGCTGCAGTTCTACATCTTCTGGGAACTGGTCGGCATGACCTCATACCTGCTCGTCGGCTTCTGGTACTTTAAGCCAGAGGCGGCAACGGCGGCAAAAAAAGCGTTTATCGTCACGAGAATTGGCGACGTGGGACTTTTTATCGGCATGATTCTCTTGTATCTGGCCGTGGGTTCCTTTAATTTCAATGACATTTACGCCTTTATCAGCGCACACCTGATGGGGCAGTCAGCGACCGTGTTCGGCATGTCCGCCGCCGGGTTCGCCACGCTCACCGCCCTGCTCGTGTTCCTTGGCGCGGTCGGCAAGTCGGCGCAGTTCCCACTGCATGTCTGGTTGCCGGATGCGATGGAAGGTCCAACGCCCGTGTCCGCCCTGATTCACGCCGCCACCATGGTGGCGGCAGGCGTCTACCTGGTGGCACGCATGTTCCCGCTCTTCCACGCCTCACCCGCTGCCAGTGAAACGGTCGCGATCATCGGCGGCATCACTGCCATTCTGGCGGCGACGATCGGCCTCACGCAGCACGACATCAAGCGCGTGATCGCCTACTCGACGATGTCGCAGCTTGGCTACATGATGCTGGCGCTCGGCGTCGGGGCGTATGTATCCGGCGTATTCCACTTGATGACGCACGCGTTTTTTAAGGCACTCTTGTTCCTTGCCGCTGGCAGCATCATCCATGCGGTCGACACGCAGGATCTCTTTGCAATGGGCGGATTGCGAAAGTACATGCCCGTCACGCACCTGACGTTTCTCGCAGGTGCGCTCGCGCTATCCGGGATCCCGCCGTTTGCAGGGTTCTGGTCGAAAGACGACATCCTTGGCGCGGCCTTTTCTTCGCACCACTACTTCGTCTATGCGCTGGGACTGATCGCCGCATTCTTCACGGCGTTTTACATCTTCCGCGTGTATTTTCTCGCCTTTGGCGGCACCTACAAGGGCGACAAACACCCGCACGAAGGCGGGATCGCGATGGTCGTGCCGCTGTCGGTACTCGGCATTTTGGCGACCATCGGCGGGTTCTTCAACGCGCCGTTCGCGCCGTTCCTTGGCCGCTTTTTGCAGGATCAGGGGCCGATCGGTTACGATCCGTCCGCGAACGTGTGGCTGATGATCATCTCCGCCATCATCGGACTGCTCGGCATTTGGCTGGCGTACACTCTGTACGGTAAGGAGTTCAAAGGCGACAAAGTGGCAAAACGCATGGGATTTCTGTATCAGCTCAGTTTCCACAAGTTTTACTTCGATGAAATCTATCACTACGTGATTGTTGTTCCGGTGTTTTTCCTGGCGCAGCTGTTGGAGTTCATTGATCGCTGGATTGTTGACGGCATTGTTCGCCTGCTCGGGGAAATCGGCTATACGGGCGGCATCAGCCTGAAGTATACGAATAACGGTCAGATCCAAACATACGGTCTGGTTTCGGCGTTGGGTCTCGCGATCCTGGTGTTGATCGCGGTCGGGATCGGAGGTGTCCTCTGATGCAAGGTTTGATTCTCATGACACTCATCGTGCCGTTGCTTGCGGCGGTGGTCATTGCCTTTATACCGAATGACGCGAAAGACATGGCGCGCGGCATCGCCCTCATTGCGGCGCTCATTTCCACCGTGTTCAGCGTGATCACATTTGTCGGTTTTGATCGCGCATCGACCGCCATGCAGTTTCACACCACGATCGACTGGGTGACGATTCAAAACGCATTCTCATCACTGCCGCTCACGGTCAGCTTCGCCTTCGGCGTCGACGGCATCTCGCTGCCGCTGTTCGGTCTGGTGGGCATCGTCAGCATCTTTGCCGTCATCCGCAGCTTTACGGTGACGGAGCGCGTGAAAACTCACTACTTCTGGATGATGGTGCTGATTGCCTCGCTGTACGGCGTATTTGGCGCGAACGACCTCTTCACCTTCTTCTTTTTCCTGGAGGCCACCCTGGCGGCGAGCTTCTTCTTGATCCACATTTTTGGCGGGGAAAAAAGGCAGTACGCGGCGACGAAGTTTTTGATCTACCGCGGCTTTGCCAGCGTCGTCCTGCTCGCGGGACTGATCGGCCTCGCCTACGCCTACGCGCGGCAGGCGCAGCTCCTCAGCACCAGCGTATACATTCCATGGGCGCCGCAGTACCTGACGCTCATGATCAGTCACCTGCTTTCGTACGTGAACGGCATCCGCCTCAGTGCGGGAACGCAAGACGTGTTGTTCCTTGTGTTTCTGCTGGCGGTGATGATAGAAGAGGCGTTTGTTCCCTTCCACACCTGGTTGCCCGACACGCATGAAAACAGCGATACGGGGACCAACATGCTGATTGGCGGCGTCCTGATGAAGGTGGGCTTGTACGTGTTGATTCGCTTTGGCGTGGAACTGCTGCCGGACGGACTCAGGCACTACGCCTTCCTCGTCGCTCTGCTCGGCGTCATCAGCATTCTCTACGGCGCATTTGCGGCGCTTGCCGCGAAAGACTGGCGCCGCCTGATTGCGTTTACCGGCATCAGCCACATGGGGCTGGTTCTGGTCGCGATCGCTTCCATGCAGGCGGTCGGCATTCAGGGCGCTGTGTTCATGCTCGTGTCTTCTGGTCTTTTGACCGCGCTCTTGTTCTTTACCGTTGGTGCTGTGGCCGACCGCACCGGCACCTTTACCATCCATCGGCTCGGCGGTTTGTCCAAGTCCCTTCCAGTGCTATCCGGCGTCATGCTGGTCGCTGCGCTCGGTCTTGTCGGTCTGCCTGGCACGAGCGGATTCATCAGCGAAGTGGCGTTATTTGTCGGCAGCTTCGCCACATTCCCGATCCTCGCCACCATCGCAACGCTCGGCATGATCTTTGCCGCGCTGTATCTGCTTTATG
Organism: Bacillota bacterium; assembly: GCA_021846165.1. Lineage (GTDB taxonomy): Bacteria > Bacillota > Bacilli > Alicyclobacillales > SLC66 > JAJZCL01. The sequence goes on along the minus strand of JAJZCL010000043.1, from coordinate 3,132 downwards.
CGATGCAACGCACAACTTACGGTCCGCTAAAGGTGGAGGCGATGGAGATTCGCGACGCGCATGCGATCGAATACGTGCCGATGGTCGTGCTAGTGGCGCTAGTGATTGGAATTGGCGTGTACCCCGACCTGCTTGGCAGTGTCGTACACGGCGCTGCGCAGGCCATCGCAGCGAAGATAGGAGGTTAGGCGCATGGATACCGGCCAATTGCTCACGTTTGGCGAGTTGTGGCGAAGCATGGGCCCGGAACTGGTGCTTGGCGGCTCGGCGTTCATCATTCTGATCGTCGAAATGATTCTGCCAAAAGGGCACAAGGAAGCAGCCGCCTGGCTTTCCGTTCTGGCTGTCCTGTTGTCGGGTGCCGTAGCCGTATCCCGACTCGGCGTCAGTGTGACGAGTGATTCAATAAGCAGCTACTTTGTCGACGGGTTTAGCGGCATTTTCAAGATCCTGATCCTGCTCGCCACACTGCTCGTCATCCTGCTTGCGATTTCGTCCAAAAAGGCGATCAAACTGCCTTTAGAATACACGTACCTGATTTTGTTCGCGACAACGGGCGCGATGATTATGACCTCCGCCGTTGATTTGATTACCTTGTATGTGGGTCTTGAACTGTTGTCGATCGCCACCTATGTGCTGGTCGCGTTGTACCGTAAAGACGTGCGCTCCTCGGAAGGAGGCGTCAAGTACCTGATCATTGGATCGATCGCCTCTGCCATCATTCTGTATGGCCTGTCGTTCCTCTTTGGTGTAACGGGAAGCACCAACTTCGGCGCGATCGGGGGAGCGTTGCAAAATGCATGGTCAAGTCAAACGGCGATGCTGTACCTGGCGATGTTCCTCGTGCTGATCGGCGTAGGCGTCAAGGTGTCCGCCGCGCCCTTCCACCTCTGGACGGCGGACGTGTACGAAGGGGCGCCGACACCCGTCACCGCCTACCTAGCGGTGATCTCCAAAGCGGCTGTGCTGGCGCTCGTGTTGCGCCTGTTCATTCAACTGTTTGGTGACAAGGCGGGGATCTGGAGTCAAGTGGTCGTGTGGTTGTCGATCATCACGATGGTGGTCGGTAACTTTGGCGCCCTCGCGCAGCGCAACGTCAAACGCATCCTGGCCTACTCCAGCATCGGGCAACTCGGTTACCTGTTGATCCCTTTCGCGACGTTGAACGCAACGGCGACAGACGGCGACCTTTGGCAGTCGCTGTCGGCAGTGCTGTTCTACCTATTCGCGTACGCCTTCATGACGATCGGCGCGTTTACAGTATTTGCGGTTGTGGCGAGTGACCAAGCAGCGGAAGACGTCAACGCCTTTGCGGGGCTGTACAAGCGATCTCCCGTCCTTGCCGGCGCGATGGCGCTGTTCCTGCTGTCGCTTGCCGGCATGCCGTTGACCGGCGGATTCTATGGGAAATTCATGATTTTTCTGAATGCATTCAACACAGGTCAGTACGCGCTAGGCGTAGTGCTGTTCGCGACCAGTGTGGTCGCGTTCTACTACTACTTCGGCATCTTGCGTGCCATGTTCATGCGCGAGCCGGAGGGAGATGCAAAGCACCTCAAGTCGCCTGTCATGACGCACGTCGTCCTGCTGCTGACAGCGGCGGGAACGCTGGCACTGGGCATCATTCCGGGATTGCTCATGCAGGTGCTGAACAATTTGCACTGGTTTGGTTGATGATCATATATAATGAAGCTGTCAGGGAGACCTGGCAGCTTTTTTACGCTAGATAGATAGGGGGCGCGGGATATTGGTGCATGAACTCGAAAACAACCACCAGGATTTGCTCCACTGGGTTGATACGCTGGCAAACGAGATTGAACGCGATGCCATACAAAACGATCGTGAAGGGGATTTTGTAAAAAAACAAGTTATTTTTCTGCAAAAGAAAGGATTAACAAAATTAACGACACCTGTCGAGTTTGGCGGTTCTGGCGCCAGCCTTGCAACCATGATGCTGGCGATTGAGCGCCTGGCCGGAACGGATGCGTCAACCGCGCTTGTGATCGGCTGGCACTTGGGACTGATCTACGCGATCAGGGAAACGGGCGCTTGGCCTGAAGAAGATTTTTATGAATTGTGTACGCAAACCGTCAGTGGCGCGGCGCTGATCAACGCCTGCGCAACGGAACCCGCGACCGGAAGCACCAGCCGGGGCGGGGTGCCGAACACGACCGCACTGCCTACTCAAGGTGGGTATGTGATGAACGGGGAAAAAAACTGGGCGACCGGAAGTCCCTCATTGTCGCATATCCTCATTACCGCCTTCCTACCGGATGAGAACATGATCGGTGAATTTCTGGTGCGAGAGGGGATGCCGGGCTTGCGCCACATGCACGCTTGGGATAGCATGAGTTTGCGCGGCTACGGTAGCGACACCCTGGTGTTCGAAGACTTTAAGTTGCCCGCAAGCGCACTCATGGACAAGTACCCGATCAAGGGCGTCGGAAAGCGTAACGGTGCCGGCGGCGGCTGGCTGCTGCACATCCCCGCGATGCATCTGGGAATCGCAATGGCGGCTCGCAATTATACGATCGATTATGCGAGCCAATACCAACCAGACAGCCTGCAGGCTCCGATCTCGACACTTGCTACTGTGCGCCAGCACATTGGTCGCCTAGAGGCGATGCTGATCCCTGCTCGCCATTATTTGTATGAGGTAGCCGTTCGTTACGACCGTTTGCCGCTAGAACGTAGAGAGAATCTCAGTCACGAAATTCAACTGGCGAAACACCTGGTCACGAACACGGCAATCAAAGCGGTCGACCAGGCAATGCGCATTGCGGGCGGCCATAGTTTGTTGCGCCATGCCCCGTTGGAACGTTACTATCGGGATGTACGTGCGGGAGTGTACAATCCGTCGATGGATGACATCACGCTGCAAGAACTTGCCGATCACGCGCTGAAGGAACGGCTTGCACGGCGCCCTAAGCAGGAATGAGGCAGATGGAGGGAAGCCATGATCACGCAGTATACCCCCATGTCGATTCCAGCGCAAGGGGATCATGCGAAACGACGTAGAACGTCTGGTCATTACTCATAAGGATCGACTGCTACGGTTTGGCGCGGAACTCGTCTTTGCCATTTGTGAAGAGTTTCAAACCGAAGTCGTCATTGTGAATAAGTCCGATGAAG
>JAJZCL010000042.1 GCA_021846165.1 Bacillota bacterium | reverse complement strand
AGTGCTTGCTAATCAAGTGGGAGTACCGAAACACCAGGTAAATAATAACAAGGACCAACGTGTAGGCAACAAATTCTGCGGGAAACACCACAACGGGCGGGTTCCCCACCGATAATGCCATGATCGTCGCAATCGTACCAGGGCCGGCAAGAATGGGGGTGGCCAATGGAGTGACAGACACATCGTCTTTCCCTTTACTTTCCAACGTTTCATTTTCGTGAAGCGACTGCGAGTGGCCTGTTTTTGCTTGCAACAGTTGATTCGCAATGCCGAAAATCAATATTCCTCCGGCAATCCGAAAGGCGTTGATGGTGATGCCAAAGAAACTTAAAATGTAGTGACCGAGCAGCAGAAAAACGGTCATGATGACAAATGCGATCAACACTGATCTTTTCGCGATATTTCTTTGTTCTTGAAGCGTATGGCTGCTTGTCAAGGTCATAAAAACCGGCAGGTTTCCAAAAGGATTCATCATCGCGAACACCGCCGCAAAAGAATGAGTAAAAACCGCCAACATCGAATCACACCTTTCCTTCCATTCCGAACAAAAAGGCATCGAACTTGTCGATGCCTTTGGTGCAAAGAGGCTATCAGAGAACGATCAAACCATAATCTTGCAAATGTCGTTGGTGAAGTCGACCGGATCCTGAATGGGCAGCCCCTCAATCAGCAACGCCTGGTTGTAAAGCAGGTTCGTGTACAGATTCAACTTCTCGCGGTCATGCTCATACGCCGCCTTTAACGACTTGAACACAACATGATGAATGTTGATTTCCAGCACCTTATCCGCCTTCACGTCCGGATTGTTCGGCATGGTTTTCAAAACCTTTTCCATTTCAATGCTGATCTCGCCTTCCGCCGCCAGGCACACCGGATGGTGCTTGAGCCGCTTCGAGATCCGCACCTCTTTCACCTTGCCGGACAGAATGGACTTCATTTCGTCGAATAATTCCTTGCTCTCGCTCGCCTCTTCAGACGTTTGCGCATCGCTGTCATCCGACTCGATCCCCAAGTCGCCGCTCGACACCGACTTGAATTCCTTCTCCTTGAACTTCATCAGTACCTTAATCGCAAACTCGTCCACGTCTTCAATAAAATACAGGATCTCGTACCCTTTATCCGCCACCAGTTCCGTCTGCGGCAGCTTGTCAATCCGCTCGTACGACTCGCCCGTCGCATAGTAAATAAACTTCTGCTCTTCCGGCATCCTCGACACATACTCGTCGAGCGTCACTAGTTTTTTCTCCTTGGAGGAATAGAACATGAGCAAGTTTTGCAGATCGTCCTTATGTGCGCCAAAATCACTGTACAAGCCGTACTTCAACTGCGTGCCAAACGCCTTGTAAAACGTTTCGTACTTCTCCCGTTCGTCCTTGATCATGCGTTCCAACTGACTGGTGATTTTGCTCTTGATGTTTTTCGCGATCAGTTGCAACTGCCGATCCTGTTGCAACATTTCCCGGGAAATGTTAAGCGACAGGTCTTCAGAATCGACCATACCCTTGACAAAGCTGTAGTAGTCAGGCAATAGATCGGGGTTTTTGCTCATGATCAATACGCCGCTCGAATACAACTCAAGACCTTTTTCGTATTCCTTCGAATAGTAGTCAAATGGCGTCCGTTCCGGAATGTACAGTATGGCGTTGTAACTCACCGCGCCGTCCACACTGATGTGGAGGTGCTTGAGCGGCTTGTCAAACCCGTAGTGCTTTTCCATATAAAAATTGTCGTAGTCTTCCTCTGTCAGTTCGTTCTTGTTCTTGCGCCAAATCGGCACCATGCTGTTGATCGTTTGCTCTTCCTGGTAGTCCTCGTACTCGTTCTCGCTGCCTTCCTTCAGTCGACTCTGCGTCACGTTCATCTTGATCGGATAGCGAATAAAATCCGAGTACTTCTTAACAAGCGCACGCAAACGGTACTCGTCGAGGTACTCATCGTAATTCTCGTCCTCCGTGCTGGCCTTGATCTTTAAGATGATTTCCGTGCCTACGCCGTCCTTCTTTGCAGGCTCGATCGTGTAGCCGTCGACGCCCGACGATTCCCACTTGTACGCGCTGTCGCTTCCGAACGCTTTGGTGATCACCGTCACCATATCGGATACCATGAACGCAGAATAGAATCCCACGCCAAACTGACCGATGATGTCGTGCCCATCCTGCGATTCGATTTCCTGCTTAAAAGCGAGTGAACCGCTCTGCGCAATCACGCCAAGATTGTTCTCCAAATCTTCCTTCGTCATGCCAATGCCGGTGTCCAAAATCCTCAAGATCCGCGCGTCTTTGTCTGGAATCAATTGGATATAGTAGTCATCCTGATGAAAGCTGATGTTCTGATCGCCGAGCGCCTTGTAGTAAAGCTTGTCTATCGCATCGCTGGCGTTTGAAATCAGTTCCCGCAAAAAAATCTCGCGGTGCGTATAAATGGAATTGATCATGAGTTCGAGCATCCGCTTCGACTCCGCTCGAAATGGGGTTTTTTCCATCATTCTGTCTCCTTTCAAAGTGTGTTGATCCAGTCGTCGACCGTCATCACGTCCGCCTGTCGCGGAAACACCTTCTCGACAAGCACGCGATGCACCTCTGGGTCGGCATCAAAACTTGCATCCGACAACACGGTCAGCGCATAGTCTTTGTCCGCCGCCTCCCGCAGCGTCGACAGCACCACGCCGCTCGTGGCAATCCCGCTCAGTACCAGTCTGTCAATCTGGCGAGAGCGCAGGATGACTTCCAACGTGCTGCCGGCAAACGCACTGACGCGGTACTTGGTCACGACCGGTTCGTCGGGTTGCGGACGCACCGAGTCGTGAATCTGCGTCGCGGCATCCGCTACCGTCATGCCGCCGTTTTCCACAATCCTCGAAAACGATTTATTGTGCGCACTGACTTCCGGATACCCTTCGCTAAACGCGACCCTTACAAAAATCACGTAAATCCCGTGCTTGCGGGCGGCGTCGACCGCCTTCTGAAACGGCACCGTCGCACTGCCGTTGCCCGCAAAACGCTCCACAATGCCGTTTTGCACATCCATCACAAGCAGTGCGGTCGTTGAATGTTGGTTTTTCATACACTGTCTACCCCTTTTGCGTCGTTAGTCCTTCCGCATCAGTTCCAGCGCCTTGTTGCGCAAGCGCTCGAACGATGAAGAAAATTCTTCCATGCTGGCTGTGTGTTCTTCGGAAAGGGCGGAAATCTCCTCTACATTCTGATTCAACAGCGTGACTTCTTCATTGACGTGAAACAACTGCTCTTCAATCTGCTTCGCGTTCAACTTGCTCTGATCGGCCATTTTCCGTACCTCGTCCGCCACGACCGAAAACCCACGCCCCAGCTCTCCCGCTCGCGCCGCTTCAATCGCGGCATTCAGTCCCAGCAAATTGGACTGCGCAGAGATCTCCTGCACCGCACTCACGAGTGATAGCGACTGATTCGAGTCATTTTTGATCGCCTGCGAACTCTCTGCCATCGTTTGCACCTTTTCCGACATGTCCACCATCGTGTTGGCCAACTGACTCGCCAGATCCGACATCTCTGCGATGGTACCGACGAGCTGTTCACTGATCTGGTGTTCCCACTCTTTGCGCGCATCGTCGTACGCCTCAATCATCAATGCCAGACGGAACATCAGGCGCTTCCGTACCGCATCAAAAAAGTCCGTTCCGCGCTCTTTGGATTTTTCCTCGATAAAGTTTAGGTATACGCTCATGAACGACACCACCCACTTCGACTCCAGTTGAATGCGGTGATGGACTTGACCGATACGAAAAATCTCCTCTTGCAATTCCTTTGATGATGCGGGTTCAGCTAACGTTTCAAAAAAACGAACCTGGGTTTGCTTGAGGCGCTCAATGGTCGAGTGTTGACGAACAATCTTCGTCAAATCAGGTATTTTTTCTAACTTCGCATAAAATACGTCGACGAATTCTTTACTGTGTTGGCGAAAAAAATCCTGATTTTGCGCAATAATTTTGAGTTCCTCCGAGGTAAGGCCAGCCAATTCCATCGACCATCTACTGTCCATCCGCATCACGACCTTTCATATATTGTATAAAAGAAACCCACTCCAATTGTCAACACTTATCCTTACGGCACCTGAAATTCCGCCACCAGTTCGCCAAGTTCCACCGCCTGCTGACTCGATATCTGTCCGCCCGACGCAATGGTTTCCATGGCCGCGCTCATCTCTTCGCTCGCCGCCGCCACACTTTCCGCATGGCTCGCTGTATTGTCGATGATCTTTGAAACATCCGTAATCAATGAAACGATCTTATCTGAACTCGCCACCTCGTCTTTGGTCACCAAGTAAATTCCTTCAATATCTTGGACAGTGGCTTGAACGGCCGTTTCAATCGTTTGCAACGCATCTCCTGCCGATGTGGCATTTTTGGCTCCTTCCTCCACCGCATTCAGCGTGTCTTTCGTCATTTGCACACTAGAAGACACGACACTCGCCACCTGAGAAAGCACCGTACTCACACGTCCCGATTCCCCATGCGCCTGCTCCGCCAACTTGCGCACTTCTTCAGCCACAACGGCGAACCCTTTGCCCTGTTCACCCGCCCTCGCCGCTTCGATGGAAGCGTTCAGCGCCAGCAAATTGGTCTGCTCAGCAATCTCCCGGATGGTTTCCGCAATCGCGCCGATTTCCTGGGAGTATCGTTGCAACTCGTTCATCTTTATTTCTGTGGCTTTGGCCTGCTCTTGAATCGAACGTATGCTGTTCACCGTTCGGTTCACGGTTTGTTTGCCGAAAGCTGCGGCCTGCATGGTGTTCCTTGCTTGTTCGGTCGCAGAGGTGGCTCGATGCTGCGCCATCTGAATTAAGGACGAGAGTTGCAACAACACTTCGGACACGTTCGTTGCCGCAGATTGCCCTGTTTTCGCCTCTTCGTTCAGTTGCTGCATCTGTCCCGCGACCTCCAGAAGCGCCGATGTCGTCTCTTCCGTAGACGCTGCCGTTTCCTGCGCCACACTGCTGACCTCTTCGGAACTTTTGCGCAGTTTGGCCATCACCACTTGCAACGACTGCACGGTGTCATTCACACTGTCGACCAAGTCCCCCAATTCATCATTCGTCATTTTTTTCAATTCCGGAATGCGCAGATCCTTTTCTTTTAATTTTTTCATCGCCGCTTGTACCTGTTGAACGGCACGCCCGATCTGCTGCGCGATCACAAACGCAATACCGACGCTGATGATAATCACAATCAAAATCGCGATGATAGTGACGCTTTTAGAGATAGCATTTTCGCGATCCAACTGATTGATCAAATGCTGCTCATCGGTTTGAAGGTAATTCGTGTAGCCCTGGAGTGGACTCATAACTGGCGTAAACGGAACACTGACGTACATGGACTCGGCTTTTGCCTTCTGCTGATTACTTAAAATGTTAAAGACCTGCTGGTTTCCGTTCATATAACTGATCCATTGTTGATGAAATGTTCTCATACGCCTTTGATTCACACTATCTGAAGCGGGTGTGTCGTTTAACAGGGTCGTATACTGTTGGGAAACGGTTTTCAAATCCAGCTGGTATGTATTGTAATCCGCTGCATTGCCGCCCGACATGACATACCATGCGCCGTCGTCGTCAGCGCTACGCACTGAATCATCCAGCGACTGAATCGTATGTAAACGCGTTTCATGATCGAGTACCTGCGTCAGTATGTTGCGAGTGTCGTTTTGAAGGTAAAGAACCACACCAGCCATAATGATCATCAGTAAAATCACCAACCCAAAACTAAGCAGCAGTTTTGCTCTTAACGTAGTTTTCCTTTTATTGCTTTCCAAAAATAAATTCACCTCCAAGAAATAATCAGACGATGTTATAAAACATATTTTGTGATATTATATCATCCACTGAAACCACAAAGCAAAATTACATTGGATTTTTGATCACTTTATCTTCCACCCAATTTAGTAATTGCTTATAAGTGTTGGGATCTTGGTCGCCTTGGTGAATTTGGTGGTGAAGCGCCATGCCAACGCTGCCTCCCCACCCCTGTTCCCGAAAAAAACGAGTAATCGGACACTGTTCCTCGCTTGGCGTTTTTTTTCGACCGACTCTGAGACTGTTTACCAAATACGCAAGCGCACCCAGCCGAGTTATGATCAGTTGATTCGATAGTGAAAACGAGAATTGCGATTTCCATTCTAATACCTGCTCCATCGGCATGGGTCTGGAAAAATAATACCCTTGTCCATAGCGTGCGCCCAAGCGGAACACCGCTTCCACCACCTCAAACGTTTCCAACCCTTCAATCACGATATCCCAACCAAAATCACTGCCGATTTGGATCAGACTACCGAGCAAAATCAGCACAGATTGCGGATTTGTGTGCATAGGTTCCAGTAACCTTCTATCCAGCTTGACCATTTTAAATGGCAGTGTGGCAAGCCGCAAGAAATTGCTGTCCCCAGAGCCAAAGTCATCAATGGCAAACGGAATTCCTAACTTCGCAAGCTGTTTTAGCGGATCCTCCAAATGGGAAAGATCTATCCCTGTCGTTTCTAATACCTCCAGAATTAATCGATCAGGCGGACACTGATAGTGTTCCAGCTTCGCCTGTATCCAAGGCACCAAGTTTGATTGCTGAATCGTTGTCGGCGAAAGATTTAATGAAATTTTGGTGGTTTTCTCGCTCTTTCCCCACTGGGACAACTGCCTGACTGCCTCTTCGAATCCAAGCTGAAACAATCGCTCCAGTTCCGACTCCCCCAGAATGGGGATGAACTGACCAGGCGGAATCACATTCCCATTCTCATCCTGCAATCGCGCCAATGCTTCGAATTTTAAAACGTGACCTGACCGCAGTTCGACAATCGGTTGCATGTACAACCGGAATCCACCGCTAAACAAAAGCGAGCGGTACGCCCTCATTTTATCGGCAGCAATCAAAGGCTGAGTCGCATGGAAGCGTGCCCAGCGTTCTTCACCCCAGCGTTGAACCCCCTGCATAAACACTTTCATCCATTTTGATTCGAATTGATTAGGATAGCTTCCGTACAGTTCAACAACGGCCACGGAGTGATGCTGCTCATCCAGCAAAGGAATCGCCGCGACCGACCTGACGCCAATTTGACGAAACACTTCCCGACGAATTTGAAAACGGGATTCTTTCTGGTACGCTGGCGTGCTTTGAATGGTCGCGCTCAGCCAAGCCTCTGCCAACAAACTTTGCCCTTCCTGATTGACCAGGTAAGGAACCGCACGCGTTTTTGCGGTCATCAGAACATCGACAATTTCCGCGCTTTTGTCCCCAGCCGCCATTTCTACAAAGAATCCTTCTTGGGAATGCAAACGGATCAACAGCACTCCAACGATTCCCGGCAATCGTCCCAGCGCTTCCAAGTCTTCGCTTCGACTGTCGAACGACAAAGGTCGATGCAAAATCTCCCAATACGCGAGTATGGTTTGTTCATGCGCTTGTAACTGCGTCTGCAAATCTTTCTGTATTCGATGCTGTAAAAGCGAGTGCAGCGCATGACGAACTGACAATGGCTGTTCATGAATCACTTCTGTGATTATTTTCGAAAAAAACTCCGCGCTTTGCGACAGGTGTCCGCCATTCACCCCCACCAAGGCATGGATCTCCCCAAACCGTATGGCACGCTTTTGAATGTCTTCATCCGTCGAGCGGTGATGCAGCAAAAATTCAAGATGCTTTCTAAGGCGCACCTTTAACCTATTCGACTCATCTTCACTTAAATTTTCAAATATTGCGGATGTGCCTGGTTCATGAACCATTTGGTCAAAAAACGAGTCCACCATCTCTTTAATGGGAAACACAATATTGGGTAGGGGCGAGCCTGTGGCGATTTCGTCAACTCCCCACTGCCACCATGTATCTCGTGCCCATTTTGTGGTTTTCACTTGGTACATGGCCAGATCCGCCAACCGCACCAGTTGATCGCCCTCCACGCCGTGCGTTGGATACACCGCGACCCCCATACTCATATCGACCATCACCTCTTGGTCGGGCATGACTTCAATCGGATACGCAACCACTTGATACAAAGCATTGATGCGAAGGGATATGTCCTCTTTGTTCGGCAGCTCACATTCATTTTGAAAGATCACAACCATTTCATCGCCGCCCCATCTGGCAAGAAACTCATCAGTTCCCAAATAGGCCTGCAACCGACACGTAAATTCCTTTAGTACACGGTCGCCCGCATCATGTCCATAGGTGTCGTTGACAAACCGAAAGTTATCCAAATCAATCAGTCCCACAATGACGGAAGATTTCTTTTGCCTAGCCTGCTGAATGGCTTCGGCCAATTTCATTTCCAGCGCCCTGCGATTGGGAAGTTCTGTCAGCATATCGTACATCGCCGCATGTTCCAGTTGTTGCTGAAGGCGATACCGTTCCGTCACTTCTTGAATGGTCCAGACGGCGACATTGTCAATTTGATCATGCCGCTCGCGAAGCACGCTCACTGAAACTTCCACCCAGATTCGCCGCCCATCCTTTCGCATCATGGCAAACCCGATAGGTGGCATCTCTTCCAATTGTTGAAGTATGTCGTGCGGATACATGATCGGCTCCTGTTCCGAATCGGACAGGAAAAAAGAGCTAAAGGATTGACCGACCAATTCGTTTTTATGAGCATACCCCAACATGTCGACCAATTGCCGATTCACATTGACAATGCGATCCTGCATCATCATCGCCATGCCAAGAGCTGTGTGATCGGTATAGTGCCGATGCAACTCCTCCAGATCAATCCGATCGATTCCATTGGCAATGTCTAACGCCAGCGTTTCGACAAGTGCCTTCATGTCGTCGTCAAAGATGTGATTCTCCCCATGGTAGATAATCAGGACGCCCCACTTGACACCTTCGCGACGGACGGGAAGTGCCGCACTGGAGCGGAGACCATACTGCTCGGCAAGGTTCGCCCATGACGCCATATGAGGAAATTCCTGAAATGAGGCGTTATACACAGGTCGGTCTTCTCTCCATGCCGTCCCTAGCGGTCCTTTCCCCTCGGGAATGTTCGGATCAATCGAGATCATCACTTGCTCCAGATACCCTGTGGCACCCGCCATGCCAAATAAACGAACGGTACCATCAGCTTTAGGCACCGCGATCGAAGCCAAGCGAAACCTCCCCAATTCAACAATAAGATCACAGACACTTTGGAACATTGCGGATAATTCCGTCGTCGTCACCATCAACTGATTGATGCGAATCAGCAGTTCATGAAAGTGCGCGATACGCTCTTCCCGCGCAGAACCCGTTGTCATATTCCGATAGCGATGTATGCGGTACTTCACTCCCCACACTTCCTTTCAAATCTAATTGTCAAAATGGTTCAGCTGGTGTACCCAGCACGACAATCGTGAATACTTTACCCACTGCGCCGTCAACGCACTGGCCCATGATTGCCATTCGCTTTGGGATCGTTGCACCTTGCTGACCACAACCAGAAAAACCGGTTTATGAAGCCGGTCGCCCAAGTTCTGCAGTGTTTCCCATACCACTTCAGCAGGACAGGAAATCCCCAACTCCAGCGCAAGCCATTGATCTACCGAGTGGAATGCAGGATCGTCTTCCAACAGCAATAGGAAAAGATACTTACCGTTCGTTCCTCGGCGTATCATTTCCTCGAACCCAGTCGCCTCTTCTTTTGAAGAGGCGGAAGTGATGACATAAGGCATATGATACACCCACCAATGGAGTTGCTCGACAAATTGCTGCACTTCCATCAGCAAGCGCATCCATTGCAACAGCGATTTTTTCACGGTTTTTTCCTCAGGAGAAGTGAGTCTTTCATAACGCTCCAACACTTGCTGCACTTGTCCTCGAAGTTGCCCGAGTGCCCCCATGACCCGTTGATTGTCCCAAGAATCCCGCGGATACAAAGGTTGCAGCCACAGCGCAGCCATGACAACCTTCAAATCACGTTGAAACGCAGCGTGATCGGGAAACGGTATCGCGAGGATCAGGTGCTCAACTCCGTGAAATTTGCGGCGCAATTGACTGACTTTTTGATAATAGGACGGGTCGCGAAACCATGCGTCAATCCAGAGTTGATTGAGAGCGCGTCCGTTCTTGTCGTCAGTCTTTGTCTTTGTCTTTGGTAAACTGGCAATCGCTTGACACGTATGCTTTTCTAGCCATGCTGGCGATAAGGTGGCGGAGGTAAACCAAAACGGCAACAATCCCCTCTGATTCATGCGCTCCCACTGTTCCTGCCACTTCGTCGGGTTCCAATCAGCTAACGCTACCGATCGGCCTTGCGCTCTGATCAAATGCGCACAACGCGACAATAGTGATTTCCACTCGCTTGGTTCATCGCCGCTCGCAGCATGCACGCGAACGGCAAATGGATAGGGAAGGGCAATGGTCAGGCGCACAACCCTCGGATGATGTTCCACATACTGCAGCACACGGGAGGTAAGCGCACGACTCTCAGTCAAGCCAAAGTACTCAACGTCGTCACAGATCAACCAATGCCACTCAGCATCATGTTGCAAAACAAAATAAGCGTCAATTTCGCGGTTCTCGTTCAGCGACTCCACCATTCTTGCACCGTTCGGAACGACTTCCATGCGAATCCATTCCAAACACCACGCCCGATACGCGGATCTTCGCGAACCTTGCCATGCGCGTAAGCTTTGCCAGTGAACCGAACCCTGCGCTGCAAAGTCATTCATGGTTATCAACACCTATCACGACAATCATTATGTATGCGAATTCCATAACTGTTCAAACGCTTCGCTTTGCAGTGGTGAAGCGAAGAGAAACCCTTGCACCTCATCACAACCCAGTGTTCGCAGCAGTTTTCTTTGCTCCATATTTTCAACGCCTTTTGCGACAACTGTGATTCCCAGCGCGTGCGCCAAGCGAATGATCGTCTCACACATGATGATCGTGGCCTTATTGGTGACGATCGATGCGATCAAAGACTGATCAATTTTGATCGTTGTACACCCCAGTGGAGGAAGTCGATTCAGTATCGCATACCCAGTGCGAAAATCGTCAAGCACCGTAGGAATTCGCAATTGGTGAAGAGCATCAATTTTTTGACTCATGATTTCTAAATTACCAACAAACAGGTCTTCGCTAATTTCCATTTGAATCCATTCACCACCAAGGTGTTCCTCTTGCAAAATACTGGCTACCCGTTCGACAAAGTGATGCTGCGCAAGTTGACGACCCGAAAGATTCACAGAAATTGGAATTCGAAACTTCCCCACATCGATCCATGACTGATTATGTCGACAAACATCACGGATCACAAACTCGCCGATTTCCAAAATCAGATCTGACGCCTCCGCGATAGGAATCACGTCTTCCGGAGGAAGCAACCCATACTTTGGATGGTTCCAACGCAAAAGCGCCTCCGCTCCAACGATTCGATTCGTGGACATTTCAAATATCGGTTGGTAAAATACCTCCAATTCCTCGCGCTCTATAGCGTGATATAGATCGATTTGCAACGCATACTCTCGTTGCGATTCTTCGTTCATCTGCGAACTGAATACCACATATGTGTTTTTTCCCTTTTGTTGCGAGCGACGATACGCAATATAGGCGTTCTGAAGTAGGGTTTCAACCGTAGCGCCATTCCAAGTTTGATAATTGATCCCTACATTGATCGAAAGCTGACACTCATATTGATGAACCACAAACGGTTCACGAAACCCTGCAATCAAATTCTTGGTGACACGAATCGATTCTTCGATCAAAAATGAAAGCGGGCAAACACCAACCCATTCCTGTTCACTAAGACGGTACAAAGCAACTGAAGATCCCAATACTTCCTGCATGTGGTTCACAACCTGTCGCCAAATTTGTTGGAAAATTTGCTGGTCGTAAAAACCGCGCATCAGGCTAAATCCATCCGTGCCGATATAAAGAATCGTCACGCATTCAGTCTGCGTGTTTTCATGACTGTCGACTTGACTCGAAAGGTATTGTTGCAAAGCGATTCGGTTAGGCAATCCCGTGACAAGATCTGCGTAATATAGGCGGTTCGCAACCTCCTGTGAAGAGACAACCAACTGATTCAATTCGTTTCTTCTTTGCTTTTTATGCAGCTCGCCCGACATCGTCCCTTCCGCCATGAACTTTAATTGGGATGCGACCGTTCGCAGCTTTAAGCGAAGTCGAATGACATACCAGATTAATACGCCAGCAAAAACCACCACCACCAGAAACATCGTCAACAAAACGTCACGAAACACCGCAAACCTCTCTCGTTGATCCTGCGTAATTCCTTGGTCAGCGAGGTTGAGTACGGCCTTAAACTGTGTGTTTAATTTTTGAGCGATGATCGTGTCATGAACCAAAGCGAAGTGTTGCGCTTGCACAGAATGATTGCTCACCATGCGCATCACCATTTGATCGCCTTGGTCATACGCTCGCAATCTTGTCAGCAGGTTGTTAGCGGCCTGCTTCTCATTAGGGGTTGACGAGAGCTTCACTACTTGATGAACCTCTTGTAATGCTAAACGTTCATTTTTCAAAACAACCTGCAACGCAGTTCGATCTGCCACAGGCGATAGAATACGTTGCAATCCCACCCACCTGTTCAATTGCTCGTCCATTCTTAAAAAACTGTCGTAGGCTAGATTCGCTTCCTCCTTAAATTCCGACACTCGGGAGTGCGCCAATACGTTATCCTGCATGCGATTAGCTTGAATCAACGCAAGGTATAGGATGATCGCAGTGATCACTAAAAAAATTAACAAAACAGTCATCCAGCGGCGAAGCATCGAGGGGATATGCTGCTGTTTGCTCATCAGGATTCTTCACCATCCTTCTGAGTTGGATTACAGGATTCAGGAATCAATCGATGCCTCCCCGCCCGTTTGCTCCGACGTTCCGATTTTCATTAATTTCCAAACACCAAAAGAAATCAACCATGTCAACACAAACAACGCAACGAGCGCATATCCCAGTTGGCCAAACTGAATCTGTTCCAACCAGCTCCAAAACCCGCCGTGCAGCTTACTTGCCGCGACCATCACCTGCCCCATCTCGACAAGACCGATGAGCAATGCGGTGGCTACCGCAAGGCCAGTCACCGACAGGTTGTAATACAACTTACGCAGGGGGGCTTGAAACGCCCATTGGTATGCGCTCGTCATCAACACGCCATCGACCGCGTCCACCGTCGCCATTCCGGCGGCAAACAGTATGGGGAGACCCAATACGCTGAATACCGGCAACGACCCCCGCGCCGCTTCCGCCGAAATCGTCAACAACGCCACTTCGCTCGCGGTGTCGAAGCCGAGTCCGAACAGGAACCCAACAGGATATATGTGCCAACTCTGGCTGACCAGCCTCATCGCAGAAGCCATGATCCTCGTGAGAAACCCCCTTGCATCGAGCAGTCGTTCCATTTCCTCGCTGTGCTGCCCGCCTTGCCGCAAACGTCGCCACAGTTGATAAAGCTCAATAAATACAATCACGTTAACGCCGCCTATCAGCAACAGAAACACACCAGATACCGACGTACCAAGCAAACCGCCGATTTTTTCGAATTGGGGAAGCCTGCCCGACAGCCAGCGCGTCGCGATGATCGTGATCAACGACATCAAGAATACAACGGTAGAATGACCAATTGAAAAAAAGAAACCAACACCCGTGGGATTTTGGTTTTGCCGCAGCAGCTTTCGAACCGTATTGTCAATCGCCGCAATGTGGTCGACATCAAAGCCGTGCCGCAGTCCGAACGTAAAGGCGAGTACGGCAAGCCCGATCATGGCGGGTTGCGCATGCGCAGCACTGGCGATCGACAAACCGCCAATCACGTACAAAAGAACCACGATCAGTCCATACTGCAAGAATCCGCGCTTGACGCCCCGCATACACTCACCTCGATTTTACGAGTCACCACGAATAGTATAGCATGGATAAGGAGTTTTAAAGTTCATTTGTTAATCTTGTGATTTCTTTTAAGTCTGCAAGGGCGGCATCCATGTCAAACATGTCGACATGTTGCTTCAACCGCTCCCACTCCACCTTCACCTCGCCACCACTCAACTGGCGATCCAGCGCCTCAATCTTTTCCAGCGAATCGACCCTACCGAATTCCAACATCTGCGCCAATTGCGCGAGTTGCTGCCGCACAAGTTCCAGATCCAGTTCGGTTTCCGTCCTCTGTTCCTCTTTCCGTTCCAGCTCTAGTTCCGGTTTCGCCAGCGCCGCCGCAAACGCGCGAATCCCGGCCAGTACCACACTCAGTTCTGCGTCCAAACGCCCAATCAGATCCTCCGCACCCTCTGTTCTCCCCTGCTTCCACGCACTCTCCAACTCAGCGCTCACCGCCGCCAGTCGCTTTGCGCCCAAATTCGCCGCCACCCCCTTCACCGTGTGCGCCAACCGCGCCGCCGTTGGCAAGTCCCCCGCCGCAAGCGCAGCGCGTATGTCTGGCACGGTTCCTTCGTTACTCGCGCGAAACTGAACGAGCAGCTTTTGGTACAGATCGCGATTGTTCCCTACCCTCGTCAATCCGTCAACCAGTGAGATCCCCGGAAGTGCCGGCCACGGACGTTCATCTCCCAGCTTATCCGTCGCCTGCCTGACTGACGTCGGTTCCGTCCGCTGCGCCGAACACGCAATACCACTACTCTTTGACTGCACAGGCTGCACCCACTTCGCCAGCGTTGCCATCACTTGGCTTGGGTTGATCGGCTTCGTCACATAGTCGTTCATTCCCGCCGCCAGACTCTTCTCCCGATCCCCGCTCATTGCGTTCGCCGTCATGGCGATAATCGGGAGCGCCCGTAAGCGCGCGTCCATCCGGATTCGCCGCGTCGCCTCGTACCCGTCCATCACCGGCATCTGCACGTCCATCAGCACCGCATCATAGATACGCGCGTCCAGTGCCGAGATCGCCTGCACCCCGTTCTCCGCGATCTCCACCGTCACGCCCGCCTGCTCCAGAATTTCCGTCGCCACCTGCTGGTTAATTTCGTTGTCCTCCACCAGAAGAATGCGCGCACCTTGCACGGTTTGCCAGTCCCTTGCCATTGCACTCGACGCTTCCTGGCGGGCGAACGTTGTCATCGC
>JAJZCL010000041.1 GCA_021846165.1 Bacillota bacterium | reverse complement strand
CCGATCTCCCGCACTGGACCGGAACGAACGGTTTGCACGTTCGCAAACCCCGCCGCCGTAAACAGTTGCTTCCATTCTTTTAATGTCGGCACGATCGTCGCGCCATATAGCTCCCGCACCTCCTGCAATAAAGGCGGGGGAAGCGGGTAAGATGCCGCCATTTCCGTGTCAAGCAGCACACCGCCAGTGCGCAGTACACGCCAGTACTCCGCCAGTAAGGGGGGAATCGGATTGAATATGGTGACTGACTCTGCGACGACCAAATCAAAGCTGGCGTCCGCAAACGCAAGCTGGTCTGGGCGCTCTGCGTGCAAAAACACCACCGGTGCTACAAACGCCGCCGCGCGTTGCCGCGCCTTCGTCAACATTTCCTCGCGAAGGTCGACGCCAATCACCTCGACGCCGAACCGTTCCGCGATCGCGCACGCCGTTCGCCCCGTCCCGCACCCCACCTCCAGCACTCGGGCGTGAGGCGCCAGCGTCACCTGTTCTAGCCCGTCGAGTGTGCCGCGAAACCCGCCAGGGTGGGCGCTGCCCGCGCCGAAAGCCGCCAAGACATCATGATAGTCCATGCTTTCCCTCCTGCCTTTTCGGCCAGCTTACGCAGGTTGCGCTGCACGTGTGCAGAGGATTGCAGTTTTGCGTAAGTCAGGCTATAGTCATGAAAAGTCAGGGGGAGTCGCGATGGTGCATGCCTATCTCATTCATGTGGAAGCGGAAGGGGATTATTTTTTCACGCCAGAAGGGGTGTTGATCGTCGTCGACAACCTGTCTTATCAAGTGTACAGTCTGGACTCCCGCCACAACTTTTTGCGCGCGGCGGTGACCAAGTTCCCGCTCGACAAGCTGCTCGGCGACGGTGTGTCGTATCGGGGTGCGCAGGTCAAGCTGGAACCGATCGCCAACCTCGATGCAAAGCGGGAGCGCGTAAGGGAAACCGCCCGCCACCTGCTGTCCGAACTGTACCACTCCAACCAGGAACGCTATTTTTTCCTAAAAAAGCACACCTCGCCATAGACTCCATCCGATAATGCGGTTTGATCATGAAAAAACAGGCGCACCCATCGGCACGCCTGCATAATTAGCTAAAGCCTGATCACTCGGTCGCGACCTCCTGATCCGTCTGCACAATCCCTGGAATCACGCGCATAAAGTGTTCTTCCGGTTGATCAATCAGGTGCTGCAACCGTTGCGCCTCGCCTTGCTGGCCTGAGCGCACAAGTTCCTTTTGATAGTGCGTAAGCAGTTCCTTCACGTCATGAATGCCTGTCGAATTAAGCGGCACCAGCGACACCTTTGCCCCTTTGGCGAGGCGACGACGCAGCGCGTCCGCGTTCAGTCCCATATTCAGGTTAAGGCGAAGGTACACCACACCGCCCGTCATGCCCGAGCAGATCCAAGGCCCCGGATCACCCATCACCAGCGCCCGACCGCCCGTCATGTACTCAAACGCGAACCCCTTAATATTCGCCCGCGTGGCGACCGCACCCCGTTCATCGGCCAGCGGTTGCGTCACTTCTCCGCCGATCACCACATCGGCGCCCGACAAGCGAATCCCCGCGCGCGAGTCAGCATCGCCCTGAACGATGAACAGCCCCCGCTGCGCCCCGTACGCAAGTCCTTTGCCCACGCTGCCGTTCACTCGTTCACCGTTCTTGTTTTGCCCTTTCATCACGATCACTTTGCCGCCGAGCGCGGATTTGCCAACGCCGTCCTGCGCACCGCCCTCCACCCGCAGGTGTACGCCTGTCGCATTGTAAGCCGCAAAGCCGTTGCCGACGACAGACCCGCTGAGCAAGCGGACGGATGCCTTGCGCAGGCCGTTTTTACGGTCGCGAATCACAGCGCGCACGACAGAACCGGAGATCATGCCACCGATCACACGCTCGCCCGAGTGAACCTGATCCGCGCCGAACGTCATCGACTCGCCGCCCGCCGCGATGGTCGACACCGCCTGTTCACCGAGCTGAGCCGTCAACGACTCCACGCCCACGGTGCTAGGACGATGCGAAAAGTCGGCATAACGATAAGAACGCTTTGAATGGGTGACGATCAGATCCCTCAGGTCGACTTGATCCAACCCTCTGGTTTGCGTGAGCAGCGAAGACTTGC
Organism: Bacillota bacterium; assembly: GCA_021846165.1. Taxonomy (GTDB): domain Bacteria; phylum Bacillota; class Bacilli; order Alicyclobacillales; family SLC66; genus JAJZCL01. The sequence goes on along the minus strand of JAJZCL010000041.1, from coordinate 12,916 downwards.
CGACAAGCTCCTGCAACGAGGTCGCGCCCAGCGCCGCGACAATGCCGCGCACCTCTTCCGCAACCCCCTGAAAAAACCGTTCCAGATTCGCCACTGCCGTGTCGATTTGCCGCGGCACAAACGCCTTTAGGCCATGCGCCGCCGCCTGCTCCGGCGTTTCAATTTGCGTGGCGATCCCGACGTGACAGGTGTCCTTGTGGCAACCACGGCAACTCGTACAGCCGATCGCGATCATCGCCATCGTGCCAAATCCGACCCGGTTAGCGCCAAGCAACGTCAGCTTCACCACATCCGCGCCGCCCTTCACGCCGCCATCGCCCCAAATCTCGACCTGATTGCGCAAGCCCGCATCAATCAGTGCCTCGTGCGCCAGCTTGACCCCGATCTCCACCGGCAACCCGACGTTTTTGATCGCGTGCGACCGCGCCGCGCCCGTACCGCCGTCAAACCCGCTGAGCGAGATCACATCGGCGCCCGCCTTCGCAATCCCCACCGCAATCGTGCCGATGTTCGGCACGACTGGCACCTTGACCGCCACGCGCGCACGAGGGTTGACCACCTTGAGTTCGTCCACCATCTGCGCCAGGTCTTCAATCGAATAAATGTCGTGGTTATTCGAGGGAGAGATCAAATCCGTGCCCTGGCGCGCGTTTCTCGCGTTGGCCACCTTGAGCGACACCTTGGAGCCAGGCAGGTGCCCGCCCTCGCCGGGTTTCGCCCCTTGTCCGATCTTGATTTCCAGTAAATCAGCAGAGTTGCACAACTCCGCGTTGACGCCAAACCGTCCGGATGCCACCTGATGGCCGCGGTTTTTGGCGAACTTGCCGAGCATGTCCTTGATTTCCCCGCCCTCGCCGTTCATCGCGATCATGTCGAGGCTCTGCGCCGCCAGCGCATACGACCGGAACGCAGTCTCGCTTTGCGAACCAAAACTCATCGAACTGATCACAAACGGCAACGCATGGTCGCCAATCGACAGATCCACCTGCTCCGGCGTCAGGCTGACGCCGCCTTTTGCAACGTCCAGCAAGTGACGCAGCGAAGTCGGCTGTTTGCGCTCCAGTTCCGCCAACTTGCCCGCAAATTCCGCATACTCCGCCTTGCCTGCCGCCGCGTCGCTGGCCGCCTTCCAAATCCTTGGCCACAACTGGTATGGACGCGCTGGCGCAGACTTGTCGGCATGAAAACTCGCGCTGCGATGGAGTGAGGTCGCAAGGAAGCTGTCAAAACCGCCCGCCTTGGCGTCCACATCAAAAAACGACTTAATTTCCAATAATTCAGCGACCTCACTGTCCAACCCGATGGCGCTGAACAAACGGTCATAGCCGCGCAACTCATGGATGCCGAGGGTGGAAATCACCTTTTCCAGCCCTTTGGTCAGCGCCAGGTATGCATTTTCCACGCCCTTGTATCCGTCATACTCAAACGCCGTGTCAAAGTACAGGTACGGATTCAGCGCGTCCGCGCCAAGCCCCACCATCACCGCCATGTCGTGCAGGTTGCGGATGGCGCCAGAACGCAGGATGAGGCTGCACTTTCTGCGCAGGCTTTCTCCCGCCTCATCGCGCATGTCGCGCAGCGTCAAGTGCGTCACGCTCACCGCAAACGCTGGATCGAGCCATGAGTACCCTTTTGCAAACGATAACTGATCGTCAAGCACGATCAGCACCGCGCCCTCGTTAATCGCCGCAACCACTTCGCCCCGCAAGCGGTCGAGCGCCGCCTGCACCGTCTCCCCGGTCTCGATGCGCGGATAAATTTCCGCCACCGCCTCGCGGTTGACGGCAAAGTAGCTGAGAACGTCCTCGAAAAGCTGGGTACCCATTTTTAATGCGGTCGAACGGTAGCGATCCCGCTCATCCGTAGGGTGACCGCCCAGCAGCAGCGGACTCTGGATCTCCAAGTGCCGAAACTTGGATTCCGTGGTGCGCAGGTTGGGCCTTCTACCGAGGATGGTCCGCGTGGAAAAGTGTTCGACCTCCCGCTCCCGATCAATCGCTGGGTTGGTGACCACGGCGACGGTTTCCTTCAAATAATCAGAAATGTTCTGCCCATATTCAGAAAGTACGGCAAGCGGTCCGTCGAACCCGAGCGACTTGATCGGCTCCGCCCCCATCGTCGCCTGGTGTTCGAGAATCCGCAGGTCGTCCTGATCCCATCCGAAAGCGCCGAGGCGCTGCTGGCGCCGCTTTGCGCCATCGCGCTCCACAGGCAAATGCACATCACCAAGCGCTGCCGCGCCGCCGTACGATAGGCTGTGCTGACGGTAGTTCAAGAACGCGTAGCGTGTTTGCATCCGACCATAGATCAGTTCCTGCGCCTCCGTGTACGTGTGGAGGACGCTGTCCGAGTTTTCAAGCAATTCGACCAGGACTTTTTCCCCTGGCGCGAGTGGCCGAGGATCCGCCACCATATCGATGAGCGCCACGACCCCCTGTTCGGAACTGAACACATAGCTGGATTCCGTCTCCACCTGCCAAAGCGGCCTGAGTCCGAGCGCATCCACGGAAAAAATCGCCTCCGTTGCTGAGCGCGACACAATACCAGCCGGCCCTTGCGCAAACGGTCCCCACAAGGAGCGTAAAAACATGTACAGATCCTGCAAGTGATCGCTCATTTTCTTGACTTCGTTCACGATCGGCGGAAACGCCACTTCCAAGGCTTCCGCCAGCGAGTACCCGTAATCGTAAATCAAACCCTCAACGAAGCGGTTCAGATCCTGCGAGTCGCTTCCCCCCGGTACGGTGGGAATATCGAGCATGCGGCTTTCCTCACGCAGCCTGTGAATCGTATTCAGTTCGCCGTTATGACCAAGCAGCGTAAACGGCTGCACACGCTCCGACGACGTCGTCGTGTTCGTCGAGTAACGGTTGTGCCCGACGGTTGCCTTGCTCTTCAGCCCAGGGTGATGAAGGTCACGGAAGTAGCTACGCAACACATGGCTATCGCCACGCACCTTGTACACGACCGTGGCATTAGACAAGGACGCGACATGCACTTGCAACTGCGCTTCCACCGCCAAATGCAGGTGGTAACAGGCAGCGCCGACCTGCTCTTGCGCCGCGTCTACGTTCGCCAGCAGTCCAAACTGGAAAAAGTGAATTTGCTCCGCCGCGCCGCCAGGCCCCAACACCCGCTCGTCCACTTCGTCCTGACGCACCGCAATCACGCGCAACCCGTGCGCCATCGCCAGTGCGCGAAACGGTTCGACCACTTCGGTAGACGGCCTCTCCATCTCCGCCGTCACCACGAGATGAGCCACCGCAAAACGCGGCGACCACGCCAGTTGCGGATCCATCCCGCGTTCTTCCAACACCTCGACCCATATTGCGCGCGGCAAATCCATCAAAATCCCGCACCCATCGCCTTCATTCTCCACAAAGCCCGCTCTATGACGCATCTGGTCGAGAGCCGTCAACACTCGCTCCACATTGTTCTTCGTCGCTTCCCCCGACTTTTCAATCCAGGCGACTATCCCGCATGCATCGTGCTCGTCTCTCTCTAAAAAAGGCACGGTTAACCACTCCCTATCAATTGATACAACAAAAGCGAAGAAGCGTAGCCCGATGGGATACCTCTCCGCCAAACGAGAACGATCGCAAAATGCACACCTTAGCGATACTATTATACTTTGAGATGAATAATAATGCAATCCCTAAGGTTTTTGATCATGCCTGTCCCATGATCGATTTCAACGCCGACTTGACCACGTCGATGGCAATGGCAAACCCAATGCCTTGCGAACTTTGACTGACCGCTGTGTTGATCCCGATCACCTCGCCGCGCATGTTGATCAGCGGTCCGCCCGAATTGCCCCGGTTGATCGCGGCATCCGTCTGCAAAAGGTGAGGGTAGGAGCGATCCCCGATCTCCATGGGTCGCTCCTTGGCGCTGATGATCCCGACCGTCACCGAGTGGTCGAGACCAAGCGGATTCCCGTTTGTGTCATTTAGCGAAAACGATAGGTGACAAGCAGCGAATACGGCGCGGCGGAACTGCGCACGTCAACCCGCTGCACGAGCGCGGCAAGCAATTCTATCGCAGGCTCGGCCTGATTGTGCAAGCATTCCACCTCTTCCCGCAACTCTGAAGGCAACGCATCCGCGTTTGCCGCGACAGCGATGTCCAAATCACGCAATAGCGCCACCGTCACCGCCGCTTCCACGGCGTCCGCCCGCAAGTACGGTTGTTGGCACCCCGCGCGCGCGCCGTTTCTCGCCGCGCACCTGTAATACGCCACCCCTTTCCCACCGATTTTCAGCTTCATCACCTCTCCACACGCGCAGTAAAAAAAGCCGCCAAGCGCCCTCACTAAGCCTATCCGTCCAGGGCCTTTGCCGCGCCGCAACAGCGCCTGAATCCGCGCGAACGTCGCCCGCTCCACGAGCGCAGGGTGCGCCCCCTCGACGCGGGCGACAGAACCCTCATCCGTGTTGGCACAGACGTGGTAACGCCTCGTCAACGGGTCGTCAGGGGTGGGGGGCGCAGGTTTGCGCAGGCTGCGCCCATACAGGACATCGCCCATGTACACCGGATTGCGGACAATTCGCTCCACCTTGAGCGCCGTCCACATCCGCCCTGCCGATGTCTTCACGCCTGCTTCGTTGAGCCGCACCGCAATCCGGCCACACTCCTCACCTTCTTCGGCATACGCAAATACGCGCTGGATCACCGCCGCCCGTGTCGGCTCCATCACGAGCCGTTTGCTGACAGAATCCAGACGGTACCCATCCGGCACGCGCCCCGACCACTTGCCCGCGCGCGCCTTTTCATAATTGCCCATGCGTACGCGAATCCCGATTTTCTCCGATTCATACTGCGCGACGGCAGAGTGCATGGTAAAAATCAATTCGGCGCTTTCTTTCGCGCTGTCGTAGTTCTCCTCGAATGAGATCACGCGCAGGCCATACGCTTGCAATGTGCGCAGCATAACGAGCGCGTCGACCGTGTCGCGGGCAAAACGAGAGATCCCCTTGAACAAGACGACGCCAAACACCCCCGCGCGTGCCTGTGCAAGCAGTGCAAGCACGGCGGGTCGTTTCGCCATCGTGGTGCCGGAGATCCCTTCATCGCGAAACACCAACGCCTCCGGCGTCAGCCACTCTTCCTCTCCCTGACGCGATTTCCGACGCGCAAATTCGCGCATGAACGAAACCTGGTGCGCTACCGACTCGCCCCGCACCTGCAACTCGTCACTCACTCGGGCGTAGATGGCGCAGACGGGCATGCCTCGTTCCGCCTTTCTTTTGTGCGCCGCAAGAGCGAGAGTTGACGCAAGACATCAGCCAGTTCACACTCCCCGTAGCGCACCTCGACAACCGTTACTCGCTGAACCTTCATGTTCACCCCTCCCCTATCAGCCTATGCAGTTCCTTCATGTCCTTGTAAGCGGTTTTGAGCGATCATGGTATACTGATAGACAGATAGAAAGGAGATGAGTCACCTGTGTCTTCACTACCTGAAGCTTTTTCGTTTCGCGAACAACTTGAGGAACTCGCTGTTTTTTTTGCCGAACACCTTGACGAAAACAGCATCGCATATTTAAAAAAACGAGGAATTGTAGAAGCCGCGGCCAAACAGTTCAATATCGGATCGGAACCGAATGTGATCGGATTTGTTTCTAGTCGGCTCAGCACCGGCATGATGGTGGGGCGGGTCACGATTCCCATCCGCAATCAGGACGGCAAAGTCGTCGATATCGTCGGACGCGCCATGGACGACCGCTTGCCAAAATACAAATCGCTGACGAATTACAGCGCGGCGCTGTTTGGTGCGCAGCACTTGAAAGACACGGATACGGTGGTACTCACAGGCGGGCTGTTCGACGCCCTTTCGCTGATCCAGCAGGAAATCCCCGCTGTCGCGGTGCCTGACTGCTTTCAATTCACAGACAACCACGCCCCCTACTTCGCCAACAAACAAGTGTTCATCTGCCTTTCCAACGATGAAGCGGGACGCCGCGAAACGGTTCGCATCGCGCAACTCCTGAAACCGCTTGCGACGCACATTTTCGCGGTCGGACTGCCGCCTGGCGTGAAAGACGTCAACGACTTGTTTGCCCACAAGGAAAACGCCTTTGCCATCTTTCAAACCCTTTTGCAACAAGCCGTTCAATCCAGCCTGTCGACCGGCCAGCCCGCCGATTCCCACTACTTTGACGCGTTTATGGAGGAATTCGGCAAGCGCAAACGCCACATGAACACGGGGTTAACCACGGGGTTGGACGCGCTCGATCAGTTGTTGAACGGCGGTTTGCATGCGGGGTTGTACGTGGTCAGCAGCCGCCTGGAAGGGGGCAAAACCGCGTTTTTGCGCCAGCTTGGCGACCAACTGGCGACACAAGACGTGCCCGTCATCTATTTTTCCTACGACACGTCAGCCTACCACCTGTGGTCCATGTCGATTGCGCAAATCCTCAACCTGTCGATGCACGAGGTGCTGACAGGACAAGCGGAGGAAGAGCAGGTCAAAAAAGCCAGCGATACGTACAAGCACCTGGCAAACAACCTGTGGACGGTGGAACTCACGCCCGAAACCACCATTTCGGATGTGGTCGCCATGATCGAGCAAACCATGCACAAGATTGACAGGGCACCGTGTGTCATCCTCGATCCGATTGAACGGCTGTACCCGGACGACAGCGAAGCCAAGATCACGCTGACCCGCTTGCAAAGATTAGAGTGGGCGCTTTACCAGATGCACCATATCGCGCGCCAGCTCGGCACAGCCGTACTAACCGCCGCGTACGACAACAGGATGGACGAGGCGTTTGACCCCACCGTTGCGGTGGCAGACGTGCATATTTTTCTGACGTGGGAAGAGGAAACCCAAACGGTGCGAAGTGGCCGCTTCGTCGTCCGAAAAAATCTGTTCGGCGAGGAAGGAAGCTGCGGAATGCAGATTGACAAGCGCTCGCTCCGCTACTCCACGTAACGCGCGGGCGATCAATACAGGTGTTGACCCAGCGAATACAGCGTCACTTTCACGTCTGGATGGTGCGCGACCAGGTTTGCGCGCAGTGTTTCATATTGCGCCCGCAGCGCTTGCGGCGAAAGCGCTTCAATCCCCGCCGCCGCGAGCGCCTCCCGATAATGGGTTTGCCTTGGCTCCACGAACGGCGAGAGGTAGATCAGGTCACCACGGGTTAATGGCAACGTTGCCAATGCGTCCTTCGTCGCTTTTGCATGAGCGCTCGCATACCTGACGCCCCCCGCCCCCACAAGCACAATCACCCCGAGCCGAAAGCCCGCTTGTTTTAGCGCCGTCATCGCCGCAAGCGCTTCTTGCGCCGTGCCCTGCTTTCGCAAGAAACGCCGCAAGTCGTCGGCACCCGTTTCAAACCCCACATAGACGGTGTCTAGACCCGCGGCGCACACGGCGGACAATTCCCATTCCGACTTACGCTCTAGGCTGAACGTATCCATAAACGTGGCAATTCCGCCTGCAAACAGCGACGCGGGCAATGCCGCCCGCAAATGCGCGATCATCCTCAGTAGGCGGTCAGTGGGAACGGTAAGAGCGTTGCCGTCGCCCAAAAAAACGCCGGAACGATCCGCCATCCGTTCGCCGAACCATTCGCGTAACCCCGCCACGTGTGAGGTAAGTTCATGCTCAGATTTGATGTGAAACGGTCGATCCCGATAAAAATCGCAAAACAAGCAGCGGTTATAAGAACACCCTTCGGTCACTTGCACAACCAGCGAACGGTACTGATCCGGAGGCAAGATGCTGATCGGCTTATACACACGGTGAAAATCCGCCTCGTCCTGCTCCAGCTTTGCGGGCGTCCAGGCGGCAATGCGCACCAGCCACGCGCGCTCTCGCTCCCCCAGATCACGAGGATGAGCATCCCGATAACGCAACACGGCACGGCGCACACCGTCCACCAGTTCCCATTTCTCTGCAGCGCCAAGCTCGCGAAACACCCTGCCGTCCGCGCCATCCTTAGATTCCACCATGCGATGGTCAAGTCCGCGCCGCACCGCGCCGCCTAGCGTCGTCAAGAACAGCAGCCGCCCCGTGCGATCAAACGTCGCATACCGCTTAGCCCCGCCCAACAGTAAAGAGTGCGGGCGCAAACGAATGGTCGCGTCGTCCCCAAACACCTCCACGCCAATCCCCCCGTTTTCGTGGCAAATTGCACATTCGGATTCCCGATTGCAATCACCCACTCACCAACCTTCACATCGCTCGAATCGCCAAGCTGCAAAATCGGCACCTCATGCGGAAGCGTCACCTTGATCACCGCCAGGTCGTGGTGGTAGTGCGTGCCTACCACACTGGCGGGGATCACCTTTTTTTTGCCGAACAGCTTGACATGTACCTGCGACGCGCCGTGTATCACGTGTTCATTGGTCAAAATATAGCCGCGTTTGTCAAAAATAAACCCCGTACCAATGTTTACCGCCCGCGGTTGCAAGTCCGGGGTGTTGAACATTGGCAAATTAAAGGGAAACGGCAGGGCTTGCGGGCTTTGGCTTTTGGCTTGCGCCACCTCAATATTGACGACCGCATCCTTATAGCGGTCGACGATGCCGACCACATCCAGTTGCCCGTTCGCACTCACCATTGGCTGACGACGACCCACACGCCTTGTGCGCAGGCGCTTTTTCTTTTGATTACGCAACAAAACCATCCACCTCGCAAAATACGGATACCACACCATATTCGCAGGGGATGGTCGAAGGCTACAACAAACGTCTATTGATTCCCTTGAACCTCGGATGGGTACGTGATCGTTCCCGGGAGCGGATCCTTGGTTAGGTACTCCAGGCCACGCGCAAGCTTATCGTAAAGGTCGCGCGGATCGCGTCCCGCGACGACCGCGTTATTGCGCATGACAAACGGAACATCGGCACACAGTCCACAGTGTTCCGCCCCCACGCAGTCCTTCACTTCGATCGCAAGATCAGGGTACTCCTGCTTCAACAAATCATAAACTGGCTGGGTATAGAGTTCGAGATTTTTTTTGCAAAAGACAAAACTCAGTGTCGACATGTTCTCACGGCCCCTTTATGTTCATCATATCACGTTCAATGGGGCTCCTCAAAGTTTAATAAGCACCAGAGGGCTGGTACCGAACGCCGTAATTCCCTTTTCGCGTTCTGTAAATCTGCACTAAGGGTTTGAGTTGCCCGCGCAGGACCTGATCGTCGCGCACGCACATGGCCACGTAGTTGGCCACGGAACGAGAATCGTACAGCCGCGCCTCATAGATCCACGTCATTTTACGCACTCCTTTGGCACAGGACTTGACCTATAGAGGCAGTGTACCCCCGCCTGTGGCGGTTCATGTGCCAAAATAGTGGGCGCTGTCACGCTCCCGCATGATCTGGACGTGGCCGGTGAACCTTATGAAGACAAAAGGAGGAATCACCGTGCTGATCTATCTGATCGCCGCTATTGTGCCGGCCATTGCGATCCTGCTCGTCGTCTACGCGTATGATCGCCACAAAGAACCGCCCCGCCACGTCTGGCGGCTCGTGCTTCTGGGCGCGCTAGTCGTGCTGCCGATCGGGCTTGCGGAACGGGCATTGCTGAATGCGTACAGCACTTCGTTTGCGCCTTCGATCCCTTTCTTAGGCGCCCTCTTTACCGCCTTTTTTGTCGCTGGCGCGGTGGAAGAAGGAGGGAAGGCGCTGATCTTCTATCGGTTTGTGTACAAGCAAAAATGGGTGGACGAACCTTACGACCACATCGTGTATGCGGTCGCCATCGGCATGGGGTTTGCGCTCGTGGAAAACTACCTGTACGTAACGAGTTACGGCCTGACGACCGCATTTGTGAGGGCGTTCACCGCCGTTCCGGCACACGCGGCGTTTGGCGCGGTGATGGGCAGCCTGTTCAGCCAAAGCCGCTACCATCATGCGCCGCTGCGTTGGGCGTACCTGATTCCCGCCTTTTTGCACGGACTTTACGACACGTTTGCGATGGCACAAGGGTTTTTCGCCAACCTGCTGCTCATCGCGTACCTGATGTGGCTTGTGGGATTCGCCTTTGTGCGGTCAACCGCTCTGCGCAATATCCGCTATCGCATGTCGTGACCGCTCACACCAAACGGTTGCGGATTGTTGGGCAGCCCTTCGAAAACGAACAAAATGCCGATTTCCGCCTGATATATGTAAATTTCAGTCTTTTCATCCATCATCAACAAGTGAAACAGGTTCATGTTGGTTTTAAAGTACGGACTCATGTGTTCATCATGCAAACGCAGCTTAAGTATGCGCGACCGTTCTTCCACTGGCACCCGAAACCCGCTTTTGACGGAAAAATCAAGCACCTTGTCGGTTTCCGGCGCCGCGACCGCCCGACCCTTGCTCCGGATCGCATCAAATGCCGCGCGCGCGGCTCTGGACTTGCGGCTCTGATCGGTAACCAGACCGTATAACATGGGGAAACCCTGCCTTTTCCCTAAGATCACAAGGAATGCCCCCTGCGGTAAACCAACCTGATTAGGGGGCATTCGCTTGCTTGAACCCTTATTGCACTGACCCCAGTATAACGGAAAACCTGCTGTAAAGGCAGTAAAAATTTGTGGTCATTTCAGCAAACTATGGGTAGTGGACAGTGCGTTTCCATTCCCGACCCATCATTTCACTCGTCTCGGGAAGAATAGTGTACCACAAACTCCGCCATCACGCGCACGCCGAATCCCGTCGCCCCTGCTGGCGAGTAGCCCTCAGTGCGCTCCGCCTCCATCGGCCCCGCGATGTCAATGTGCGCCCACGCCTGGCCGTCATCCACAAAGTGCCGCAGAAACAAGGCGGCCGTGATCGCCCCGCCCTTGCCTTTGCCAATGTTTGTGATGTCGGCATAGTCGCTCTTCAACTGGCTTTCGTACTCGGGCGGCAACGGCAGCGGCCAGAGAAAATCACCCGTGGCCTCGCCCAATTCGCACAACTGGTCGACCAGTTGCTTTTGCCCGAACACCGCCGCGTATTTGGTGCCAAGGGCATTGGCGGCAGCGCCGGTGAGCGTGGCGATGTCGATCACATACTTTGCGCCGAGTTCGTGCGCACGGATCAGCGCGTCGGCAAGCGCCAAGCGGCCTTCCGCATCCGTGTTGGCGACTTGCACCGACACACCGTTGCGGTACTGGATCAACTCGCCGGGGAGCATGGCTGACCCGTCCGGGAGGTTCTCCGCTGCAACAATCAGCCCCACGACATTGCACTTGGCACCCGTTGTCACGAGCGCGGCAAACGCGCCAATCACAGCGGCGGCACCCGCCATATCCATACGCATGTCGCTGATATCGCGACCGCTTTTCAGACTGATTCCGCCCGCGTCAAAGGTCAAACCCTTGCCAACGAGCGCCACCAGCGGGAGCGTGGCGTCCGTTTGATAGCGCAGTTCGACATAACGCGGCGGGTGCGTGCTGCCCTTGCCGACGGCGTAAAGTCCCATCATGCGTTCTTCCAGCAGCCGGGCTTCGTCCCAGACGGTCACCTCGACGTTTGAGTCGGCAAAGTGACGCTGCGCAAACTCCGCAAGTGTTGCCGGGCGCAACACGTTCGGCGGCTCGTTGGCCAGATCCCGCGCCAAATTAGTCGCGCCCGCGAACGCAGTTGCTTTGGTCAGCGCCGCAGAATGATCGGCCTTGGCGAGCAGGTACACGTCCTGCAACACGGCCGACTTGGCTTTGGCCTTGTACCGATCAAACTTGTACGCGCCAAGCAGCATCCCTTCCGTCAACGCCTCAATTTCCCGTTCTTCGTCAAGTACGCCGGGCAGGTATACGAGGACGGACGCAAGCGCCTCCTTTTCCACCCGCCGCAGCGCGGTGCCTGCTGCCTTGCGCAGCGTATCAGCATCGACTTTGCTTGTATCGCCAAGACCGACCACCAACAGAACCGGCTGCCGATCACGGTACACGCTGACGGCGGCGGCTTCCGTCTGCCATTCGGCCAGACTCGTGTCAGGAACACCGTCTTGACCGTCACCGCTAAAGCGCAGCACAGCGGCCACCGGGACGGGATTCATTGCAAGGTGAATTTGCATCGCGATTCGCCCCTTCTCTTCATGCTATTAGGAGTATACTTGATTTGGCAGAGTGCGTCACGAACGCGGCTTATGCCGCATGGTATACTGTATGGGAACGACGATGGGGAGGTGGCGGTATGCGCAACGCGCGCACCCTGGTGGAACGAGTGGTCATCGGCAAAGCGATTGAAGGCGAACTAAGAACGTTTGACATCGATCTACACCGCAAAGAGGATGGATTCGAGGTCTACGTGTTTGATCCGGAAGAAGCGTTCACCTCCACGCCGCTGGAATTCATCACTTACGATCAGGCGAAGGTTGCTTTTTCTGCCTACGTTGACATTATCATGCAGGAACCCGTGCTGCCCACAGACGCGCCAATCGACTTTGCGGAGCGGGTCTATTACAAACTGACTAAAAAAATTCATAATTTGTGATCCGCAAACGAATCATTCTCGTGTTCAATGGTAGTAGTCTGTAATTTGTTATACGCTCAGCATAGAAGGAGGTGATTAACAGTTGGAAATAACTTATAAGAAATCGCGCAAAGTTAATCATTTCTTATAGGTTTGTACTTTTCGATCAACATCTGAATTGCCTCATCAAGCAATTTAGATTTTGGAATCCTAGTTTGTTTTTGAAGTTGCTCAAATGCTTCGAACAACTCTTTATCAATGGCATTCGAGAACGCTCGACGGTTTTTTAACCCACGGTTTTCTGACACGAAAATCACCTCGACAGTATTATACATTCACATTCATAACATTGCAATTGAATGCAGATGAATGTATAATGTATATATGAGGTGATTAGATGATGAAAACCTTCAAAGTCGAACTCGCACCGAATAACCAGCAACGTTCACGACTGTATCAAGCCGCAGGGACGCCAAAATGGGCATACAATTGGGCGCTTTCCGGGGAGAATGCGCATT
>JAJZCL010000128.1 GCA_021846165.1 Bacillota bacterium | reverse complement strand
TCTACCAGTGTGGCGATGATGATCGGAGGCATCCTGTTTGGCGTTCTGCCGATCATTTTTGTGCTGGCCAACGGTGCGCTCGTTGGGTACATCCTTGTGATCACGTATCAGACGACACACCTCAACCCGTTCCTGTTGTTTGCGGCGGGAATCTTGCCGCACGGCATTTTCGAGATTCCGGCTTATCTGCTCGCCAGCGCGTTTGGCATGCGGGTTGGCTTACTGATTTTTCGGTCGCTTGGGCATCGACAGGGTGAGGGCAGTTGGCGCAGGTTGGGGAAAGACCTCCTGCCAACGCTTGTGATTGTGACGATCCTGCTGTTCATCGCGGCCAATATTGAAACGGGGATCACTCCCGTTTTGCTGGGGTTGGCGTATCGGCACGGTTGATGTGGGCGCATATTCGTTGTTCCCAGCGTGAAGCATAGGTATGAGTGGATGGGAACTTGGTGGTAATGATCACGAAGGAAGTGGCGAAATTGACACAAACAAAGCGGAAGAAGTTGCGGGTGATCGGTGTTCCGTCCGATTTAGGGCAGGGTCGGCGCGGTGTCGACATGGGGCCGAGCGCAATCCGTTATGCGGGGCTGTCTGAAAAAATGCGGGATTTGGGTTATGAAATCGAGGATGTGGGCAATATCGACGTGCCGCCTGCGGAATCTCGGTTTGTGGGGTCGGCGAAGGTCAAGTACCTGGAGCAGGTGGTGTCGGTTTGTGATGAACTGCGCGAATGGGTGCGCGATGCGCTTCGCCATGATCACACGCCGATTGTTCTTGGTGGTGACCACAGCGTCGCGATTGGCAGCATTGCTGGCGCGGCCGAGGCGCTCGGGAATTTGGGGTGCATTTGGTTTGATGCGCACGGCGACATGAATACGCCCGACACGTCGCCGAGCGGCAACATCCACGGCATGCCGCTGGCTGTATCGGTTGGATTGGGTCATCAGGATTTGACACACCTAGGGGGAATTCACCCCAAACTGAAACCGGAGAATGTGGTGTTGGTGGGCGTGCGCTCGATTGACCGCGACGAGCGGCGGTTGATTCGCGAAACGGGCATTCACGTGTTCACCATGCAGGATGTGGATGAACTCGGAATGGGCGCGGTGATGCACAAGGCGGTGCAACTTGCCAGCAATGGGACGGCAGGGGTTCACCTCAGTGTCGATCTGGACGGGATCGACCCGATGTTTGCGCCGGGCGTCGGCACTCCGGTTAACGGAGGCTTTACTTACAGGGAAAGCCACCTGGCGATGGAGGTGCTGGCGGCGGCCAATTGCGTCACGTCCGTCGATTTCGTGGAGGTCAACCCCATCCTTGATGAACACAACAAAACGGGTTTGTTGACGGTAGAATTGGCGGCATCGCTGTTTGGCATGACGGTGATATAAGAGGTAAAGGGTGGTGAGTGAACAAGGACGATGCTGGTGGAAGCGACCTACAAAGAACTGAAAGACCGTCAAGACTTGACGTGGATCGACGTGCGTTCGGAGAGTGAGTTTACCGAATCGAGCATTCCAGGCGCCATCAATATTCCGTTATTTAATAATGAAGAGCGGGCGCAAATCGGTACGGTGTACAAGCAGGTCAACCCTGTGCAGGCTAGGTGGTTGGGGTTAGGGATTGCATCACGCAAACTCCCGGAAATCGTCAAACAAATTGCGGATGAGGCGGCGGATCGCGTCGCCGCGATTTATTGTTGGCGGGGTGGTATGCGGAGTCGGTCGGTGGTGACCGTGCTTGAGCTGATGGGAATTCGCGCGGTTCGCTTGACGGGCGGTTATCGCGGGTATCGCCAGTATGTCACGGAACGGCTCGCAACCATGGCGCCGACTGACATTCCGCCGCTCATCGTGATTCACGGGATGACAGGGGTTGGCAAAACCACGCTTCTGCGCAGGCTTGCCGATCTGGGCGAACCGGTACTCGACCTGGAACGGTTGGCGCGCCACCGCGGCTCGGTGTTTGGGGGAATCGGCTTAAAACCAGCCAATCAGCGGCAGTTTGATGCGGTGCTGCTGGAAACGTTAGAAGTAGTACGGGGACGGCCCTATTTGATGATGGAAGCGGAAAGCAAACGCATCGGGCACGCAACCATGCCGGATTTTTTGTATGAAGCCAAACGCACGGCGTTGCACGTGGAATTGGCGGCGCCGCTGACTGTGCGCGTACAGCGGACTCTCGAACAGTATGCATTGGCGGACGGCGAGGCGCTGCATCAGGCGGTGGAGCGAGCCATCGCATTTATCCAGAACCGGTTCAGTCCCGACTTGCGAAAGCGTGTCGCGGAGTGGATGAAAATGCGTGCTTATGCCCCCATGATTGCGGCGTTGCTGGAAGAGTACTATGATCCGCGCTACCAGCACGCGCAAGGCGAGTACGGTCGACCGGAAGTGGTGGTGGACGCCACCGACCTTGATCGCGCTGCCGCCTATCTTTGCGAGCAAGTGTGGCAAAGCGGGCGCCCGTCGTGACGCCGTAAAGGCGGTGTACATCAATTATCCATCAGACACCTGAACAAGGGGTATGGTGGAGTATGATTTACTTGGCTCTCGGGGATTCGATTACATATGGCCTCGACGCGACTGACGATGACGAACACTATGTTCGCAAATTGAAAAAAAAGTTAAACGAGCGCCAGCGCACCAGCCTATATGTTCACGCGAAGCCGGGCTGGACGGCGTCGCAGTTGTTGAAGTCGCTCAGATC
>JAJZCL010000040.1 GCA_021846165.1 Bacillota bacterium | reverse complement strand
TCACAGCATCGAAAACATTGGCATCATCTTTCTCGGACTTGGCGTTATGGCGCTTGGAGTCGACTGGAATCGACCTGTTCTTGAAACGGTAGGGGCGATTGCGGCGCTGTACCACACCTTGAACCACGCGGTGTTCAAAAGCCAGTTGTTCCTGGCGGCGGGCGCCGTTGAACAGCATACGGGAACGCTGGATGTCAATCGCCTGGGCGGTTTGATTCGCACGATACCGGGGGTTGCCTTAGGGTTTCTGGCTGGCTCCATGGCCATTAGCGCACTACCGCCGTTCAATGGCTTCATCAGCGAATGGCTGACGTTTCGGGGACTGCTGGCGTTTGGCAGTGGATCCACCGGGTGGTGGACAGTGTTTGCGCTCGTTGTGGCGCTCATTCTGGCAATGACGAGCGCGTTGGCAGGGATGTGTTTCGTGAAGGCGTCTGGCGTCGTGTTTCTCGGCGAACCGCGCGAACCCGTTCACCATACGCCGCTTCCTCGCAGCATCACCTGGCCGATTCTCGCGTTGGCGCTGCTTTGCCTGGCGCTTGGCGTTGTGCCCGATCTGATCATCAAAGTCATCACGGGTTTGGAGCCGAACTTGGCGACGGCTAACATCGCCGCCTATGCGCCAACGCACGCCTCGCTGACGGCGCTGCTTCTCATTATGGTCATCGCGGTCGCGGCGGTCTGGTCGCGTGCCTGGGACGTGCGCAGGGCGCCGCGCTGGAGTTGCGGGCGTGTCCCTGACGCGTCCATGCAGTTTACCTCCTCGTCGTTTACGAAAGCCGTGCGTACTACGCTGGCCTTCGTTTATCGCCCTCATCGAAAATTGGAACGTGTGGGCGCAAACGCAAAGTACTTTCCCGATCGCCTTCTGTATGAGGGGGGGACGAGTCCGATTTGGGAGCGCTACCTTTATCGCCCTGGCTATCGCTTGATGTGGCGGTTCTCGCAATGGAGTACAAAACTTCAGGCAGGCCCCGTGCGGCTGTATTTGGTGTATTTGCTGGCTACGATCGCGATATTGCTGTTGATGGCACACTGATGTGGATGGGATGGTTAACTGTGGAACTGTGGGGAGTTCAAATCGTGGGGATGGCGCTCGCCGTATTGTTGGCGCCGTTGTACGTGGGGATTGCGCAAACGGTAAAAGCCCGTATGCAAGGACGACAAGGCCCGTCCATTTGGCAGGGGTACTGGACGCTAAGTAAATTATGGAGAAAGGAAACACTCGTACCGGAGTTCAGCTCATGGGTCATGCAAATGGCGCCTGCCGTCACGTTTGGAGCGATGGCGGTGGTCGTGGTCTACATCCCGTGGGGAGGCAGCGTGCCGTTCAACTGGCCGCACGACGTGTTGACTGTGTTTTTCTTGCTGGCGTTGGAGCGATTCTGGGTGGGACTGGCGGGACTGGACAGCGCCGGTACGTTTGGCGGACTTGGCGCCAGTCGCATTTTGACATTAGGCAGCGGGATAGAACCGGCGCTGTTTGCTGTTTTCGGTCTGCTCTGGTACCTGACGGGGCGCACGGAGATTGTGCCGATTGCGCCAGGTTGGTGGCGTCACTCGCTGAATATTCTGCCCTGGGGGCTCGCGGTAGTGGGCTATGTATTTGTTGCGATGGCGGAATTGGGCAGACTGCCCGTCGATAATCCGGATACGCACTTGGAACTGACCATGATGCACGAGGCGACAGTGTTAGAGTACAGCGGTCGTTTTTTGGCGCAATCTCAAGCTGCGGTCGCCCTCAAGTTCACCGCGGTGATCGCGCTGGGGTGGGTGTGGCTTGGCCCAACGCTCGCGTCGCCGTGGTGGAATTTGTTGCTGCGCATCGGAGAGCTTGCCGTGACCAGCGCACTTTTGGGGTGGTTCGAAAGTCGAACGGTCAAGCTACGGTATCTTCGGTTGCCCGCTTATCTCAGTATCGCGATCGGAATGGGGATGCTTGCCGTGTATCTGGTAGCGTCGAGAGGAGGGTACTGAATGGCGAGCGCCGCATTGATCGTTTTTTTGGCATCCGTGGGACTGCTGATCGTTAGGAACGTGTGGTACAGTGTGCTGCTGCTAGGCGTGGAGGGAGTGGCGCTTTGCGGTATGGTGTTTTTGTCGGGATCGGCCAACCTCGAACAGTTTGGCGTCGGGGCGGCGACACTCGTGATCAAGGCGGGGATCATCCCGTATGCGATGTATCGGGTAGTGAAGGAGTGGCCACTCGAATACAGGAATGATCGCCCGCTTCCGTGGTGGGGGTTTGTGGCGGGGGTGGTGTTGTTGCTGTCCGCGACGCGCGTCAATCACCTGTTGTCTGCGACCGGCGTGATTCAGAATCACACGCTGTTTTTTTACGGATTAGCTAGTATATTTCTCGGTTTTCTGCAAATCGTCAGCCGACAACACGTGTTGTCGCAAGTGGGATCGCTCATTGCCGTCGAGAACGCGCTTGTGATTTTAGCGACGTCCGTGGCGGGGCAACTGCCGCTTTTTATGGAGTTCGGCATGTTGATTGACTTGCTCGTCGCGGTAGTGATTCTGGCGTGGATGAGTCGTCTGGTGCATCGCCAGTTTAACACGACCGACGTGACGGTGATGCGGTTTTTGAGGAGGTAAGGCGATGATCGTTTGGGTGGGTTTGGGACCGCTTGGTGTGATTTTGTTGGCGCTGGCGTGGCGCTGGTTGCCGTCGAAGCAACTGCCGGTTGCGGTGGCGGTTTGGGTGACATTAATGGTGTTGGCGGTGGGGGTGCGTTTCTCTCTGGATCACTGGCACGGAGGGTGGTCGTTGTGGGTGCTGATGGTTGTCAACGTGGTGGCCGCGACCAGCGCGTGGGACAGTGTGTGGTGGGCGCGGGAACACAAGTCGGCAAATATGATTCGATACTTCATTTGGTGGGCACTGTTCTATACCTCTTTACTCGTGATTGCGCTTGCGAATAATCTCGTCCTCGCGTGGTTGGCGATTGAGTTTTCTACGCTGGTGTCTGGCGCACTGATCGTGGAAATGGGTCATCGACGTGCGCTGGAAGCGGCCTGGAAGTACATTGTCGTCGCTTCGGCGGGCATGTTGACGGCGATCATCGGCATCGTGTTTTTGTATGCCAGCCTGCAAACGGAACGTTTGGGGTGGCATACGCTTGATTACGCGAACCTGCAGGCTCACTACCTGAGCATCGCGCCGATTGTGCGCGAAATCGCGACGGTTTTGATCGTTTGCGGGATTGGCACCAAAGCGGGGTTGGTGCCGTTTCACACCTGGCTACCCGACGCGCACTCCGTCGCTCCGTCGCCTGTCAGTGGCTTACTGTCGGGGGTGTTGCTGGGACTTTGCCTAATCGCAGTGAATCACTTTGTGACCGCTGTGCCGCTTCCTGGCGGCATGCTGCTTGCGGGAACGCACTTGTTGCTCTTATTTGGTTCCCTTTCAGTGGTGGTCGGCGCACTGGCGCTGCTCGTCCAACGGGACGTGAAGCGAATGCTGGCGTATTCATCAATTGAACAAGTGGGCATCATGGCGATCGGCTTTGGGGTGGGAACGCGCTATGCGATTGCAGCGGCGCTTTTGCAGTTCATGTTTCACGCGCTGATTAAATCCAGCTTGTTTTATATCGGGGGGCACCTATCTGTTCGTTATCACAGCATGTATTTGCGACAAATGAAGGAAATGGCGCGACGGCAGCGCGGGTTCGCCATTGCGTGGACGATCGGCATCTTGGCGTTGGCTGGCCTTCCCCCGCTCGGACTCGCGTACAGCGAATGGATGATTTTATATGCACTTTGGCAAAGCCGGCTGTGGCCGATTCTGATCGTGTTGAGTCTGGGGCTTGTTTTGGGGTTTGCGGGGCTGTTGCAACACCTTATCAATGGGGTGTGGGGCAAATCGAACCGCAAGTCGGTTGATGTGAACATGGTGGGCGGTGGTGTGACGCATGGTTGAAAACGAGCGTTGGATTCGTGTTCATGTTGAGCGGAAGCGGGCGGGTGAACAGTTGCTGTCGTTAACAGGCGACCGGGAACGGCGGATTCGGTCGCATTGGCTGTTGCCAGACGGACGCATCGAAGCGGAAAGCTTGATCTGTGAGGAGGGGCGATTCCCGTCGCTCAGTGTAAGCCTTCCTGAAGTGGCCTGGGATGAACGGGAAATCCACGACATGTTCGGGTATGTTCCGGAAGGCCATCCTGATTTGCGCCCGCTTGTGAGAACACCGCGCTGGCCTGACTCGTTCTATCCGTTGAAAGAGCGCGTCGCCGCCCCGCAATGGCTAGACGTCGAGCCGGACAATCCCGCCAAGGTGGTCGAGGGCGAAGGGATGACGGTGATGAAGGTCGGGCCGACACATGCGGGGATTATTGAATCGGGGCACTTTGTGTTTAGCATCATGGGAGAAAACATCCTTCACCTCGACGCCCACCTGTTTCAGAATCACCGTGGTGTGGAAAAGACGTTGGAGGGTTTGACCGTGACAGATGCGCGACCTTTCGTGTCGCGAATCTGCGGGGCAGACACGGTGTCTCATCAGTACAATTTTGTTTCCGCGGTGGAACAGTTGACGGGACGCGAGGTGCCCGAAGCGGTCGCGTGGCAGCGCGTGTTATTACTAGAATCGGAGAGAATCCTCAGCCACTTGAACGATCTCGCCCAGATTCCTGCGGGGGTGGGGTTTACGGTTGCCCATCAGCGGGGATTGGCGATGAAAGAAGTGTGGCAGCAGGAGCTGGCCGCCGTGTTCGGCCATCGTTTTTTGTTTGACGCGATGAATCAGGGACAGATAACGATGAGCGGCAAAGAGCGTTTTTTAACAGCGCTTTCGTCGCTGGAACGCGAATGGGGCAAATGGCGCAAGCTGGTTGATCGCCAGCGCGGGTTTCATGACCGCATGCGCGGTGTGGGTGTTGTTCGGCGTGAAGATGCGGATCAACTCGGGGCGGTGGGGGTGGCGTTGCGGGCGACCGGAATTCGTCTGGACGTGCGCGCGCAGATGCCGCTTTATCGTCACGTTCAAATTGCCATTCCGCATGTGTCGGGCGGTGACGTGGAGGCGCGGTTCCAAGTTCGTCTGCAAGAGGTGGAGAACTCCTTCCGTCTTCTGCGCACGGCGCTGGAACAATTGCGCAAGGATGCGACGCGGGATGATTGGCAACCGCCAGTGGATGTGACGGGTGAGGCCGTCGGGTATTCCGAATCGCCCCACGGGCTGAACGCTCATGTGCTGCAGATCAAAAATGGCCGCATCGAACGCTATCATGTGCGGTCTGGCGCTTACCGCAATTGGCCGGTGCTGGCGCTGGCGGTGGCTGGCAACGCCGTGGCGGATTTTCCGTTGATCAACAAAAGCTTTGAGCTTTGCTACAGTTGCGCAGATCGATAATGGGTGAGGTGTGGTCGAGTGGACTTACAAAGGAAATCGTTCCAGTTGCGGCATGTGGATGCGGGGAGTTGCAACGCCTGCGAACAGGAATTGACAGCGCTGCTCAGTAAAGAGTTGGATATGCAACGGTACGGGATCGACATGGTCGCCTCGCCGCGCCACGCGGACGGGCTTGTGGTGACAGGTCCTGTCACGGATACGATGAAAACAGCGCTGGAAAAGGTGTGGGAATCGGTCCCACGACCACGGAAACTGATCGCGCTTGGCGACTGCGCCGTGGGGTGTGGTGTGTTTCAAGCCGCCTACGCCAGCCACGGCGGGGTTGGTGCGGCACTCGAAACGCCGGATCTGGAGATTCGCGGTTGTCCTCCAGATCCGAAGAAGATATTAAAAAAGCTCAATCCATAGTAAACGCTTAGAAATGTGTGTAATTTTCGTGAATTATGCTTAATTCTATTTCTATGTCTTGTAGTTTCTATGCTTGTGTATTAGTATTTTACCGTGCGTGAATATGAAGGTGGTTGAATGTTAATTTAAGAATCATGACGATTAAATCGTTTCTACCATAAAAAACGAATTAGTGAGGTGGGTCTGATCAGAGATAGGATGCGACTCGCTTATGTTGTAGTGTTTATGTTCATCGGACTTTGTGTTGGACTCATCCTCGCCGTGTTTGATCGTTTGGCAGATATTCATCATCGCAAATTCCTGCTTTTGTGGTCTGTGGCCACCCTGCTGTTCATGGCGGCAGGTGGCGTGATCGGTTATCTTTTGAGGAAAATGCTGACCGCTTTTAGGAAGAAAGAAGAGGCGTTGGTCGAATTAAACAACATGGTTCACGAGTTGTCGCGCTTACAATCGGAGATGGCGAAGCTGGAACGGTTGAATTTGATCGGGCACTTTGCGGCCGGATTGGCTCACGAGGTCAGAAACCCCTTGACGACGGTGCGCGGGTACCTGCAGTTTTTAAGTAAAAATAAATCTCTTCAACCTCACTTTTCCAAATTCGATCTGATGATTCAGGAACTGGATCGCACCAACGCCATTATCACTGATTTTTTGTCTTTCGTTAAAAAGCCGGGTGAAGGCATGAAGGCGCAGAACCTTAACGATATTCTGCAACACATACACCCACTGTTGGAAGCGGATGCATTTTCCCAGAACAAGAATTTCAAACTTAATTTATTAACAACACCGAATGTGACAATCAACGCCAATGAAGTCATCCAGATGGTACTCAATTTGTGCCGTAACGGACTGGAAGCGATGCAAAATCACGGAACGCTTGTGGTTCGCACCTATCAAGACGTGAACCATGTCGTCTTGGCCGTGCAGGATGAGGGCTGTGGCATATCCGAGGAACTGATGGAGAAGCTGGGGACTCCGTTTTTTACGACGAAAGAGAGCGGGACTGGCTTGGGGCTGATGACTTGTTACCGCATCGCCGCCCGTCATCATGCCAAGATCGGCGTTGAGAGCGGAAGTGACGGAACGAGGTTTTATGTACACTTTCCAATTTACGATTCCCCGTGGTGAGCGAATTCGGATTTGCTTGGATCGTATGGCAGGTTGATGTACTACTGCAAGGTGGCGATGTTGAAAGGGGGTCGCGCATGTGCTTGAGTACTTAGTGATCAACGGCCCTAATTTGAATAGGTTAGGGAAAAGGGAGCCGGGCATCTACGGAGTGGAGACGCTTCAAGACATTGAAGACCGGTTGTCGGCGCTGGCGCAGCAGCTTGGCGTGACCGTGGATTTTTTTCAATCCAACCATGAGGGGGACATCATCGACAAAATTCACGAAGCGCATGGCCGTTATCAGGGGATCGTGATCAACCCCGGCGCGTTCACTCACTACAGCTACGCGATTCGCGATGCGTTTGGCGCTGTTCCTGTTCCCTTTGTCGAGATTCACATTTCTAACATCCATGCGCGTGAGGAGTTTCGCCAGCACTCCGTGTTGGCGCCCATTGCGGTCGGTCAGATTGTGGGACTTGGCGCATACGGGTATGAATTGGCGTTGCGTGCGCTCGTACAAAAGCAGGGTGGCGAACGCGCTTGATGGACGCCAGGCTGCCTTACCGCATGAGAAGTATCGTGTTTATTGGCTTTATGGGTGTCGGCAAAACCACCATTGGGGAACTGGTGGCAAAGAAGCTACTAAGGGATTTTGTGGATATTGACAAAGAGATCGAAAAAGACTTCCATCTGTCAATTCCGGAGATATTTCAGACGTTCGGAGAACCGGCGTTTCGCGACAAAGAAAGAGAACTGATATTTTCCGTATGCAAACGGCCATTACAGGTGATCTCCCTGGGGGGCGGCGCTTTCTTGCAAAGTGCGGTCAGGCAATTCTGCCTCGCCCATTGCATCGTGTTTTATCTTGATATGACTTGGGATTCGTGGAAAGAAAGAATCAACGTCATTGTCGACAATCGCCCTGTGTTGCAGGGCAGGACGATGGAAGACATTGAGAAAGTGTTTCACGAGCGTAAAGCGATTTATTCGCTGCACAACTCTAAGTTTGACATCGGTGATTGGGACGCCGAGGGAATGGCGGAGTACATCGTCGACACCATCAAGTTGTCTTGGGATCTCTACGACTGATTCGGATCAAGAGGTGAAGGCGTGAGCAAAGTGGTCAAGCGGCCTCGCGTCGTACTCGCGGGGACGAGCAGTGGAGTCGGCAAAACCACGTTAACGATCGGACTCATGGCCGCGTTCAAGCGCAAGGGTTTTGTGGTGCAAGGGTACAAGGCGGGACCGGATTACATCGATCCCAGTTACCATGAGGCGGTAACTGGTCGGCCTTCTCGCAACCTAGACAGTTGGATGCTGGAAGAAGGTGTTGTGCGGGAGGTGTTTTTGTGCGCCGGACAGGACGCTGACCTCTCGATTGTGGAAGGCGTGATGGGGTTTTATGATGGCAAGGATTCCCGTTCTAACATTGGCAGTACGGCGCACATCAGCCGTCTTTTGGCGGCACCGACCATCCTCGTGTTGAATGCCGCCAGCATTGCCCGAAGCGCGGCGGCCATCGTCATGGGGTTTCAGCGCTTTGATCCAGAGGTTGCCATTCAAGGCGTCATCGTTAACCGCGTCGGTGGGGAGGGGCACTACCGATTGATCCAGGCCGCCGTAGAACAGGAGTGTGGCATTCCCACGTTAGGTTACCTTCCAGAACGTGTCGGTTTGCAGATGCCGGAGCGGCACCTGGGCTTGATTCCGGCGATTGAGCGCGGCGAGTTGACGCCTCTGTTCGATCACTTGGCGGACGAAGTGGAGGCGTCGATCGATTTAGAGCGGATTGCGGCCATCGCGCGCGCGGCGTCCGATTTGGAGGAACGATCACCGCAGGTGATGGTGGCTCGACCGCGTGCGGTGCCGATCACCATCGCGGTGGCTCGGGATGCGGCGTTCAATTTTTATTACCCAGAGAACTTGGAACTGCTCGCACTGCGTGGGGCGAGGCTGGCGTATTTCAGCCCGCTTTGCGGTGAGGACATCCCTGTCGAGGCGGATGGACTGTACCTTGGCGGCGGGTTTCCGGAGGAGTTTGCTGAGCAACTGGCGGCTCGGCCTGAACTGCTCGCACGTTATCGCGAACGGATTCAAAATGGGCTTCCCACTTATGCGGAGTGTGGCGGGTACATGTTCTTGAGCAAGGCGATCACGGACAAGGCGGGGCGCACCTTTCCTATGGTCGGGGTGATCCCGGCCAAGGTGCAGATGCAGGCGCACTTGAGTGCGCTGGGGTATCGGGAAGTGACTGCGCTGGCCGATTGCTTGCTGCTGCCAGCCGACCACCAGGCGCGCGGACATGAATTCCACTACTCGACGATCATCCCGGATACGGAAGCGGACAGCACGGCGTGGTCAGCCGCCTATGCGGTGCGGGCGCGCGCAACGACGTGCTATGAAGGTTGGCGCAGTGACAACGTGTTAGCGGGGTACACGCACTTGCACTTTGCGTCCAATCCTTCGGTGGCGGATCGTTTGATCAATGCCTGCGCAAAATTTCACAATGATCGGGCAAATCACGAATTGACCGATTAGCGGGAAGTATGGTACTTTCAAGATACAATAAAGTAGTGTTCTGATAGGAAACGCCTTGAACGGGAGTTTTGGGAGTGATCGCTTGTCAGAGAGCTGCGGGGTGGTGCGACGCAGTAAGGGAATTCCTGAATCTCGCCCGGGAGCGGCCAGGCGGAACGAATGAGTATGTCTGGACGACTGACCGTCGTTAATCGGTTGCGCAGAACTTTTTGCGACTGAGGTGGATTCGAGGATTCGGATCAACAAGAGTGGTACCGCGTTCGACGGCAGGTCGATCGTCCCTTGTGGAGGATCGGTCTGTTTTTTGTTATTTCTTAGCTATACGTAGACGAAAGGGTGGATGAATCATGAGAAATTATCAAAAATACACCAGAGAGTACTTCATGCCTCCAGAACCAAGTTTGAATTGGGCCAAAAAGGAGTACATCACAGAAGCGCCGACGTGGTGTAGCGTGGATCTGCGCGATGGGAATCAAGCGCTGATTATTCCGATGAGCCTCCAAGAGAAGCTGGAGTACTTTCAACTGCTCTTGCAAATTGGCTTTAAGGAGATCGAGGTCGGTTTTCCTGCGGCGTCAGATACGGAATTCGCGTTTTTGCGCACGCTGATTGAAGAGGATCTGATTCCGGACGATGTGACGATCCAAGTCTTGACGCAGTCCCGGGATCACATCATCCAAAAGACGTTCGAAGCGTTGCAAGGCGCAAAAAAAGCCGTGGTTCACCTGTATAATTCCACTTCGGTGGCGCAGCGGGAACAGGTGTTTCGCAAGTCTAAGCCAGAAATCGTCGAGATCGCCTTGGCTGGCGCACACCTGTTGCAGGAGTTTGCGGACAAAACGGAAGGGAACTTCCGGTTTCAGTATTCACCAGAAAGCTTTACCGGAACCGAGGTTGATTTTGCGCTCGATATCTGTAACCGTGTGCTGGATGTTTGGCGACCGACAGCGGAGAGTCCGGTGATCATCAATCTGCCCGCCACCGTGTCGATGTCTATGCCGCACGTTTATGCGAGCCAGGTGGAGTACATGAGCGATCACCTCAGTCATCGCGAGCATGTGGTGTTGTCCCTGCACCCGCACAACGATCGGGGGACAGGCGTTGCCGACGCAGAACTCGGGATCTTGGCGGGCGGACAGCGAATCGAAGGCACGCTGTTTGGGAATGGCGAAAGAACGGGCAATGTCGACCTGATCACGCTGGCCTTGAACCTGTTTTCGCACGGTGTGGATCCAAAATTGAATTTGGAAAATATCCCCAAAATCCTTGCCGTTCATGAACGGTTGACCAGAATGAAGGTGAGCCAGCGGCACCCGTATGCGGGCGAGCTGGTGTTTACCGCATTTTCCGGTTCTCATCAGGACGCCATCGCAAAAGGGATGAAGTGGCGCGAGGAAGATGAGCGTCGCTACTGGTCGGTGCCGTATCTGTTGATTGATCCGAAAGACATCGGCAGGGAGTACGAAGGGGATATCATACGGATCAATAGTCAGTCTGGGAAAGGCGGAATCGGGTATGTGCTGGAGCAAAACTACGGCCTCGACCTGCCGCAACAGATGCGCGAAAAACTGGGGTACAGCGTGAAAAGCGTATCGGATCGTTTGCACAAAGAACTGATGCCGAACGAGGTGTACGACATTTTCATGAATGAGTACGTGAACATCAAATCGCCCATTGAGTATGTCCATTACCGTTTTGAGCAGGATGAAGACTACCAAACGTTTATCACGGTGAAAATCGACGATGAGGTTCACGAGTACATGGGGACGGGTAACGGCAGGCTGGATGCCATCAGCAACGCGCTGCGCACACACCTTGGCGTGATGTTCTCTAATCTGATTTACAGGGAGCATGCGCTTGAAGTGGGTTCGGGGTCGCGTGCGGTGGCTTATATCGGCATCACCGCTGCGGATGGCGTCGATTATTGGGCGTGTGGGATTGATGTCGACATCATGACTGCCTCTGTCAAGGCGTTGCTGAGCACTGTCAATAAGATGAGCCAGGCGCAGTCGTTTGCGACTGAGGACGCGAAGTGATTTAATGGTAGAAAGCGTTTGGACTCTCAAGTTGGCAAAGGATGATGAATTTGGAGGCCGCGGCCACAAACTCGAATTTTATCCGCAACATTGTACTCGATGATCTTGCAACAGGGAAAGTCCGCGCGGTGGTGACGCGGTTTCCTCCTGAACCAAACGGGTATTTGCATATCGGACACGCAAAATCGATCTGCCTTAATTTTGAATTGGCGCAGGAAGTCGGGGGGCAGACGAACCTTCGCTTTGACGACACCAATCCAAGTAAGGAAGACGAGGAGTTTGTCAAGGCGATCCAGGAAGACGTGACGTGGCTTGGCTTCACTTGGAACCAGTTGTGTTTTGCCTCCGACTACTTCGAAGAAATGTACGAACGTGCCGTTTTGTTGATCCAGAAGGGGCTAGCGTATGTGTGCGATTTGACTCCGGAAGAGATGCGCACGCTGCGCGGTACGCTGACCACGCCAGGTCAGGAAAGCCCGTATCGCAGGCGCACGATGGAGGAGAACCTGGACTTGTTCCAGCGCATGCGATCGGGTGAGTTCCCTGATGGCTCTAAGGTGTTGCGGGCGAAGATCGATATGACTTCACCCAATATCAATCTTCGCGATCCGGTTCTGTATCGGATTGCGCACGCGACCCATCACCGCACGGGCGATTTGTGGCGAATCTATCCGATGTATGATTTTGCGCACCCGTTGGAGGACGCGATAGAAGGCGTCACCCACTCGATCTGCACGCTTGAGTTTGAGGATCATCGACCGCTTTACGATTGGGTGATCGAGCAGTGTGAAATGCCGAGCCGTCCGCGCCAGTATGAATTCGCGCGCCTGAATTTGACGAACACGGTGATGAGCAAACGCAAGTTGAAGCAACTTGTCGAAGAAGGGGTCGTGGATGGTTGGGATGATCCGCGTATGCCTACGATCTCGGGGTTGCGCCGTCGCGGTTATACTCCTGAGGCGATTCGTTCGTTTGCGCGCGAAATCGGCGTAGCTAAGAGCAACAGCGTGGTGGACGCGCACATGCTGGAGTACTTTGTTCGCGAGGATCTGAAGATGAAGGCGCTTCGCACGATGGCCGTGCTAAGGCCGTTGAAAGTGGTGATCACCAACTACCCTGAAGGCGAAAGCGAGTGGTTGGAAGCGGAAAACAACGCAGAGAACCCGGCTCTTGGCGCACGCCTCATTCCCTTTTCCAGAGAGATCTATATTGAGCAGGATGACTTTATGGAGTCGCCGCCGCCCAAGTACTTTCGGCTGTTTCCGGGGAACGAGGTGCGCCTCAAACACGCCTACTTCATTCGTTGCGAAGAGGTCGTCAAAGACGCAGCCGGGCGCGTGGTCGAACTGCGCTGCACCTACGACCCGGAAACGAAGAGCGGTACTGGGTTTGCCGGTCGCAAGGTGAAGGGCACGCTGCACTGGGTTGACGCTAGCCATGCTAAAGCAGCGCAATTCCGCCTGATCGAACCGCTGATTCTCGATGATGTCGACGAGGCAGGGGATGACTTGCTCGGGCGCCTCAATCCGCGCTCCATGGAAGTTGTCGAGGGGTATGTTGAAGAAGGGTTAGAGATTGCCGGATCGGACAAGTTTCAATTTTTCCGTCACGGATACTTTAGCGTCGATTCGCGGTTGACGTCGCCGGAACTGCCGGTGTTCAATCTGACCGTGTCATTGAAAAGCTCATTCCAGTTGTGATTCGCTTGATCGTATAACCATTATTAGTAATTAAAGGAGAATGTCGTTATGTTTGTGAAACGCCTGGAGGAAATTAAAAAAAACATGCCAGCAGCGCACAAGGAGCTTGTGAAGTACGTTGAGCATGCGCTCATCGCGCTAGGGCGCGTCGAAGAAGAACACAGGGCGCTTGTGGCCGCTAACGCCTTGGCAGGCATTCGACCGGACGGTGAAGAGGAAAAACTCTTTTATGAACACATGAACCTAGTCAAAGAAATGATGGTGTCGGTGCTTGAGAAAACGGAGGAGGACATTGAACACGCAGGCGACAAAAACTGGTCAAAGAATTATGCGGATGGTGTCGAGAAGTAAACTTGCCACACGACTTGTCGTTAGTCTATACTTCGTACTGACTGGTCGGTATGAATATCGAGAAAGCGAGTGTGGAAGTTTTTGAGTAAAGAAGAGTTGCTTCGGCAATTAGAGGATTTTGCAGAGGATGAACTGGAAGCCGCTTTGCGCGCCGCGACCGCATTGCGTAAGACGAAATCAAAAGAGTTGTACTTTCTTCACTACTTTTTTCAGGAAGAAAGAATTGACGATAAGGAGAACGGGTTTACCGTCAAATTGCCGATCGATACGTTCGTGAAAAACCCGTTGGGAATGGTACACGGCGGTGTGACCGCATTCTTGGTGGATAATGCCATGGGGTTTGCGAGTTTTATGGAAAAGGGTCGCCCGGGTGTCACACTGGATCTGAACATTCGATACCATAAACCAGGGGCAGGCAAGTGGCTGGTCGCCAAAGGCGAGGTGGTGTCGTCCGGTTCGCTAATGAACTCCATGCGCACCGAGGTAAGGGATGACGCGGCAGAAATCGTGGCAACAGCGACGGGGACGTTTTACCATCGGTTACCTAAGTAGAGCTTGCTTCTCGCTTGCAACGGCTGGTAATAAAAAAGCGCACAAGTCTTGGCTTGTGCGCTTGCCTTTTGGCAGTAGTTGGTCGACTAGCGGGATTGCACAACTACATTTTCCGCTTGGGGGCCTTTTTGGCCTTCAACGACTTCAAAAGATACTTGTTGGCCTTCCTCAAGTGAGCGGAAGCCGGTGCTTTGGATGGCACTGAAGTGGACAAATACGTCCTTGCCATTTTCTCCGGTAATAAAGCCGTACCCCTTGTCGGCGTTAAACCATTTGACGGTACCTTGTTGCATGTGGTTTGGTCCTCCTAAAATGAAAAAGCCCTCACTTCACTGCCTTATGATGTAGGCGTGGAAAGTAACGGCTCATCATCGCAATTTGTTCTTTTTGTTGCATTTTGATTTTACCATTATCATATGCCGATGTAAAGTCAAATATTCACGTTGTTGCGAAAAATTTTGCGTCAATTTTGTTGAAAGTCCATCATGCCATCGCCAGCTGTGAATATCAACGGATTGCTGTCGCTGAAACGCTCCAATTCGTTATAGGCAGGGATGCCGTGCGCAGTGATGTCGAGGCCGTCTTCCTCCTGATCTTCCGTGACGCGGATTCCCATCGTCTTTTTGACCAAGGTGCCAATTGCCCAAGCGGCGCCAAACCCCCATACGGATACGACCATCGCGCCAAGCGTCTGTACGCCGAGCAAGTGGACGCTGCCTGTTGTGAACAGTCCCGCTTTCGTGTCGAACAAACCGACGGCGATGGTGCCAAACACGCCGTTGACCCCGTGAACGGCGACGGCGCCGACTGGGTCGTCGATCTTGATTTGGTCTACCCAACCCGTCGCCAGAATCACAAGCACTCCTGCGATAAGCCCGATCACAATGGCCGCCCAAGAGGCGACGTAATTGCAGCCGGCGGTAATCGCGACGAGTCCCGCCAACGAGCCGTTGATCGTCATGCTGGGATCGACCGCCTTGAACTTATACATACTGAACAGCATGGCGGAAGCGCCACCCGAAGCTGCTGCCAAAAAGGTGTTCAAGGCAATGTTAGCTAAGTTGCCATTTAAGGCGTCAAGTGTGCTGCCCGCGTTGAACCCAAACCAACCGAACCACAGGATAAAGGCCCCAGCGGATGCAAGCGGGATGTTGCTCGGCGCGAACACGTTGACGCTGCCGTCGGGGTAAAAGCGGTTTTGGCGCGGCCCGACCACATACGCGAGCGCGAGCGCCATAAACCCGCCCATCGCGTGAATGGCGGCTGAACCGGCAAAGTCCTCCATGCCAAGGTTAGCGAGCCAGCCGTTGTGTCCCCAGATCCAATGCCCCGAGAGGGGATACACCAACCCACACGTAAGGATGACGACCATGATGTACGCAGAAAACTTCATTCGTTCCGCCACAGCGCCCGAAACAATGGATGCGGTGGCAATCGCAAACCCGATCTGAAACAACAGGAATGCGGACAAGTGCAAGTTGGGCGAACCAACAACAGCGCCCCAACCGATCAAGTGTGCCACATCGCTGCCGAACAGCAAGTGGGAGCCGATGAGATAAAAGACAAGCGCGCCAAACGTCAGATCGACAAAGATTTTCATCGTCACGTTGACGGCGTTTTTTGTTCTGACAAGCCCAGCTTCCAGTAAGCTGAACCCGCCTTCCATAAACAGCACAAGCGCGGCCGCCAGCACCACCCAGACGGTGTTCAGTGCGATAGTCAAATGTGATATCCTCCTATACTCTCTCTTTCTATGTTAGTTTTG
>JAJZCL010000039.1 GCA_021846165.1 Bacillota bacterium | reverse complement strand
GAAAAACACCAACGTTCCCGAATCTTGTGATGCAGCGGGAAGACCAGAATGCGAGCAGGGGCATCGATTGATTGGGGACGGCTTTGACAAGGACACGGCCACCTCATGGTTTCTGGGCGACGAGGCGCATTGTCAGGCGTGTCCATTGCCGGGGACATGCGACAAACAGTCTTTCTGCGCTTCGCCACTTGATGCTTCCGACCCAACGGATCGGTGATCCGTCAGGATGACGGTCGTTAACTGGGGGTTATTTTACGTCACTACAATGACGATTCCGAAGATTCATCCCCTTATAAAACCGGAAGTTTTACGGCTGGAAAATCGGAACTCATACGTTTTGCGCCGTACATCGAGATGCGATCCTCTTGAAAATGGCGTTTGACGGAACCTTCATCACCTCTTGACAAATACCGATGGGGGTATGTAGTATGAAGGTGATAAACAAAGCAACAAGGTTTATCAATACGGCATGGAGGTTATGAACATGGCATTTCAACAGTGGCTATCTGTCGATGTGAAGGAACGCATGAAATCAGGCACTCCGCTACAGATTATCGATGTGCGGGAGCCGTACGAATTTGAGGACGGGCATATTCCTGGCGCGAAGTTGATCCCGCTCGCTCAACTGCAAACACGGTTGGACGAAATTGACAAGAGCGAGGAAACGGTGGTCGTTTGTCACAGCGGTGCGCGCAGCGGGGTGGCGTGCGATTTTCTGGAGCGGGTCGGCTATGGCAACGTGCGCAATTTAATGGGCGGCATGTCGGCTTGGGACGGCCAGGTGGAGTATTAATATCCGCAAAAGCGAGAGGAGAAATTTCTATGGCGTTGATCGGTAAGAAAGATCAGGACGCATTGCGCAAGCAATTTAACGAACTGCGCGGCAAAACGAAAATCATCATGTTCGAAGCCGCGCTCGATTGCCCGTATTGCCCACAAACAAAGCAGATTTTACAAGAGGTTGCGGCGTTGTCGGAGAAGATCGAAGTGGCGTATTACAACTTTCACACGAACAAAGAATTAGCGGAAACGTACAACATCGATAAAATTCCAGCGATCGTTCTGTTGGATGAGAACGACCGGGATTACGGCATTCGATTTTTCGGTATCCCGTCCGGGTATGAGTTCAGCACGTTGATTGAAGACATCATCATGTTGTCGACGGGGAAGACGTCGCTCGGCAAAAAGACGCTGGAGGCACTAAAGAGCCTTGCAAAACCGGTTCACTTGCAGGTGTTTGTCACACCTACCTGACCGTACTGCCCGGCCGCGGTGCGGTTCGCTCATATGGCAGCATTTGTAAGCGATCAGGTCAGAGGCGATATGGTGGAGGCACAGGAATTTCCGGATCTGTCACAGCGCTTTAGTGTGTACGGCGTTCCCAAAACGATCATCAACGATGTGGGTGAAGTGGAAGGCGCGGTTCCCGAACTGCGCTTTATGGATCAGATTTTGCAAGTGATTAAATAGCCGTTGCGGCGGTCAAAACAGGGTGTGCGCTCTGTTTTGACCGCACCATTTAAGTGATACGGCTCCCACATGGAGGTCAATGCGATGGAGTACTCAAATGCCATGAAAAACCGCTTGAAGAGAATTGAGGGTCAGGTGCGCGGCGTACTGAACATGATGGAGAAGCAGGAGGAATGCAGCGATCTGGTCACGCAATTGAACGCGATTCGCGCGGCGGTTGACCGCCTTTCGATGTTCATCGTCACTTCCAATCTAGAGACTTGCATGCGCAGGGAACTAGGCACTGGGAACCCTGATGATGCGGTGATCGCGAAAGCGATGGAACTGATCTTGCGCACCCGTGGGTAAGTGGTTTTGGTTTTGGGAGGGGTAAAGAGGTGAACATCGGATTTTGGGTGATGATTGCTCTTGTGATTGTGTACGTTGTGGGGCTTGTCATTCGTAACAAAAGTTTCCAACACGTTCCTGTCGATCAGTTGGGGTCTTGGGTTGGCGCGAACAATGAACGGGTTGTGATTGACGTCAGGGAAAAAGACGAGTATCAGAGTGGCCACTTTCCCGGTTCGATCAACGTTCCGCTATCTGGAATATCGGGACAGTTTAGCAAGATCCCCAAGGACAAGGATGTGGCTGTGATATGCCGCAGCGGTAACCGCAGCATGCAGGCTGTGCGCATATTAAAGCAAAACGGATATACCCGCATCTGGAACGTAGCGAGGGGAATATCGGCGTGGAGTGGTCAGACGGAGAAAGGGAACAAGCCTGGGAAACTACAGAGTTAATAAAATCAATCAATAGGAGATGGATTTGAGATGGAAAATTGGTCGCCCATTCAGGTTCTGGATGCCATTAACTCGGGCAAGCGATTGCGTTTGATCGATGTCAGAGAGCCTTACGAATTCACCGAGGGGCACATTCCCGAAGCTGAATTGATCCCGCTCGGCCAACTGCCTGAAGCGCTCGCCCGCTTGCCGAAGGAAGAAACGATCATTGTTGTCTGCAGGTCGGGCGCGCGCAGCCTTAGGGCGGCTCAGTTTTTGTCTGGGCATGGGTATCAACATGTCGTCAATATGCATGGCGGCATGTTGTCGTGGAAGGGTAAGGTCAAACACGGTCGTTAAGCTCGTATCGGTTGGTCAATCACCGCGCCGCCAAGGCACTTCTCGCCGTCGTATAAGACGGCGGACTGTCCAGGTGTAATCGCCCGTTGCGGGTTGGCAAAGTTGATGCGGCAGTGTCCGTGTTCCAAAATGGTGACGTGAACCTGCTGATCCTGTTGGCGGTACCGGAACTTGGCAGTGCACACAAAGCTCGTGTTGACGGGAAGCTCGCGACCGTTCACATAACTTAGATCGGACGCGAGCAGTCCGGTTGCATACAGGTGCGGATGGCGGTACCCTTGGCCGACATACAGCACATTGTTGACGAGATCTTTGTCGAGTACAAACCACGGCTCTCCGGTACCCGATCCGCCAATGCCAAGGCCGTGTCGTTGCCCGATCGTGTAAAACATCAGGCCGTCGTGCCGCCCCTTGACTTCGCCAGCGAGCGTCTTCATCAATCCCGGCTGGGAGGGCAGGTAGTGTTGCAAAAACAGTTTGAAGTCTTTTTCTCCAATAAAGCATATGCCTGTGCTGTCGCGCTTTTTGGCGGTCGCAAGCCCACTTTCCAAGGCGATTTTGCGAACCGTCGCCTTGTTCAGTTCGCCCAGCGGAAACAGCGTCTTCGCTAGCGGGAACTGCCCGACGGTATGCAAAAAATACGACTGATCCTTGCTTGGGTCGACGCCGCGCAAGAGTTCGAAGTCGCCATCTCGATAACGCACGCGTGCGTAGTGGCCTGTCGCGAGGAAATCCGCGCCGAGTCCGAGCGTCAGTTCGAGCAGTTCCTTGAACTTGATCTCGCGGTTGCACATCACATCGGGATTCGGCGTGCGGCCTTTCCTATATTCGTCTAAAAAATACTGAAACACGCGTTCCTTGTATTGTTTTTCAAAGTTGACGCTGTAGTGGGGAATGCCGATTTGCGCGCACACCCGCCTGACGTCCTCGTAGTCGTCCGTTGCCGTGCAGTTGCCGAATTCGTCCGTGTCGTCCCAGTTTTTCATGAAAACGCCGATGACGTCGTAGCCTTGTTGCTGCAACAACAGTGCGGCGACGGACGAATCAACGCCGCCCGACATGCCGACCACCACTCGTTTCTTGGAGGAAAATTCCATAAGATGTGAGGTCACCTTTCTTTAAGTAAAACAACTTCGTTATGTTATTGTAAAGCTGCGTATTGCTCACGGCAAGAGATGGGACACGGGCGGGAAGCTCAAGGCTTATCGAACGCCGACGGATAGGAGGTTTTAGAAAGACGATCTGATCAATCAGGTAAGGTTTCTACGCGATTTTGTAAATGCTCGTGGCATCATCGCGAACGATGTGATTGGGGAAATTGGCAGCAGACTGAATGATAAACCAATGAATCTCTTTCACCGCAAGAAGTCGATGGTCAATGCGGAGAGGTCAAAAGGTTTTTCAAGAAGCAAGCGCAATTTCCTCGTTTCAAGAAGAAGCGGGCGCAAGATGTGGGATTCTACGCACCGAAGAACAACGTCAGGGACTGGATGATGAAACGCCATCGGATCAAAGTGCCCACCATGGGCTGGGTGAGGCTGAAAGAGTTTGGATACCTGCCAATGGGTGCAGTCGTCACGGGCGGTACAGTCACGCAAAGAGCAGACCGATACTTCGTAAGCGTTACCGTTCAGTGTGAAGACGTCCGTCTTGATCAATCACCAACAAGTGAGGAATTGGGGTTGATCTTGGCGCTAAAGACTTTGCTACCTCAAGTAACGGGAGTGTTTTTCACAACATCAACAAATCTTCCGCCACCAAGCGTGTTGAGAAGCGCTTGAAACGAGCGCAGCGGGCGTTATCCCGTAAATATGAGTACAGAAAGAAGGTGAAATCTGCTACTGAACGCGGAAGTAACCTAGACAAGAACGTGCTAAGAGTGCAAACGTTGCAAATGCGCCTCGCGAACATGAGAAACGCTTATCGTGCCTACGTCGTGAGTATGCTAGTGAAAACCAAGCCAGTGTATATCACGATTGAGCATTTCAACATCAAAGGGATGGTACGCAATCGCCATTTAAGCAAGTCCATCGCAAACCAAGGGTTCTATGACTTCAAACTGAAACTCGCAAACCTATGCCGGAAATTAAATCTTGAGCTGAGATAGGTTTCACCATTCTACCCGTCCAGCAAAATCTGTTCGTGTTGCGAGCACAAAAAAGTGAATCTTTCTCTTTCTGAGCGAGTGTATACGTGTGAATCCTGCGGGAACACGATGGATCGGGACTTGAATGCGGCGATCAATCTCATGCAAGCAAGGGAATATGTAGTACTCACCTAACGAGGATGCATATGTGTACGGCGGGCTACGTCGGAATTGACGCCTGTGGAGTGTGACAGAAACCGTAGTAGTGAGTCATTGGCGAGGCGGAACACGTTGAAGCAGGAAAACTCTAGCATGGACGCATTTGTCTATGTTTTTAGTAGCAGAGAATATATGGCGCACCGATTTCACCCTCAAAATGCCGATAGACTTTTGTCTGAAGAAAGAATGCAAATGATTCCCCCGCCCCATGTGATTGCACACCTGCGCATTGAAACTGGCCATAAAGTGGCGGATGTGGGCGCAGGACCGGGTTTTTTTGCGATTCCCATCGCTAGGCACACTGGCGCGACGGTGTACGGCATCGATGTGGAACCCCAGATGCTGACGCTTCTTTCGGAGCGAGCGAAGACGGAACAGGTCGAGTTGCAGACGATGGAAGCCAGCGCCGAGAGCATTCCCCTTCCCGCGAAGTCGGTTGATCGCACGTTGTGTGCGTTTGTCTTGCATGAAGTGCCGAATCCGACCGCAGCCTTGATGGAGTTCAAGCGGATCACCGCGAGCGGCGGATTCGTCGGGATTGTGGAATGGGAGAAAAAAGCGACCAGGCACGGTCCGCCGATTTCTGAGCGGTTAGGCAGGGATGAGCTAACCGAAAAATTGCAACAGGCAGGTCTCAATCCGCAGGAATGGGTTGACCTGAACGAAGATCAGTACCTGTGCGTGTGCGGCGTGCTTGATTAAAGCCGTCCGCGATGGCATGTGCCTACCGTGCGCTTTGCCACCTAGAGAGCGCACGGTTACATGGCTTCCTTCGAGTTGGTGTCGGTCAACCACTTGTCGGCCCACTTCTGCACTTCGTTCATGACCGGTTGCAGGGATTTGCCCATCTCTGTCAGTTCATACTCAATGCGCACAGGCGTTTCCGGATAGACAATGCGGCGCAGGATGCCCGCCGCCTCCAGTTCCTTAAATCGCTCGGCCAGCATGCGGTCGCTCATGCTAGGGATAATATCGGCAAAGTCTTTAAATCGTTTCGGGCCGTCGAGTAGCACGCGAATGATCAATCCCGTCCATCGCTTTCCAAGAACACTGAACGCGAGTTCAAACTTTGGGCAAAGATGAAAGATGTGATCCATACTGATCCCTCCCCTACAGCGACTCTAACACATTTGCTTGACAAGAGTAAGTCGAATAAAGATGGATGAAGCGGTGAATCCTTTGCTTAAAAAAACTCCCCTCAGCCCTCAGACTAAAGGGAGGTGTGATCAGCGGTTGACAGTGCGCATGCCGGCTTCGGGATACCGCAGACCGGATACGCTGCCAGGCGGCAGGACGTCGTTGATGGCGGCGAGGTCTGCTTGCGTCAGATCGACCGTAGCGGCCATTAGGTTTTCTTCCAGGTAGTGTCTGCGCTTGGTGCCGGGAATCGGAACGATGTCATCGCCCTGGTGGAGTACCCAGGCAAGTGCCAGTTGCGCTGCCGTGATTCCCTTCTCCTTGGCGAGCGCTTGCGCACGTTCGACAAGACGCTGGTTGTGCGTGAAGTGTTCGCCTTGAAAGCGCGGTGCGTTCCTGCGGTAATCGCCTTCCGGCAAATCCTCGATCGCTTGAATCTTGCCCGTCAACATGCCCCTGCCAAGGGGACTGTACGGCACAAAGCCGATGCCAAGCTCCCGGCAGACAGGCAGGATCTCCGCTTCTACATCGCGGGTGAAGAGTGAGTACTCACTTTGCAGCGCGGTAATCGGATGCACCTTGTGAGCGCGCAAAATGGTGTCTGCGCCCGCTTCGGACAGGCCGAGGTAGCGCACTTTGCCCGTGCGCACCAGATCCGCCATGGCGCCGACCGTTTCCTCAATCGGCGTGTCGGGATCGACGCGGTGCTGGTAATACAGATCGATGTGATCGATGCCAAGGCGCTTCAGACTTGCTTCGCAGGCCGACTTGACGTATTCGGGCCGACCGTTGATCCCGCGCGTTTGCCCGTCCTTGCTGCGCACATTGCCGAATTTAGTGGCGACGATCACGGCGTCGCGGCGGCCTTTTAGCGCCTTGCCGAGCAGTTCTTCATTGGCGCCGACGCCGTACATGTCGGCGGTATCAAAAAAAGTGACCCCTCTCTCGATAGCAAGGTCGATGGTGGCGAGCGCTTCGTTCTCGTCACGACCGCCGTAAAAGTCCGACATACCCATGCAGCCCAGCCCCAGCGCGGAAACGCTCAAGCCCCTAGATCCGAGTTTACGTTGTTTCATTACAGCACCTCCAGAATCTTATTTTGCCTTCAACAGGTAGATTTTGTGCCGATTTTCTCGAAAAAGTCAACTAGTGTCAAGGAAACGAACAGAATCGTGGAGGATGGCAAAGGCTATTCGAAATTTGCTCCATTGGGACTGTGCTTGGCCTATTGGCGGGAGAAAGGTTAAAATAATGCAATCAGCAGACAGGCCATGTTGGCTTTGGGGGAGAGTGGGCATGCAAGGCGTTGTGATGTGCGACCTTGATGGAACGATTTACTTTGGCGAACGCGGGTTTGCGCCGGGGTTGATGGAGGTGTATAGCCAGCTTCATGAAAGCGGCGTGGTGGCGACGATCAACACGGCGCGCCACGCGCGCACCGGGAGGGTGCTTGCCGCCACCTTGGGGTTGAAAAACCCCTACGCCTGCCTTACCGGCGGTGTCATATTGAACCCGCCGGACTGGCAAGAGGACGACCTTGACATCCCTTCGTTTCCGGAACCAGAAGAAGTGTTGCAGGGGTTTCGAATGAGCAAGCGGCTGGTGGTCGAGATTTTGCTTCTCGCCGCGTCATTCGGCATTGGCGGGCGAGTGTTTTACGACCGCGACGTTTGCCTGTACGGCAAGCAACAGGTGTATGCGCAGTGGCCGGAAGATATTGAACTGGCCGCGCTGGACGAGGTTCAAGAGGGCGCATTGCAGATGTTTATCACGGGATATGATCATCGCCAGGGGGATCAGATGGCGGAACGGCTGCAAGCGATGGGCGACGAGTGCAGTTACTATAGGTTCCATCATCGCGATGGGTTTGAAATCGCGGTCAATCCCAAAGGGGTGACCAAAGCGAAACTGGTTGATTATTACATGCAAACGTACCCGATTCCGCGGGAACACATTGTAGCCATCGGCGACAGCCCCGGCGACGCGCCGATGATTCAGGCGGCGGGCGTTGGCGTTGCGACAGCGCTGGCGCCGGATGAGGTCAAAGCAGTGGCGGACGTGGTGCTGGACACGCCCAAGTTGAATGCCGTTCCCGACTTTTTGCGGCATTACTTTGACCTGTAGAACGACAAGGGGATGAGATACGATGGTGGCTGATGCGATCGCCGAAAG
The DNA here is from genome assembly GCA_021846165.1 of Bacillota bacterium. Lineage (GTDB taxonomy): Bacteria > Bacillota > Bacilli > Alicyclobacillales > SLC66 > JAJZCL01. The sequence goes on along the minus strand of JAJZCL010000039.1, from coordinate 7,773 downwards.
ACTGGCGCAACTTCGCGGTTTGCCGATCTACCAAGGCAGGCAGGAGGCGCTTTTGACAGACTTGTACCAATTGACCATGATGTACGGGTATTACCGGTCGGGCAATGCGGACAAAGAAGTGGTGTTTGACGTGTTTTACCGCGTCAATCCGTGTGATAACGGCTATGTCGTCGCGGCGGGGCTGGAGCAGGTGGTGATGTATCTCGACAGTCTGCGCTTCTACCCCAACGAACTGGCATACCTCAGAAGCACAGGAGTGTTCGATGAAGGGTTTTTGGAGCGGTTGTCCGCCTTTCGCTTTCATGGAAGTGTGTACGCCGTGCCCGAAGGAACGGTGGTGTTTCCGAACGAACCGATCATGCGGCTAGAGGGACGTTTATTTGAATTGCAACTGATCGAATCGGCAGTTCTCAGCTTTATCAATCACCAAAGTCTGATTGCCACCAAGGCGGCTCGCATCGTGTCTGCGACGAAAGGGTACGCGATTGCGGGGACGGGGCCTGTCAGCGAGTTTGGCCTGCGCCGGGCGCAAAACGCCGACGCGGCGATCTTCGGGGCGCGGGCGGCGTATATCGGCGGATGCTCAAGCACCAGCAACGTGGCGGCGGGAATGAACTTTGGCATCCCAGTTGCGGGTACGCAGGCGCACAGTTGGGTGCAGAGTTTCCCCACTGAACTGGACGCCTTTCGCGCCTACGCCAACGCGTATCCGCACAACACGGTGCTGCTCGTCGACACGTACGACGTATTGCGGTCGGGGATTCCGAACGCGATTCAGGTTGGCCGCGAACTGCGCGAACGCGGCTATGAGTTGGCAGGTGTGCGCATCGATTCGGGCGACCTCGCCTACTTGTCGAAGGAAGCCAGGCAGCGGCTCGACGAAGCCGGGTTTGTCAATACCCGCATCATCGTTTCCGACGATCTGGACGAGGACACCATTCGCGACCTTTTGTTGCAAGGGGCGAAAATCAACGGCTGGGGCGTCGGCACGGCGCTCATTACTGCGAAGGGTTGCCCTTCGCTCGGTGGCGTGTACAAGCTGTCGGCAGAAAAACTGGCGGACGGCAGCTACGCGCCGCGCATCAAAATTTCCGAAAACCCGGTCAAGGTGACGAATCCAGGACGGAAGAAGGTCGTCCGTTTTTATGTGGACGGTCGGGCGAATGCAGACTTGATCATGTTGGCGGACGAAGCCACGCCTACCGGAGAACCGGTGTTACTGTTCGATCCCATCCATACGTATAAGCAAAAAACGCTAATTCGATACCAGGCAAGGGAATTACTGGAACCCATCATAGAGGCAGGTCGTTTGGTGTCCCTATTGCCGACACTCCAAGTCATTCAGGAGCGCGCCAGAGAAGAGTGGCGCAGCATTCCCGACGAAACCACGCGACTCAAAAACCCGCACGTATACCACGTTGATTTGAGCCGTCTGCTGTGGGAAACCAAACGTGATCTGGTCGAATCCCTGCGCGTTTAACCTCTCCCGCCGCGGTTGACAAATGCGGCGACCATGCCCGCCGCATGGCGTTCCACCTGAGCGGCCTGCGCTTCCGTGACGCCGTCGCTGCAGATGCTTAGCGCAAGCGGGTGGCCGGGAATGAAGATGAGCGCGCTGTCGTGGTACTCTTTCGGCCAATTGGAAGCGATCTGGGCGACGTTGACGCCCTTCGGGAAGCCACTTTCCAGTCTGCCCTGCGGCGCATTCCCTTCGAGCAAATCGATCAGCGGTAAAAACGCGGTGGTGTTTGCTGTGTACAAATGATACAAATTCGCCATTTCCAGGCTCAAATTCTGCGGCGTGGTGACATAAGGCGGTCTGAATGGCTGGTTGATGCCGATGCTGATCAGGTATTGCCCTATCTGCATCGCGCCAAGTCGGCGGATTAGCATGTTGGTTGCCACCACGTCATTTTGCGCAATGCTGGCGTGCGCGAGTTGAAGGACGGTAAACGAGGTGCCAAACGGCATCCCGGCGATGAAGCCGGATCCCGCTTCCTTGTCAGCGGGCGTGTACTTGACGAAAGCGTTCGGCGTTATTTTATGGTTGGCGATTTGATTATACAGGTCGAGAGCGACAGGCAGCGCCGTAGTTGTGGAGGCAGTGAATTCCTGAGTTTGGTTCCATCCGAAACCAGCGCCCGTATTCAGATCGATCCCAGCGACGCCATAAGTGCCCGGTTGCTTGCTGAGGTAAGTTGTCAAATTTTCTGAAAGTGCCTGATAGGCGCTAGAAGAATAGGGTAAGATCGTCGGCCCTGCGGTAATTTGCCGCCAGTCTCTGCCGATGCTCGCGGCAAGCTTTGGGATACCGCTGCGTATCATCCAGGCGACCCCGTAGCCAAGGCCAAACGCAACGAGAATCACGAAACCAAGGCGCCCCCACTTGATCTTGCGACGCCTTTTTTGCGCGAGTGAAGCGGGCTTCGATCTGCCATTGCGGGTCGGTTTTTTGCGTAAAGACCTTGCGCGAGCCGCCGTCGAATTGGGTTTTCGCGATTTTTTCGCCATTTTTTTTGATTTGTTGCGAGATTTAGGACTGTACATTTTATATCATCCATTCTATAGTAGATGGAGTTATATAAATTAACTGCAGCATTAATTAAATCTATCATAAGCGACATCGATTCAGGCAATGCAATTTGCAAAATAATTTTTGGAGGGAAAAGCGAATGAATGATACACGCATGATAGTACCGTCGAGACCGGTGGGCAAGGCCGATTCAGAATCGCGCTCGCAGGGGTACATGGTGGGCAACGCCAGAGCGGGAAGAATTATGGTGGTCGACGACGAGCAAGGCATTCGGGATTTTCTTCTGTTCGGTCTGCGCGATGAAGGGTATGATGTGTTGACCGTCAAGGACGGCGAAGAAGCGCTCGGCGCAATTGAGCATTTTAAGCCGCACGTGGTGTTGCTGGATGTCATGTTGCCGGGTGCAGACGGCTTTGAAATTTGCCGTATGATGAAAGAGCGGGTACGTGTTTCTATCATCATGCTGACGGCGAAAGACGAAGTGGAGGATCGGGTCAAGGGACTCGCGATGGGCGCCGATGACTACGTGGTCAAGCCGTTTGCGTTCGCGGAGTTGAAGGCGCGCATTGAGGCAAGGTTCCGCACTCAGTTCCCGGAGCTGTCCGATGTGCAAAGAATCGGCAAATTCGAAGTCGACAAGTCGCAGCGCTTGATTCGCTACGAAGGCAACGCCCTTTCCCTGTCTAAGACGGAATACGCACTTCTTGAGTTGTTGCTCGAATCGCCTGGGGTGGCGTTGACGAGGGAGCAGATTTTGAATCACGTTTGGGGGGAGAATTTCACCGGGGAAGACAACATTCTTGAGGTGTACATCCGTTACCTACGCCATAAACTCAACGACTCGAAGCGGCAACTGATCCGTACGGTGCGGGGCGTCGGCTATCGTGTGGATATTCAGTAAGGGGCGGCATAATAAGCCCGCGACTTTACTGAGTGAACTCTACAGTCGGTACCTGTTCATCGTGGTTTTGCTGATCGCGCTCTTGGGACTCGCTCAGTTTCAATCCATTCACGAGGGACTTTACACAACGGGCGCCAACAGCTTGACGTTTGCGATTAACGATGCGCTGTCCGAACCGTTTGTCACCGAACAGATCAAAGCGGGGCGGTTTGTTGCGCTGGCGCCTAAACTGCTGAATCTGCTGGCGCTTCGTGGCATTAATGTTCGCATCCTTGGAGCGAACAAGCAGGTGTTGGGTGAACGCAAATCAAAATACGATCCGACAGATCTCACTCCATTTGTTTCCGATTCGGTCATGGCGCGTCAGTCGAAGCCCATTCCCAGCTCGTTGCCCTACAGCGTGAGCATTTATACCACCGAAACCAGCAGGCAGGTGGTGCTGTTTGCCAAGGTGGGAAACCGCCATGTCATGGGCTACATCGAAATTGGCTATGACCAGTCGTTGTATAACTCTGTTTTGTATCAACAGGTCTTAAACTTTTTGCTCATCAGCGTGGTGATCATTCTGCTTGCCGTGGGATTGATCATCCCTGTCGTGCGCGCGCCGCTGCTGCCGTTGCACCACTTGATCAACACCGCGACGCGCATTAAACAAGGCGCGTTTCAAGAACGCCTGCCGGTGATGGGTCCGCGCGAAACGGTGCGCCTTGCAGAGGTGATCAACGACACCTTAGATGAACTTGCCAAGGCGGTAGAACGCGAACAGTCCGTCACTGTGCGCATGAAACAGTTTGTGTCGGACGCATCGCACGAACTGAGGACGCCGCTGACTGCCGTGCGCGGTTTTACCGACGTCCTTTTGCGGCGCATTGAGTACTACTACCGCATGTATGCGGTTTTTCAGGACAATGAGAATGAAGATGACGACAGTGAAGGGGAAATGCAGGGAATCTTGCTTCCGCCCGCACAGTTTGAGGACACGCGGCAGGCGCTAATCGCGATGCAGCGCGAAACGGCGCGTTTGGAGGGTCTCGTCAAAGACTTGCTGCAACTGGCAAGGTTGGACGGCGGTTTGCGCCCGCGCCTGGAAACCACGAATATCGCCAAGATCGTCGCTGAACTGCGCCCGCAATTCGAAATTTTGGCAGGTAGGCGTCAGTTGGATTACGACTTGCGTGTGGCTGAAACGATCAGCGATCCGTCGATGGTCAATCAGATCGTCTACAACCTCGTTGCGAACGCGATCCAGTACACCGACCCTGTCAGCGGTCACATTCTCATCACTGTCACGCCGCTCGAACACCAGAAGGCTAGAATTAGCGTGAAAGACAATGGACCGGGCATATCCGAAGAACAAATGGAAAAAATATTCGACCGCTTTTACCGTGCTTCGGTCGCTCGCGAGCGCGCCCCTGGCGGCGCGGGACTGGGGCTCTCGATCGTATCGGAAATCGTGCGTTTGCACGACGGCAAGATCGAGGCGATCAGCGAACTTGGCAAAGGAACGGAAATGCGTGTGGAACTGTAGGGGGTGTCGCGAAGTGAAAGTGATCAAGATCACGCCACGCGGGTACTGTTATGGCGTGGTGGACGCGATGACGATCGCCACGCGGGCGGCGCAGCAAGCCAACTTGCCGCGACCGATCCACATTCTTGGCATGATCGTCCATAACACCTATGTGGTTGATGCTTTTACTCAACTTGGTATATTGACGCTGGATGGGGCAGACCGACTGGCGATCCTTGATAAAATCGACCATGGCACTGTTATTTTTACTGCCCACGGCGTTTCTCCCGAGGTGAGAAAACGAGCCGAAGAGAAAGGGCTACACGTGATTGACGCCACCTGTCCTGACGTGATGCGCACCCATGTCTTAATCGAACAAAAAACGGCAGCGGGTTATGACGTGGTCTATATCGGCAAGCGCCATCATCCGGAGCCGGAAGGCGCGATCGGCATCGCGCCAGATCGTGTGTACTTGGTCGAGCGTCCCGAAGAGGTTGACGCTCTGCCAGCAACGCTGGGACTGCGCGGTGAGGAAGGTGAGGTCAGGCGACTCATCGTCACCAACCAAACGACAATGAGCCAATGGGATACAAAGGATTTGGTGGTCGCCGTGCAGCGTCGGTTTCCCATGGCTGAGGTGTATAATGAGATTTGCAACGCGACGCAAGTGCGGCAGGATGCGGTTGCCAGTCAGGCAAGAGGTGCTGATCTGTGTCTGGTGGTGGGCGACCCGCGCAGCAACAATTCGAGTAGGTTGGCACAGGTGGCGCAGGAAATCGCCGGTGTGGCTACACACCGCATTGCGGATGTGACGGAGATTGAGCAGGGCTGGTTGGAGGGCGTTCAGGTCGTGGCCGTCACCGCCGGAGCGTCAACGCCCACAGCGATTACGAAAGAAGTGATCGCCTACTTGGAGGCCTACGACCATGACAATCCTGCCACGTGGGTTACCCAGCACAGCGCGAACGCCGCGCAGTTGTTGCCGTCCGTCCGACTCACGTCTGATCCCTGACGGCGCAGGTGTGGTAGTATAGGGAAAAGTGGTATTTTGGGTGGTGGACGCGATCCTGAAAGACCAACCGACACTGCAAGACTGTCAGCAGTTTCACGAGTGGCTCGACGCAGAAAAAGGTTTTTCTCATGCGTTGCCTTATAATGTCATGCTCCTCGTCGAAGAGGTAGGAGAAGTGGCCAAGGAGATCCGCCGTATGGAGTACGCGCTGAACGGTTCCGGCGGCGAACAGGCGATTGCTGCGGCCAGAGAGCGGTTACGTGACGAACTGGCCGATTGCCTCGCTTATATCGTGAAACTCGCGAATTATACGGACATTGATTTAGAACGGGCTTACGTGCAAAAAATGCGTGATAACATATCCAGAGAATGGACGGAGTAGGTTTGTTTCGACGCTAAAGGATAGAGAGGGTTTATGCGCTATGAAGATTAGAAAAGCGGTCATCCCTGCGGCGGGTATGGGCACGCGATTTTTGCCGGCGACAAAGGCGCAACCGAAAGAGATGCTGCCGCTCGTGGATAAACCGGCGATTCAGTACATTGTCGAAGAGGCGGTCGAAGCCGGTATTGAAGACATTTTGATCGTGACGGGGCGGTTTAAACGGGCGATTGAGGATCACTTTGACCGTTCTCTGGAACTGGAAATGCACCTGGCGGAACACGAAAAGCACGAGGTGCTGGAGGTGGTGCAACAGATCACTAATTTGGCGAATATTCATTACATTCGCCAACCTGAGTTGCTGGGTCTGGGGCACGCAGTGTATATGGCGCGCTCCTTTGTCGGGGACGAGCCGTTCGCGGTGTTGCTTGGCGACGACATCATCCACTCCCAAGTGCCTGCGCTTGCGCAATTGCTCAGGGTGTACGAACGAGTGGGCACTTCTGTCATCGGTGTTCAGGAGGTGCCGTATGACAATGTGTCGAGCTATGGCATTATTTCAGGCACGAGTGATGACGGCGTGCAGTATGAGGTCAATGACCTTGTGGAAAAGCCTTCGCGCGGCGACGCTCCTTCCAATTTGGCAATTGTTGGGCGCTACATTATTCACCCCGGGATTTTTTCCATCATCGAGGATACTGCGCCAGGCAAACTCGGCGAAATTCAAATCACGGACGCGCTGCACACGCAGATGCAACAGGAAGGCTTGCACGCTTGCAAGATTGATGGGTTGCGCTTTGACATTGGCGACAAGCTTGGCTATATCAAGGCGATTATCGGCCTTGCGCTGACGCGTCAGGACATGCGGGAAGCAATGCTCAGTTACCTGCAAACCCTGCTCGTGCGCGAACGCGCGAACGGTGTCTGAGCGTGGACGAAGAGTCGCAATTTCTGCGTGAGCTGAGGAACCTCGACGGCAAGCCGTACGGCGGCTATCGGTCGTTCAAAGGCGAGTATCGGCTGTCTTTTTACGATCTGATCATTGATCATGTGCAGGCCGATCCGTTTGCTCCTCCGTCTCGGATTCGCGCAAGGCTGCCGATGGACTTGGTGCGATTGCCGGAGGAACTGTTGCAAGGGGTTGAGGAGCGGATCGCGGTCGAGGACTTTTTGACGCGCCGTTTAGTGCTGGCGTTGTCCGCATTGGGGGAGAAGCGCAGGGGCAGTGGACGCAGCGGTTTGATCTTGGTCGCGGAGCCGGGGCAAACGGTATTGGTGCGCAGCAGTGTGCTGGTGTCGCGCGAGGCGATTGAGGTGCGTTTGTCGGTGGGGTTGCCAGCAAACGGTCGTCGAATTCGGGCGAAGGACGCCGAGGCTATGTTTCTCGAAGACCTGCCGTTTGTGTTTGATACGGCGTTTTCGCGCCAGTCTTTAGATCGGA
>JAJZCL010000038.1:13535-16052 GCA_021846165.1 Bacillota bacterium | reverse complement strand
GACATGCTTGGAATGCGGTACTCATCATGACCGCGACCTAAATGCGGCGAAAAATCTCATGAAATTGGCCGTGAGTTCCACGGTGTCAGCCTGTGGAGAGGAAGTAAGACCTGCTCATACAGAGGCGGCCTCAACGAAGCAGGAATTCAACGTCAAAGCTACCTATGCGTAGATTTGAGTAAGTTTGAAAGAACGGTTCCCCGTTTTTTTGCTTGTTGTGAAAACAGCCACTTAACGCTACAATATTCAGAAACTTGCAGATACCAAGGGAGTGGAGTTTAATGCGCAGCGACATGATCAAAAAAGGCGTCGACCGGGCGCCGCACCGCAGCCTGCTGAGGGCGACGGGGTTGAAGAACGAGGACTTTCAAAAACCGTTTATCGGCATCGCCAATTCATTTGTAGAAATCATCCCGGGTCACGTCCATCTCCAGGAATTCGGTCAAATCGTGAAAGAGGCCGTGATTGAGGCGGGCATGGTTCCGTTCGAGTTTAATGCGATTGGTGTGGATGACGGGATCGCGATGGGGCACATCGGCATGCGGTATTCCCTGCCAAGCCGCGAGATCATCGCCGATTCGATTGAAACGATGGTGAATGGGCACTGGTTTGACGGACTCATTTGCATCCCCAACTGCGATAAAATCACACCGGGGATGCTGATGGGAGCCGTCCGCACGAACATCCCGACGGTGTTCGTTTCGGGCGGGCCGATGAAGGCGGGCGTTACCGCCAAGGGGCAGACGGTCGACCTGATGTCGGTGTTTGAAGGCGTCGGCGCTCACCAGGCGGGGAAGGCGACCGATGCGGATCTGCTTGACCTGGAACAGAACGCCTGCCCTTCCTGTGGCTCCTGTTCCGGTATGTTTACCGCCAACTCCATGAACTGCCTCGCGGAAGCGATCGGCATTGCCCTTCCCGGCAACGGCACGATCCTCGCCACGAGCGACGAACGTAAAGAACTCGTGCGCCGCGCCGCCGTGTACTTAAGAGAACTGATCGAACGGCAGATTAAGCCGCGCGACATCGTGACAAGGGACTCGCTCGACAATGCGTTTATCCTCGACATGGCGATGGGCGGCTCCTCCAACACGGTGCTGCACACCCTCGCCATCGCTCACGAGGCGGAGATTGAGTACCCGCTTCAGCGCATCGACGAACTGTCGCGTCGCGTCCCGCAAATCTGCAAGGTCAGTCCGGCCTCTGCCTACCACATGCAGGACGTTGACCGCGCGGGTGGGATTTCCGCGATTCTGGCAGAACTGACGAAAAAGCCAGATCTGCTGCACCTTGATGCCATCACCGCCACCGGTAAGACGCTAGGCGAGAACATTCAGGGCGCTGCGATTCGCGACGAGGAGGTCATTCACCCGCTCGATCACGCGTATTCGAAGCAAGGCGGACTGCGCATGCTGTTCGGGAACCTGGCGGTCGATGGAGCCGTGATTAAGAGCGGCGCGACGCCTGTGACCCACTTTGAAGGCCCTTGCGTGATCTTCGAGTCGCAGGACGAGGCGGGCGAAGGGATTAAGTCGGGTAAGGTAAAAAAAGGCGACGTGGTGGTGATCCGCTATGAGGGCCCGAAAGGCGGCCCCGGGATGCCGGAAATGCTGGCGCCGACTGCGGCCATCTCTGGCATGGGACTCGGTCAGGACGTCGCGCTGATCACAGACGGACGCTTCTCCGGCGCGACGAGAGGCATCAGCGTCGGGCATATTTCCCCCGAAGCGGCGGCGGGCGGCAACATCGCCCTGCTGAAAGACGGCGACATCGTCGTGATCGATACAGAGGAACGCTTGATTGCAGTGCGCCTTAGTGATGAAGAACTCGCAGAACGGCGTAAGGCCTGGACAGAACCGGAGCCGAAGGTGAAGAAAGGCTGGTTGCGCCGTTACTCGAAGCTGGTCACGTCGGCCAACACCGGCGCGGTTCTGGAAGGGAATTAATTGACGAAGAGGTTACGTGTGTGGAAGTGTTGACATCGCTGCAAAACCCGAAAATCAAAACCTGGGCGTCGCTCAAGGAGCGCAAGTACCGCCGTCAGAATCAGTGCTATTTAGTGGAGGGGATGCGTAGCGTCGAGGAGTATATGAGTGCGGGAGTGCCATTGGACGCGCTCCTCCTCGACCCGTTCGGCCATCAACCAGAACGGTTAGAAGAGTTGGCCGACCGCGCCGAAGCGGAGGGGATTCGTACGTACGAACTGGAGTCCCATCTGCTGCGCCACATCACCGACACGGAACACCCGCAGGGCGTGGTGGCGGTCGCACGAATGCCGAGCTGGGGCGAGAGCGACCTTCGTCCGGCAAGAGGCGAGGACGACTTACGCCGGGAACGCGGCGAAAGTGGCCTGCGACCGGCAAGAGGCGAGAGCAACCTGCGTCCAGAGCGCGCGGGGGCGGGTTGCCGCGACGTGGTGATGGTGGCCGATCAGGTCGGCGATCCCGGCAACCTCGGTACGATCATCCGCAGCGCCGACGCCGTCGGCGCACGGGCGGTGGTCGCGCTCAAAGGCAC
>JAJZCL010000038.1:0-13525 GCA_021846165.1 Bacillota bacterium | reverse complement strand
GCACGACCGACCCGTACCAGCCGAAGGTGGTGCGCGCCGCCATGGGTGCCCTCGCTCGCGTGCCTGTGGTGGAAATGGGCGCTGCGGATGGACTCGCGGCGCTGCGGGCACTCGGGTATCGGCTGATAGGCGCGGACGCCAGGCGGGGGGAGAGCCTCTTTGCGGTCGATCTAACGGGCGCTGTGGCGATCGTGGTCGGTCACGAAACGGGCGGGTTGTCGGCAGAAGTGGTCGACGCGCTCGATGAATTTCTTGCCCTGCCGATGCCGGGCGGCGCTGAATCGCTCAACGCCGGGGTCGCCGCATCCGTGATCTTATACGAGGCGCTGCGCCGACGGAGTTGATTCCAACCATCGAACGCGACCCGCTTGCATGTTGGCGTGCGTTTGGGTATGCTAAAAAGCAAGTGATTTTTTGCCAATGATCGGGAGAGTACTCGTTCACGCATCGTGACAGGGAAGGCGTCATGACTGAGAGCGCCTGCGCTGCGGAACGAAGGAAGTTCACCCGAGAGGCGAGGGACTGAACGGTCGCCAGTCGCGATCCGTAGGCCACTCCGCGATCCTCGCGTTACAGGGGACTGGAGGGGGGCGCATTGCGTTCCTGAACACGGGTGGTACCACGAAGCTTTCGTCCCTTGACGGAGGTTTTTTTGTGTGAAAAGGAGTGAAACGGCTTGAAAGATCGGATATTGCGGTTACAGGACACGGCGCTAGGCGAATTGGCGGCGCTGGCAGGCAAGGATCTCGACGCATGGCGCGTTAAATATTTGGGTAAAAAAGGAGAACTATCGCAAGCGCTGCGCAGCATGGGGTCTTTATCCGCAGAAGAACGACCGCTTGTCGGTCAAGTGGCGAACACGGTACGCGCAGAATTAGAAGCAGCGTATGCAATACGGCTGGCGGAGTGGGAGGTGGCCAAAGAACGGGCGCAGGAAGCGGAGGAAACGATCGACATCACCCTGCCGGGGCGCACGCCGCGAGTGGGCGCCGAACACCCGCTCGCCAAAATCATCCGCCGCATTGAAGATGTTTTTGTCGGGTTCGGCTTCACGGTGGAGGAGGGTCCCGAAGTGGAGTGGGACTACTACAACTTTGAGGCGCTCAACCTGCCCAAAGACCACCCGGCGCGCGACATGCAAGACACATTTTACCTGAGCGAAGAACTGTTGATGCGCACCCACACTTCGCCCGTGCAGGCGCGCACAATGGAAAAACGCCGCCCTGAGTGGCCTATCCGCATCATCGTGCCGGGGCGCGTGTACCGGCGCGACGACGACGATGCGACGCACTCCCATGCGTTTACGCAAATTGAAGGACTGGTCGTCGGTCAAGGGGTGCGCATGAGTGACCTCAAAGGCACCCTGCTCACGTTCGCCCGCGTCTTATTTGGCGAAGACCAAGAGATTCGCCTGCGGCCTAGTTTTTTCCCGTTTACCGAACCGAGTGCAGAGATGGACATCCGCTGCATCTACTGCGGCGGCGCAGGCTGCTCGACCTGCAAGCACACTGGTTGGATTGAGGTGCTAGGTTGCGGGATGGTTCACCCGCGGGTTCTCGAAATGGGCGGCTACGACCCAGAAGAGGTGACAGGCTTTGCGTTCGGCATGGGCGTCGAGCGCATTGCGATGCTGCTGTATAAGATTGAGGACATTCGCCAGTTTTACCAAAACGACCTGCGGCTGATCAGGCAGTTTGCCGCACAGGCAGACTAGGGGGGCAAGGCGATGAAAATCACTTGGAATTGGCTGGCAGACTACGTTGACTTGTCAGGATTGACGCCGGAACGGGTGGCCGAGGATCTGACGGCTGCGGGGATTCCCGTGGAAACCGTGACGCCCCTGAATCATGGCGTGTCAGGGGTAGTGGTGGGGCGGATCGAAGCGATCATGGCACACTCACAGGCGAAGCGGTTGAGGATATGCACCGTCGATATCGGGAAAAAGAAGGCATCGATCGTCACCGCAGCGACCAACGTGCAGGAGGGCGATGTGGTGCCCGTTGCGAAGGTCGGTGCCAAACTGCCGGAAAAAACGATTGAACTTGCGGATTTTCGCGGCGTGGCGTCAGAGGGGATGCTGTGTTCCGCGACAGAGTTGGGACTGGACGACCGCTTCTTGCCCAAGGAACAGGCAGAAGGGATTTGGGTGCTGCCAAGTGACGCTCCGATTGGCGAAGACGTGGTGACCTACCTGGGATTGGACGACGTGATGCTGGAACTGGAACTCACGCCCAACCGCGGCGACTGCCTGTCGTTGCGCGGCGTTGCCTACGAGGTGGGGGCGATTTACTCCCGTCCGGTACACATGCCAGACGATCAACCGGTGATCGCGCCGGACGAGTCGCTGCCGCTGCGCGTGCAGATCAAAACCGACCGGTGCAGCGCGTACACCGCGCAGGTGGTGGCGGGACTGACGCTGGGGCCGGCGCCGATGTGGATGCAGATGCGCCTGCTTGCGGTCGGCATGCGCCCGATCAGCAACTTGGTCGACATTACGAACTATGTGATGTTCGAATGGGGGCAGCCCCTGCATGCCTTTGACTATGACGCGATTGCGGAGAACGGGATCATCGTCCGTCAGGCGGATGCGGGGGAGGAATTGCGGACGCTCGACAGCCAGGATCGGGAGTTAACTGAGGACGTGATCGTGATTGCTGATTCGCAAAAAGGACTGGGTCTCGCCGGGGTGATGGGCGGGGAGAACAGCGAGGTCACGGCAAGCACGCGGGCGGTGGTGATCGAGTCGGCGTTGTTTGATCCGATCACGACCAGGCGCACCAGCCAACAATTGCAACTGCGCTCGGAGGCGTCGTTGCGCTTTGAAAAGGGTCCCGACCGCGAAGCGGTACTGCCCGCGCTGCGTCGCGCCACTGCTTTGATGGTGAAGTATGCGGGCGGTCGCGTGATCGGAGAGCCTGTCGTCACGGGCGCAGACGTCGTGAACCCGCCAGAGTTGCCGTCCATTCGCGTCCGCGTGAAGCGCGTGCAGGACGTGCTTGGGTATCGCTTAGAAGAGGCAGAACTGACGGCGATCTGCGAGCGGTTGGGGCTCGCTGTCAAGCGAGATCCCGAGAGCTTGCTCGTGACGGTGCCACCGCGCCGGCCAGATTTGGTACGAGAAGAGGACATGATGGAGGAGTTCGCGCGGCTTGCGGGCTACGACCGCATTCCCTCGACGACACTGGAGGGGGTTCTCAGCCATGGCGGCCTCCAGCCTACGCAGCGGTTGCGCAGAATCGCCAAAGACTACCTGCGCAACCAGGGGTTTGACGAGGTGTGGACCTACTCGTTCGTCAGTGGCGACAGCCACCGCCTGCTGAACCTAGAAGATGATCATGAACTCGCACAGGCGACTCGCCTGCTCAACCCGCTTTCCGAAGAGCGGGTGGCGCTGCGCACCAACATGCTTTCGCCGCTGCTTGACGTGGCACGGTACAACGCCAGTCGCCAGGTGGATGCGCTGTTCGTGTTTGAACTTGGTGCGGTGTTTGTCCCACCGTCGGCAGATGGAGGCGCCGTACAGCCGCCACTAGAAAAAAAGGTACTCGCCGGCCTCGCGTACGGCGCGGCTGGGAGCGAGCCACTCTATGCGCGGCGAAGGTATGATTTTTTCGACCTGAAAGGGTTGCTGGAAGGACTATTCGGGCGACTGGGCATCGCAAGCGCGTTGACATACGAACGTTCGCTTGCGCCGTACTTTCACTATGGACGCGCCGCCAGTGTTCGGCTGAATGGCGACCTCGTCGGGGAAATGGGGCAACTGCGTAAAAGTGTGACCAATGCGTTTGACCTGTCCAGTGATGTATACTATTTTCAACTGGACTTCGATCACTTGTTTGAGAGTGTTGCGCAGCGGCTGTACGTGGTAGAACTGCCGCGCTTCCCACAAGTGGAGCGCGACCTTGCTGTGGTGGTCAAGCGGACAGTGCCGGTGGCCGATCTGTTGACATCCGTTCGCGCAGCAGTGGGTGACTTGCTGGTGTCGGTTTCTGTGTTTGACGTGTACACGGGCGATCACGTTGGTGACGATGAAAAAAGCGTGGCGCTGCGCATGGTGTTTCGTGCGTATGACCGTACCTTGACCGAGGGAGAGGCACAGAGTGCAGTGGATCAGGCACTGGCGCGTCTAGGTGTCGATTACGGGGCGGCGATTCGTCGATAAAGCAGGAATTGAGGGTTCGGTTCGCGAATAGACACGTAGATGGAGGTGTGCCAAGGCCATGGAGGAACACAATCGCGTCAAAGTTGATATTTTTGGGCACACCTATACGCTTCGCGGTCCCGCAATGCCTGAACGATTACAACGAGTTGCCGCATTTGTAGATCAGAAAATGCATGAAATCTATGATAAGAATCCGCAGCTTGACTTGCAGACGCTGGCGGTTTTAACGGCGATCAATATGGCCGATTCCTATGAACAACTCTTGACAGAATACGAGGCGCTTGTGGATTCGCTGGAAATCCGGCAAGATCACGAGGATTGAGCTTGCCAAAAATGGGGTAGACGTATGGATATTGCGGATTGGATCATTTTGGCGGTGATCGTGTTCAGCGCCTGGGATGGATACCGTTCAGGGCTGATTACACAGCTCGTGCGACTGCTTGGTACGGTACTCGCTTATATTGCGGCGTGGCAGTTTCACGGCGCGCTTGAACCCCCGATCAAAAAATGGTTGCTTGCCAACGTTTTAAAAAACGCGAACTCGCTGAAAGACGTGCCAATCGTCAACCTCCTGTCCGCTGGCGGTTCGATGAACGAACTGGCGACGACGATTGCGAACGTGATCGCGTTTGGCATTGTTTTTTACGTGGCATTAATTGTCATTCGTTATCTCGGGCACTTGCTGAATACGGTGTTTCGCTTACCGGGACTGTCCTTTCTCAATCGCCTGGCGGGTCTCGTTGCGGGTCTTGTCGTGGCCGTCCTGCTGATCGCCGTTCTGATCAACTTTGCGGCCTATATTCCCGTTTCGCAGCTCAAGACTCAGATCAACCACTCTGCGCTTGCTCCCGACTTCAAAGGCGTCATCGTAGGGTTAGCCAACATGACCGGCTTAAAACCGTAATGCACAAAAAAGGGGGTTAGCCCCCCTTTTTTGTGATTAAGCCACGTGTTTTTCTCGTCTGCGTTCGGTATCGCGTAGCGCCGTCGGCACAAACAAGTCGATGATGCCGATGATGAGCGAAGCAAGGACTGCGCCGAGAATGGTTACGCGCATACCCGGCACGACCGCTTGCGCCAGGTAAATCACGAGTGCTCCGGTGAGGAACCCGATGACGCCGCGTCCGTAAGGAGACACTTGTCGCCCGAACAGAAGTTCGAATACCCACCCGAGTCCAGCGATGACGACAGCGGCGATGATTGCCGTTAAGAAGCCCGCAATGTAAAACCCGGGTACAATCATTCCGATAAAGAGCAATACTATCGCTGAAACCACGAATCGCACGATGACACCTAACATGCAAATCTCACCTCCACAGGTTCGACTACACGATTAGTCTAACCAAGTCTGGCGCGTTCATGAGACACGGCCATAATGAAAGGATTGCCTATAAGTGAACGATAAGGTGCTGCGCATCCTTGAATTTGATAAAATTCGTGCGCGTGTCGCCGCCGCCTGCGTGACTCCGTATGGTCGCGAACGCGCCGTGGCGCTCATGCCTTCAACGGTTCCCGATGAGGTGCAACAAGCGCTTGACCTTACGGAAGAAGGGGAATTTTTTTACCGGGTCAGTGGAAGCATTGAACTGCCCCAGACCGCAGATTTGCGTCCCGCAGTGCAGGTGGCCAGGTTGGGTGGCATGCTGGCGCCGGAGGATCTCTACGGGTTGGCAGTGACCGCCAAAAAAGCGCGTCAGTTGGCGCGTCAGATTGAGGGGCTGTCGGAAGATCATAGTCAACTTGCGCTGTTGCCGACCTACGCCGAATCGTTGCACGTGCCGCGCGAGTTTGACGAAGCGGTCGACGAGTGTCTTGACGACCAGGCGCAGGTGTTGGATCGCGCCAGTGCCGCTTTGCGCGAACTGCGCGGCGAGATCCGCTCGCTGCTGGCTCGCATCAAACGTACGCTGGAGGAGATGTTGCGCAGTCATTCGGTGCAGCGCCACTTGCAGGAAACGATCGTCACCGTCCGCAATGACCGCTACTGCTTGGCGGTGCGCGCCGACAGTCAGGGGCAGGTGCGTGGCATCGTGCATGACGTATCTGCTTCGGGGGCCACGGTGTTCATCGAACCTGAGCGGGTGATGCAGATGGGGAACTCACTGCGTCGCTTTGAAGGTGAGGAAAAAAAAGAAATCGAACGCATCCTCGCCCGTCTTTCTGGAACCGTTGCCATGCATGCGGAGGCGTTTTCGGCAGCGTTCGCGGCGCTCGGCGTGATCGACCTGACACTTTCGAAAGCGCACTACGCCCACGCACTGAGGGCGAGTAAGCCTAGGCTGCTGACGGAGCCTGTCGTCGACATTTGCGCTGGACGGCACCCGCTGCTCGAACCTGCAGTCGTCGTGGCGCAAGACATGCGCATCGGCGGGGAGTATCACCAACTCGTGATCACCGGCCCCAATACGGGCGGCAAAACGGTCGCGCTCAAGACGCTGGGGTTGTTTGTGCTGATGGCGCAAGCCGGGCTTTTTTTGCCTGCGCGGGAAGGCACGACAATCGGAGTGTTTAAGAGCGTGTTTGCGGACATTGGCGATGAACAAAGTATTGAGCAAAGCCTTTCCACCTTTTCGTCGCACATGGTCAATATCGTGGCGATCCTCAGGCGGGCTGACGATCAGTCGCTGCTGCTGTTCGACGAGCTTGGCGCGGGCACCGACCCGACCGAAGGCGCGGCGCTTGCGATGGCAATTTTGGACGATCTGCGGCGGCGCCGAATCTTGACGGCCGCCACCACGCACTACAGCGAGTTGAAGGCGTACGCATACACCACACCTGGTGTGGTGAACGCGAGCGTCGAGTTTGATCTTGACACCCTTGCCCCCACCTATCGCCTGCTGATGGGCGTGCCGGGGCGCTCCAACGCCTTTGCGATCGCCGCCAAACTCGGCCTTGACGAGCGCTTGATTGCGGCGGCTTCAGACAAAATGGCCACTCACGACGTGCGTGTGGAGGACTTGATCGGCAGGCTGCAACAGGATGTCGCGCGTGCGCGTGAAGAGGCCGACGCGCTCGCTGCGACGCGGTCTGAGGCGGAACGCGCACGTGATGAGTGGTTGGCGGGGCGCATGCAGGAAGAGGCGGAGCAGGGCGAGCGCAAGCGCAGGGCGCAGGAAGAGTTGCGCATCTATGTGCGCCAGGTCGAGCGCGAGGTGGAGGAACTGCTGCGCGACCTGCGCGAGCGCAAAGCGGACGGGAAAAAAATGAAAGACCACGAATTGACGGATGTGCGCAAGCGCGTGGAAGGGTGGTTGCCGGATGCCGATCTTACGCGCCCGGGGCGCCGCCCTGAGCGGCAACCGCTGCACCCGGGCGACGAGGCGCGGGTTCTCACGCTCGGCGGGCAGACGGCGACGCTGTTGGAGCCAGCCGGAAAGAATGAATGGCTTGTCGCGATCGGTGCCATGAAGATGAAGGTGGCGGAAGCGGAATTGGAGCTTTTGCGTAAGTCGCAAAAAGTCCCCAAGGCGTCGCCGATGATCCGGCGGGCGTCAACGGATGTGAAGCCGGAGATCGACCTGCGCGGGGTGACGGTCGATGAGGCGTTGCACGAAGTCGACCAGTACCTTGATCGCGCGGTGTTTGCCGGATACCATCAGGTGACGCTGATTCACGGCAAGGGTACCGGGGCGCTGCGGCAGGGAATCGTCAAGTACTTGCGCACGCATCCGCATGTTCGCGCGGCGCGCGCGGGTGTGGAGGGAGAAGGCGGTACGGGTGTGACCGTTGTGGAGCTTAAATAACAAAAGGGGGCTTTAAGATGGCGGAACACCTGTCGTGGGAAGCGATGTTGCGAGAATTGCCAGAGGAAGTGGCGAGTGAGGTCAGGCACCAACTGGAAGTCATCATGCGCGGGGCGGTGGAGGTCATTCCAATTGAGGAGCTGATCGTCAAGCTGCGTCGCCACATAGAAACAGGGCGGCCTCTCAACATCAAGCTGGGACTCGACCCGTCGGCGCCGGATATTCACCTCGGTCACGTGGTGGTACTGGAAAAGTTGCGTCAATTTCAGGAACTCGGGCATATCGTGCAGTTGGTGATCGGCGACTTTACCGGCATGATCGGCGATCCCACCGGCAAATCAGAAACGCGTAAGCAATTGACGGTGGAGCAGGTAAAGGAAAATGCAAAGACGTATCAGGCGCAGATCTTCAAAGTCCTGATCCCCGAACGAACCGAGGTACACTTCAACTCAACCTGGCTCGCTTCGCTGAATTTTTCCGATGTGGTGCGGCTGGCTTCGACGATCACCGTGGCCAGAATGCTGGAGCGAGAAGATTTTCGCAAACGCTATGCGGAAAATACGCCGATCAGCGTACACGAGTTTTTTTATCCGCTGATGCAAGGGTACGATTCGGTTGCGCTCAAGTCGGACGTGGAACTCGGTGGAACGGATCAGACGTTCAATCTGCTGATGGGCAGGTCGCTTCAGAAGGAATTTGGGATTGAACCCCAGATCGCACTAACGATGCCGCTCATTGAAGGGCTTGACGGTGTTCACAAAATGTCCAAAAGCCTTGGCAACTACATAGGGGTGATGGAGCCGCCAAACGAGGTGTACGGCAAAACTATGTCCATCCCGGACGACTTGATGAACAAGTACTACGTGCTGCTCAGCGGGCTGCCGCTCGCTGAAGTGAAGGACATCGAGGAGCGCCTCGAAAACGGTGCCTTGCACCCGCGTGACGCGAAAATGCGCCTCGCCTTCCTGCTCACCAAGCGCTTTCACGACGAGCAGGCGGCCATTACGGCGCAAGAGGAATTTGTAAGAGTATTCCAAAATAAAGCGCTGCCGTCGGAAATGCCTGTCTTCACAGTGAGCGGGGAAGCCATTCCGTTGTACCAACTGCTGACGGCGTCAGGAACTGCGCCAAGCAACTCGGAGGCGAGGCGCCTGATGACAGGTGGTGGCGTCAAGGTGAACGGGGAAGCGATTACCGATCGCGACTTCGTGATGGAGCCAAAGTCCGGTATGGTTATCCAGGTTGGCAAGCGTCGTTTTGTCCGCATTGAAGTGAAAGACTGACAAGCCTCGCCCGCCTCTTGCATACACTCTTTGCAACAGACGTTTTTTCGGCGGAGCGGTGGACATGGGATTTCGGGCAAGGGGCGTGCGCGGGCGACGCAAAAAAAGCTGGCTGCTGGGATTCATCCTGATGGCGACGGCATGGCTAATGGTCGCCGCCGTCCACGACCTTGATCAGCGGTTGCGGCCACAAATTCTCGGCATGGCGGTGGGGTTGTCGAGGCAAATGGCGGCACAAGCCATTACCGACACGATGTACAAAAAATTGGCCGTGAATCGTGATTTTTCCCACTTGATCGTCATCGAACACGATGCGGCCAGGCACATTACCAGCGCTCATTTCAACATGGCGGCGGCGTTTCGGATTGAAAGCCTGACCACGGTCGAGGTGCAAAACGAACTCATGGAACTGCGCAATCGGGTGGTGTACGTGCCTGCTTTGCAGACGCTCGGCAGTTCGTTGTTCGCCCTGTACGGCCCGTCGATTCCCGTGCGGATCGTTCCCTTGGGGTCGGTGGAAAGTCGCGTCGTACCGGTGGTCAGGTCGGCTGGCATCAACCAGACGGTTCACATCCTTAACCTCGACGTTGAGGCGCAGGTGGGGGTGATTGTGCCATTTGTCACCCAACCGATCACAGTGCGTTCGACCATACCGATTGCGTACATGGTGCTGGTCGGTTCCGTGCCAAAGGTGGTCGGCGACGGCCTCGCCGCTTACCGAGAGGCGTCAAATGAAGGGCGAACGGGCACTCATTGACAGCTTGGCAACGCCTCCCGAGTGCCATACTAATCCCTGAAGGGGGAATGGGCATGGAGATTCGATTGCGACCCGAAATGCGCACCGAAGGCGGCGAAATGGTTACGATCTACCGCCACGACGAGTGGGTGGGCGACGCTTATTTTGTGTATCGCGAAGGCGACTTGCTGACAGGTACCATCCAACTGGACTCCGTCGTGGTCAAACCGTCCGACTACAGCCCGATTGTCGAAGCGGCGCGCAGTTACGCGGAAGACCTCGCCGACGCGCTCGCGGTCGAGGAAGCGGTGGTCGCCAGTTCGATCGGCGACGTGAAAACGGTGCTTGATGTCGGAATGGAAGACGGCGAGTATGCCTATACGGTAGAATTCAAGCCGGACGGCTCCATGCAAGTCGAACGCAAGAACATGGAGTGACACGGTAGATAGAGAGGGAAAAAATGCTTGGCTATCTGGGACCTCGCGGCACGTATTCAGAGTCGGCCGCTCACTTTTTTGTCAATGTACTGCAATGGGCGACACCACTGCAAATGACGCCGATTGGCTCAATTTCCCATGTATTGGACGAAGTGGAATCCGGTAAGGTGAGCCTTGGTGTGGTGCCGCTGGAAAACTCGCTGGAGGGTTCTGTCCTTGTGACGCTGGATCGGTTGGCGTCTTCGCCGATCTTGATTCGCGCCGAGGTGGTGGTGCCAATTCGGCACATGGTGTTCGGTTTGCCTGGCACAGACCCGGCGCGCGTGGCGCGAGTGTTTTCTCACCCCCAGGCTTTGGCGCAGTGCCGCAACACCCTGTATGCCCACTTTCCGAATGCGGAACACGTCGACTTTGACAGTACAGCCGGTGCCGTCAAGTTTGTCGCGAAAGAGGGCAACCATGCCTTTGTCGCGGTCGGCAGTCGGGAATCTGGCGCGCGGTTGGGGGTTGTGACGCTGCTAGAAGACGCCCAGGATGCGCAGGGGAATGTCACCCGCTTCGCGCTCATCAGTCGCGCCGACCGTCGTGTGGACATCGATCTCGCGGCGGTGGGGCAGACCGAGCAGAACACGCTGGAGAAAACCTCCGTCCTGCTGGCGCTCGGCGACGACCATCCGGGCGCGTTGTACGAGGTGTTGCGCGTGTTTGCAAAGAACGATGTCAACTTGAGCAAGCTAGAGTCGCGTCCCACCCGCAAAGGTCTCGGCAGCTATCATTTTTACATTGACTTGGTGGGCGACCCACAGGCGCCGCACATTCGCAACGCCCTGAACGCGGTCGAAGCGATTCAGGGATTTTCGATGAAAAACATCGGCTCGTATCCGTGTTTTACTTTAATGTAGGATGAAAATTTGACAAATATAGTCGAACCCACTATACTTGCCTCACTACTATGTTTTCTAATGAGAACTTCTTGTCCTTTCTGTGCGTCATCTCACCCCCACACGCAAAGCGAGGAAAAGGAAGTTCTCTTTAGTTTTATTTCAAACCCCTCGCCCATTTTTGTCGATCTCCCTGTCAATTTGCCCACATCCGCATATATTGCTAAAGACATTTGACCGGGGAGGTCGATCAAATTTGCAAGAATACTACGTCAAGACCGGCGACACGATGTGGAAAATCGCCAATCGTTTGGGCATCCCGCTCTCTACGCTGATCGCGGCCAATCCGCACATTGCGGATCCTAACGTACTGAACGTGGGCGCTATTCTCTATCTGCCGACAGGTGCGCAAACGGGTACGGCGATGGGAGGGCCGTTTGCGGGTGGGTACAGTGGAGCCACTTGGCCATATACGGTGAAAAAAGGCGATTCAATGTGGAAAATCGCCAAAAATCACGGTGTTTCTTTCGCCGACCTGCTCGCCGCCAATTCGCACATCGCCGATCCCAACACCATCATGCCGGGGATGGTGATCAATGTGCCGGGGTATGGAGCGACACCCAAGCCCTACCAACCGCCATCTATGTCTTATCAGGCGCCTGTTCCGCCAGCCTACCCGCAACCGCCTGTGCAGCCGTTGCAGGTGAACATTGCGCCGGAAACGCAAATCAACGCCGACCTGAACATCAACCAGATTCAGGCGCCGCCGCCCGCGCCGCCGTCGATGACGCCGCCTCATTATGGATCGAAGCCAGTTCCGATGCATGCAGGCAAACCGCTTCCGCCGAAACATGTGCCGCCGCATCACACCCAGCACCCGTCTGTGGCGAAGTTGTACATTCAGGAAGAAGTAACCGAAATCGTCAAAAAGAAAAAACCGCCCGGTTATCACACCTTTTGTTACGACCCGACGTTACCGCCCGGCGTGATCATTCAGGGACCTCCGCTCGGCGACCTGACCAACCCGTTTGTACCGCCTACGCACATCAGCGGGTATAAGCCGTTTTACGAGTATGGCAGCGAAAGCGCGTCTGGCTGGAAAATGGAATCCAAGTGGTATAAAGAATCGTCCAGTTGATCGTTCAACCAAAGTGGGTGTCGGATGACTGCGACACCCACCCGCCAAATCGCGTGGTGAGGGGTTTGCGATGGAGACATGGCTGACAAGTGACGCGGCTGAAGAGTTGGCGGCCGCCTATGGGATTCGCATTCGCGCCACGCTGCCGATGCGCAGCGTGGTCGGTCTGCTCAGTGATAAGGGACGGCTGATTAGCAAGCGTTACGGCCAGGAAAAAGGCATGAGTTACAGACGATTGCTCGGGATCGTCAAGGCAAAGGAGGCGCTGGCGCGGCGCGGGTTGGTGCGTCCTTATCTGACCACGGTGTCAGGTGAACCTCTGTTCGCTTGGCTGGGGGCACCTGTCACCGTCGAGGGCTGGGTAAAAGGCCGTCACGTCGATCTGCGCGACCGCCGGGAGAGGCTGGAGGCCGTGCGGGCGGTGGCGCGACTGCATCGCCAACGCATTGCGATTCCGAGCGAACTGAAGCCGGATCATACGCTGCTGCATAAATTGTCCGGACGCTTGCAGCGGTCGCGGCAGGCGGTGGAGGCAGGCCGTCTGGTGGGAATTTCGCAGGCAGAGTGGGGGTACTTTGTGGAGCGCGCCCTGCGTGTGCTGCGCGTGCTATCGACGTCAAAGTGGGAGTCGTTCATTATGGATGACAAAAATGCGGGCGTATTCTGCCACCGCGACCTGGCGCCCCACAACATCATGATCGAGCGGGGCAGTCCCGCCACCCTGATCGACTTTGATCTGGCGGGGATGGACAGTCCGATTTACGACCTGTATCAATTATTCGACCACGTGACGTATCGGGCGTTTCCGCCCCAAGGATGGGCGGAGGAGATGCTGCGGGCGTACGAGCAGATCAACCCGCTTTCCCGCCGCCAGCGTCAGGCGCTGGCGCTGTTGCAGAGTTTTCCGTCATTGCTCCTGCGTGAGGTCGCAGATCTCGGCAGCGTCAAAGGGGAACGCGCCCGCGACCGTCTTGGCACCCGCATCCGTTACGTACGAACGCTGGAAGAGGAGCGGTCGATCGCTATTCCATGATATACTCAAGGCAGATGACGGTGTGCGGGAGGTTGGCGCTTGAAGGCACTGCGGATAGGATTGGGACAAGTTCGGCCAGTACTCGGGGACGTGGCGCACAACTTGTCCCTGC
>JAJZCL010000037.1 GCA_021846165.1 Bacillota bacterium | reverse complement strand
GCGAAGATTCGGTTTGCGCTGGCGGACGGGATTGGTGGCGCAGGGGATGCCGTTGCAGAGATTGAGGTGTTTTCGACGCGCCCTGACACGCTGTACGGCGCGACGTATATGGTGCTGGCGCCCGAACACCCGCTGGTCGAACGAATCACGACGGAAGCGGCGAAACCAGAAGTGCAGACGTATGTGCAAATGACGCTCGCCAAATCTTCTCTTTCCCGGCAAATTGATGAGAAAGAGAAGACGGGCGTGTTTACGGGCGCGTACGCGATCAATCCGGTGAATCAGGTGCGCATTCCGATCTGGATTGCGGATTATGTGCTGATGGACTATGGCACCGGGGCGATCATGGCGGTGCCAGGGCACGACGAGCGCGACTTCGAGTTTGCGAAGGTGTTTGGCTTGCCAGTGCAGCGCGTCGTGGCAAAGAGCTTGGATGAGGCGGACGCCCTGCTCACGGAAGCCTATACGGACGACGGAGTGATCGTCAACTCTGGGGACGTGACGGGGATGAGTGTGGATGACGCGAAGCAGGCGGTGATTGCTCGCCTCGAACAAGAGGGGCGCGGGGAGCGTGCGGTTACGTATAAGCTGCGTGACTGGGTGTTTGCACGGCAGCGGTATTGGGGGGAACCAATCCCGCTCGTACACTGTGAACACTGTGGCATCGTGCCTGTTAAGGAAGCGGATCTGCCGGTGCTGTTGCCGGAGGTCGAGCGGTATGAGCCGACAGGCACGGGCGATTCTCCGCTCGCAGCCATCGCGTCGTTTGTCGAAACCACCTGCCCGGAGTGCGGTGCCAAGGCGAAGCGCGAAACGGACACCATGCCGCAGTGGGCCGGTTCCTGCTGGTACTTCATGCGCTTTGCCGATCCGCATAACGAGTCAGAACTGTTTTCGCAGGAAAGCGTTCGTTACTGGCTGCCTGTCGACATGTATATCGGTGGTGTCGAGCATGCGGTGCTGCACTTGCTGTACTCGCGGTTTTTCACGAAGGCGCTTTACGACCGTGGCGTCATTCCCTTTGACGAACCGTTTTTGCGGCTTTTTAACCAAGGAATGCTAACCTTAAACGGCGCCAAAATGTCGAAGTCTAAGGGCAACGTCGTCAGTCCGGAAGAGTTGATCGAAAAATTCGGCGCTGACACACTGCGTCTCTACGAACTGTTTGTCGGGCCGCCAGAGGTGGATGCGGAGTGGAACCCGCGTGCGATCGAAGGCGTGTACCGATTTTTGGGCAAGGTCTACCGACTGGTTGAGAAGCAGCGCGTCAACGCGCCTGTTCAAGCAAGCGAGAAGGTGCTGAAGCTGCGGCATCGGTTTGTGAAGCAAGTGAGTGAACGAATCGAGTCGTTTCGGTTTAATACGGTGGTCAGCGCGTTCATGGAGTTTGTCAGCGCTTTGCAAGATGCGGATGAGCCGATCGATAAAGGGACGCTGGATGTGCTGACGGTGTGCCTGTCCCCGCTTGCGCCGCACCTGGCGGAGGAGTTGTGGCATGCTTTGGGACACGACATGCCAGTTCTGCATGCGCACTGGCCGGGCGTCGACGAACGCTATCTGGTCGATGACGAGGTGACGGTTGTGGTGCAAGTCAACGGCAAGGTGCGCGACCGGGTGCAGGTTGCACGCGGTGCAAAGGCAAGCGATGTGGCGGCGCTTGCGCTGGAGTTAAAGGCCATTCAGGCTTCACTGTCCGGCAAATCGCTCAAAAAGCAAATTTACGTGCAGGATAAAATCCTGAATCTGGTGATCGGTTGATGGGGGAGAGGGCATGAGATTTGCTAAAATGCACGGTCTTGGCAACAACTATGTGTACGTGAACCTGTGGCAGGAAGACATTGCGGAGGACGCATTGCCCGTACTTGCGCAAGCGGTGTCGAACGTGAATACGGGGATCGGGTCGGACGGACTCATCACCATCGGCGCATCGGGCGTGGGAGCGGACGCGCGCATGCGGATTTTTAATGAAGACGGGTCGGAGGGGCAGACCTGCGGGAACGGCTTGCGGTGTGTCGGCAAGTACTTATATGAAAAGGGGATCTTGCAGAAAACGCACCTGCTGGTGGAAACAAAGGCGGGAACGGCGAAACTGGAGTTGCACATAGACGAAGGCATTGTCCGCGAGGTGACGGTCGATATGGGGGCGCCGCGGCTGCAAAAGCAAGATCTGCCGATGCAAGGCGACGGCACTGCGCAGGCGCTGCGCGAACCGCTTGCGGTAGGCGGTGTCGACTATCGTTTTACGGGTGTTTCGATGGGCAATCCGCATGCGGTGTTTTTCGTTAACGACGCGGCGCACGTAAACTTGCCGGAAATCGGGCCGCAGGTGGAGCGGCACGAACTTTTTCCTGAGCGCGTCAACGTGGAGTTTGTCAGTGTGAGGAGTCCGATTGAGGTAGATTTTCGCGTTTGGGAGCGGGGTTCTGGGATCACTCAGGCGTGTGGGTCAGGGGCTTGCGCGGCGGTGGTGGCAGGGGTGTTGGAAGAGCGACTTGCGCGTGGACGGGAGGTCACTGTGCACTTGGCGGGCGGCGATCTGGCGATCACGTGGGCGGACGATGATCACGTGTATATGCGCGGACCGGCGAGTTGGATCTGCGAGGGAGAGTGGCTTGGCGGCGCGTGATAGGCACCAGTCTGCGCGGCGGCGCGTATACTGGCGGCATGGCATGCACTTCTGAGGAGGCGACCTATGTTTTACGCTGTCGCTCCGTTTCGGTCTTCCGCTAAAGGCGCACTGGACAAAACGACGAGTAGGCGCATCGACACC
The DNA here is from genome assembly GCA_021846165.1 of Bacillota bacterium. Taxonomy (GTDB): domain Bacteria; phylum Bacillota; class Bacilli; order Alicyclobacillales; family SLC66; genus JAJZCL01. The sequence goes on along the minus strand of JAJZCL010000037.1, from coordinate 13,992 downwards.
GCGGCGTCGCTGGAACGAACCGCCACAACGGAAGAACTGCTCTCGGCCATTGAGGGCTTGGTCGGGCTGCACGAAATCAAGTCTTATATGGAAGAACTGTCGGCTTTTTCAACGATCAACGAGTGGCGACGTCACTACCGTTTGCGCACGGACTTTCCTATGCACCACATGGTGTTTTACGGCTCGCCGGGAACGGGCAAGACTACGGTAGCGAGGATGCTCGGGAAGGTCTTGCGTGGACTAGGGATGCTTGCGTCTGGCCATGTGGTCGAGGTGGAACGCGCCGACCTGGTTGGCGAATACGTTGGCCATACGGCGCAGAAAACAAGACTGGCGCTGAATCGGGCGCGGGGCGGCATTTTGTTCATTGATGAGGCTTATGCGCTCGCGCGCGGCGGCGACAACGACTTTGGCCGGGAAGCGATCGACACGCTGGTCAAGGGGATGGAAGAGTGGCACCGGGAACTGGTGGTGATCCTTGCCGGGTACAGGCGCGAGATGCGGTACTTTCTGTCGCTGAATCCGGGGCTTTCGTCGCGGTTTCCGGTGCAGATCGAGTTTCCGGCGTTTCGGGAGAGCGAGCTTGTCGAGATCGCCGTGCAGATGGCGCGGGATCGGGACTACCGGATTAGCGCCGACGGGTTGCAGGCGCTTCGTACGCTGCTGCGCTTGGAAATGCGGTCGGACGACTTTGGCAACGGGAGAACCGTTCGCAACTTGCTGGAAAAGGCGATGCGCAAGCAGGCGCAGCGCATTGTGCTGGAAAACTCATTTGATCGCGAACGCTTGGTGACGCTTAAGGCCAGCGATTTTTATGGATTGGCGTAGGAAGTGAGCAGTGGCGTAAGGAAGCGGGGCGTTTGACGCGATATGGAACGTCAGCGGATTGAGGAACGGGAATGGGAAATCGCGTCGGAAGTGGACGACGCGCTGAGGGAGAGGTATCGCAAGATCGACCGCATCGCGGTGCGCAATCAGGAAAAAGTGCTGGCGGCGTTTTGGGAAGCGGGGATCGGCGATCATCACTTTTTTGGTTCGACAGGCTATGGATACGATGATGGTGGACGAGAGCGCTTGGAGCGCGTGTTTGCGAAAGCGTTTGCGGCGGAGGCGGCGCTGGTCAGACCGCACCTGGCGTCAGGGACGCACGCCCTCGGTGTCGCTTATTTTGGCTTGCTGCGTCCGGGAGATACGCTGCTCTACGCAACTGGACAACCTTACGATACGCTCCAGACGGTGATTGGGGAACCTGTGTCAACAGTAGGATCGCTTAAAGAGTTTGGCGTTCGCTATCGTGAGGTAAAATTGCTTCCAGACGGTGGCATTGATGTTGACGGGATGCTGGCTGCGATTGACCAATCGGTGCGGGTGGTCGCGTTTCAGCGCTCTCCAGGTTATGCCTGGCGAAGGGCGATGTCGGTCGCGGAGCTGGGGGTGGCTATTCAGGCGGTCAAGCGTGCGTATCCGCAAGTGTACGTGGTCGTCGACAACTGCTACGGGGAGTTTACGGAGTGGGAAGAGCCGACTGCGTACGGCGCGGATCTTGCTGTCGGTTCGCTGATCAAAAACCCTGGGGGCGGCCTCGCGCCAACGGGCGGCTATCTTGTCGGTACGCAACAAGCGGTTGACCTCGCGGGGTATCGGCTCACTGCGCCAGGCATTGGTCGCGAAGTGGGGTCGTATGAAAACTATCGGTTATTTTTTCAGGGACTGTTTATGGCACCGCACACGGTCGGTCAAGCGCTGAAAGGCAATTTGTTCGCGAGCGAGTTGCTAAGGCGGCACGGGTATGCGTGTTCGCCCGGGGCGACCGAAGATATTCGGGACATCGTATTAAAAATTCGGTTGGGGAGCAGGGATCGGTTGATCGCTTTTTGCAAAGCCATCCAATCGGCGTCCCCCGTCAATTCGCACGTTGCGCCAGAGCCGTGGGCTATGCCGGGGTACCAGGATCCTGTGATCATGGCGGCGGGAACCTTTGTTCAAGGCGCTTCGATCGAACTCAGCGCGGACGGTCCCGTAAAGCCTCCTTACGTGGCGTATTTGCAAGGGGGGTTGACCCTGGCGCATGTGCAAGTCGCGCTGTTGATGGCGCTGCGGCGTCTGGGTTCGCAAACATAACAGCATTTGTTTAATTTGTGGGCTGAATATTGACATCATCTTTACACGAGCATACAATTTAACTGCGAACCTGGCTTGGGGAGGACATCATGTGGATGATGCAATGCGAAGGAACCTGCCACTGTTTCCAATTGGGATCGTCCAACGATTGACCGACCTGACAGCAAGGCAGATTCGTTACTATGAGCAACATGAACTGATCCACCCGCAACGAACCGAGGGGAACCAACGGCTGTTTTCGTTTCGCGATGTGGAGGCCCTGCTTGAAATCAAGAACTTGATTGATAAAGGCTTGAACATTGCGGGGATCAAAACCGTCATGGATCAGGTGAACCGTGATCCTTCTCCAGACGATTTGGATTCTTTCAGCCCGGCGTCGACTGACGATTCAGAAAAGGATATGACGGATGCGGAACTGCACCAGTTTCTGCTGCAAGAACTCATGGCAAAGGCCGATTATCGAGGCCATTCGGTATCCACCATCCAGGGCGAACTGTCCCGTTTTTATAAGTCTGGCCGGTGATTGGCACGAAAGGGGTTGCGTATGCGAAAGGAGTACACCGCAGCAGACATTCAGCACTTTGCCAAGGAAGAGGATGTGCGCTTCCTGCGCTTGCAGTTCACCGATCTGTTAGGCGTCATCAAAAATGTGGAGGTGCCCATTAGCCAACTGCACAAAGTACTTGACAACAAGATCATGTTCGACGGTTCATCGATAGAAGGGTTCGTTCGGATTGAAGAGTCGGACATGTTTTTGTATCCGGATTTGTCAACGTGGTTGATCTTCCCCTGGCATACAGGTGGAGGGAAAGTGGCGCGACTGATCTGCGACATTCACATGCCGGACGGGACGCCGTTTGCTGGCGATCCTAGGGGTATTCTGAAGCGGGCGTTGATGGTCGCAAACGAACTTGGGTTCACCACGATGAACGTCGGGTCGGAACCGGAGTTTTTTTTGTTCAAGTTAGATGAACACGGCAACCCGACGACGGAGATGAACGATCAGGGCGGGTACTTTGACTTGGCGCCGGTCGATTTGGGGGAAAACTGTCGTCGCGAAATCGTATTGACGCTGGAATCGATGGGCTTTGAAATTGAGGGTTCGCACCACGAAGTGGCGCCGGGTCAGCACGAAATCGACTTCAAGTACGCCAATGCCCTGGCGGCGGCTGACAACATCATGACGTTCAAGCTCGTGGTAAAGACAGTGGCCAGGCAGTTTGGCCTTCACGCCACCTTTATGCCAAAGCCTGTTTTTGGAATTAATGGTTCCGGAATGCACTGCCACCTGTCGCTTTTTAAAGAAAGCGTCAATTCCTTTTACGAGGAAAAAGATGAACTAGGGTTAAGCGCTTCGGCTAAGCACTTTCTGGCCGGAATTCTGGCACATGCGCGCGGGTTCACCGCGATCACGAACCCGTTAATCAACTCATTTAAGCGCCTCGTGCCGGGGTATGAAGCGCCGATCCACATCGCCTGGTCGGCGAAAAATCGCAGTCCGCTCGTGCGCGTGCCCGGGTCGCGCGGCTTGTCTACGCGCATCGAAGTGCGCAGCCCTGATCCTTCCGCCAACCCGTACCTCGCACTCGCGGTGATGTTGCATGCAGGTCTGGACGGTATCAAGCGGCAACTCCCTCTCCCGCATCCGGTGAACCGCAACATCTATGTCATGAATGAAGCGGAACGCATCCGCGCGGGCATTCTGGACTTGCCAGTGAACCTCAAAACGGCGCTTGATGATCTGGCCAACGATGAAGTGATCCGCACCGCGCTCGGGGAGCATGCCTATACATTCTTCTATGAAGCGAAAATGATCGAGTGGGACATGTTTCGAACGACTGTTCACCAGTGGGAAACAGAGCAGTACCTAACGAGGTACTGAGTGTCATCCCACGATTCGCGCGAAAGCCCCTGCCTTTCCCCCCTTTGGGGGACACGGAAGCATGGGGAGGTTTTAGATCAATCGCCACAATCCGACAACCTTACCGAGGATCGTGACGTGGTGAAAATACATAGGCGTGAGATTAGGATTCTCAGGTTGTAAACGAATGATGTCCTTTTCGCGAAAGAATCGCTTCACCGTCGCTTCGTCGTCGTCCGTCATGGCGACGACAATCTCTCCGTTCGCCGCGACAGACTGTCGTTGCACCACGACCACGTCGCCGTCGAAAATGCCTGCGTCAATCATGCTGTCGCCCTTGACACGTAACGCAAACAACTCGTTGGACGGGTTCATGCCTGGAGGAACAGGGATATACTCTTCAATGTCTTCCACAGCGCGGATCGGTACACCAGCTGTCACCTTGCCGAGCAACGGGATCATGGGGTGACCGGTGATCCGGAAATCGACGTCTGTAATCTCGATGGCGCGTGGTTTGGCCGGGTCGCGCTTAATCAAACCGCGCCTCTCTAGTTTGGCCAGGTAGCTATGCACTGTTGACGTGCTGTTCAGGCAAACCGCCTCGCCAATCTCCCTGACAGAGGGCGGGTACCCCTTCAATGACACCACTTGTTTGATAAAATCCAGAATCTCTTCCTGCTTCAAATCAGACTGACTCCGCTTCATGGCACCCGCCTCTTTGATGCGATTTAACAACGATAGTATAGCATGAATTCAAACAGAAAGCAAACACACGTTCGGTCGTTAATGTTGAAAGGTTGTTTTTCGTTGCCAACCATAATGAATGATCAGTGACATGCCGACCATGCCAATCGATACCCCCATCGCTCCGTTCCATTTATATATTCCGTAAAAGTAACTGCCCAGTGCAGATCCGATCGCACCGCCGAGAAAATACGTCACCATGTACACACTGTTGATGCGGTTGCGCCATGTCGGTGACGTAATACAACTTGATAAGGTACTGAAACTTGCGAAAAATCTCCAGAAAAGATTCAGCCTCACCTTCTATTTTGAGGGTGGAGGTGAAAATGCCGTGCTCGCAAAAAAAAGAACGTTTGCGCTTTTGGTGGTATTCCCGCTGCTTGCCGTGGCCGCCTATGCGTATGTCCATCGTGCGCCGGGGTACACGCCCGCCGACAATGCGCGTGTGGTTGCAGATACGCTGCAGGTCAATCTGCAGCATCAGATCTCTGCGCTAAATCAAAGCAAACAAACGCAGCAGCGGTTGGCGGGGGCGATCACGACACTGAATCAGCAAATTGGCAGCATGCAAGTCAATTATCAAAAACACTTGTTAAGTTTAGCACAACAGGGATTGATTCAACTGAACAACGGGGAGGGGGGGTGAACATGGCAACGAAGTATCTGATGTGGGTGCGATTTGGTTGGCCGCTTGTCGGTGTCACGCTTTCCATCGCCACCTATGCCGCCGTTTTCTACCACGATGCGAAAACGGTGTTCGCGTATGCAAAGCCAAACAGTAAGACCATCCAAACGATTCATCAGCAGATGAACGCAGTGCAAAAACAAATTGCACAAACGCAGAACAACCTTCAGCAACTCGGACTGGAGTATCAGGGGTTGCTTGGCGCCGCCAGACGGGATCAGGCGCTGATCGGCGAAGTTAACAGCCAGTTGTCAGCCGCCGGACTCCCGGGCGTTCCGAATGTGCCGACCTCGTTTCCGATTGTTCAAGGTTATGCCACCAACTCATCGCCGCCTGTCTTTCAAACGATGACAGGCGCATCGTGAAGGGGATGAAACTATGCGAAAATTAGGCGTTCCGTTTGTCACGCTGATCCTGCTCATTGTTGCGGCGGTGACGGTGTCCGCACTCTTGGCCAATCCCGCGAATCAAAGCGAAATGATTAAAATGGCGCCGTGGTTGATCGCTCGCTCCGCTGGAGTGACGGCGTACATACTGCTGACTTTGCTGGTGGTCGTAGGGTTCGTACTCGCCAGTGTTCCCAATAAAGAACACTGGCGCATCACGAAATTCGTGCTTCCGCTGCACCGTCAACTCAGCTTGTTTTTAGGTGTGTTTCTCGTTTTGCACGTCCTTGCGATCGCGCTGGATGCGTATGTGAAAGTCGGTCTAGTGGGGGCGTTTTTGCCTGGATTGTCCAATTACCGTACACTTCCAGTGGCGATCGGGACGCTCGCTTTTTACGGGGTGGTGGCAACAGGGTTCACCGCTAGGTTCACTCGCGTCTTGCCGCCAGGCAAATGGTTGACGATCCACAGAGTCGCGTTCGCCACGTTTGTGTTCGCTTTTTTTCACAGTGTTTGGACAGGGACGGACACGCCCAGTCTGCAGTTGATGTATGATGGGACTGCGGGGCTTGTGCTGATCGCCGCATTTGTTCGCTATGCGTTTACCAAAGGCGTCTGGCGGGAATCCAACCAAAGTGCGCCTTGATACAGAGGGGAGACTGGCTTTGGCGCGCATACTTCTTGTGGAAGATGATGAGTTGCTGGGGAAGGCCGTAGAAAAGCTGTTGCTGGAAGAAAACTATCAGGTCGTGCGCGCAACTGACGGAGAAATGGGACTCGATCTTGCGGAGCAAGAGTTGTTCGACATCCTCATCCTCGATCTGATGATTCCGACACTTGACGGCTTCGCGGTGCTAAAGGAGTTGCGCAAACACAAAAAACGCCTGCCTGTGTTGATACTCACGGCCAGGGACAACATTGAAGACCGCGTGCGCGGACTTGACCTTGGTGCCGATGACTACCTGGTCAAACCGTTTGCCACGACCGAACTCTTGGCGCGAGTGAGGGCGCTTTTGCGGCGTCTTGGCGCAGAGTTTGAAGACCCGAATCTGCTTGCGGCGGGATCGCTCCAGTTCAATAAACTCACCAGAGAGTGCAAAATTGCTGGCGAACTGCAAATTTTGCCGCCGAAAGAAGCGGAGTTGCTGGAACTTTTTTTGTTGCATCCCAAGCAGGTGCTGACCCGTGAGCAGTTGATGAACCGCCTTTGGGGGTATGAAGCGGACGTTTTAGAAAATACCTTGGAAACCTATATTTCTAAATTAAGGAAAAGAATGGATTGCGAAGAATGTCCGACCATCATCACCGTCCGCGGTCTTGGGTATCGTTTACAAATGAACGCCTGATCCACAACCAGCGTTTGCGCCTCGCCATCGTCAATATGGTCGTTCTGGCGCTCATTTGGAGCGTGTTGTCGCTGTTTGTGTATGTTGTCCTTCGGCATGAAACCAAGACCGGCATCGACGTGCGTCTGGAGCAGTACGCCTTTCGAGTGATCACCGAACAGATGCTGTTTCCTAATACCATGCCGATTCCTTCAGACAGTCAAGGCGGGGACGACGTGTCCTATACGGTTTGGCTGATGTGGCAAGGACATGTGAAGTGGCTAGAAGGATCGTCGCTGTCGCAGAACCTGCTGAACCGCATGGCGTACCTCGCCACAAATGAACCCGGCGCATCCGTTTTTTTCGATGCCAAGCAGGGTGACACCGATTATCGAATTTACCAGCAGCCAGTCAGCTTGCTGAATCAAAACCTTATTGTCCAAACCGCGACCGATATCGGCCCGGAAATGGAAGTGCTGGAACGGCTGTTGCTGTTGTTTGGCTTCGCTGGGCTGGTCGGGATCGTCTTGACGATGGTGGGCGGTTACACGCTCGGCTTGTGGACGTTGCGCCCGCTGATCAAGGCGCGGCAGCGGGAGAAAGACTTTTTGGCTGATGTTTCCCACGAACTGCGTACCCCTCTTTCTGTCATGCAGACGAACCTGGAACTGATGCTCCGCCACGTCGATGACACGAGTGAAGAGTCTCTGGAGTGGGTGGAACCCCTTTATAAAGAGATGACGCGGATGAGAAAAATGGTCGACGACCTCATGGACATGGCGAAAATTGACGCGGGCATGGCGGGCGCCAATTTTGCGGTATTTTCGCTGAGTGACGTCTGTGATCAGGTGGCAAAACTGTATGCGCCAGTGTTTGCCGAGCGCGGGATTGCATTTCACTCGGAAATTGCCGATGGCTTGGACATGGCGGGGGACGGGACGCGGATTCGACAACTGTTGTTTATTTTGCTCGACAACGCGAACAAGTACACGCTGGAAGGGGAGGTTGCGCTTTCACTTTCCAAAAAAGGCGGCGCGATCGAGATCCGAGTCAGGGACACCGGGATCGGCATCCCGGCTGCCATGCTGCACCGGGTGACCGATCGTTTTTTTCGCGCCGATGCGGCGCGCACGCAAAATTCCGGGGACGGACGGGAAGCACAGCGCAGCAAGAATTCATCCGGACTGGGGCTGGCGATCGCAAAGCGCATTGTCGAATCTCATCAAGGCAAATTGATCATTAGCAGCGTTGAGCGTGTGGGAACCGACATTTGGATTCGTTTCTCTAAAAAAGAAAAAATTCAAAAAAGAGTTCCGATGTAGCGGGCGTTTGCTATTTTACCCGCTTCAATAAGCGTGGTAAAGTAGTTCTAGTGTATGGGGGAAGGGGTGACTCAGTTAGTGAGCGACGAGTGGAAGGGTTCCGACTCGTTTCGGTTGTACTCTGGATCGTCTCATCCTGTCTTGGCTGAACAGGTGGCGCGGCACTTGAATGTCTCGCTTGGCAAGGTGGAACTCTCGCGCTTTAAAAGCGGTGAACTTTTTGCCCAGTTTCAGGATAGCGTTCGCGGTGTCGACGTGTATCTGTTCCAAACGTTTGCGCCGCCGATCAATGATCACTTCGTCGAATTGTTGCTGATGATTGACGCGCTCAAGCGGAGTTCGGCGGGAAGGATTAATGTCATTATTCCATATTTCGGTTATGGTCGTCAGGAGAAGCAAGGGGTAGCGCGTGAACCGATTTCTGCCAAGGTGGTGGCGGACGTGGTGACGACCGTCGGGGCGGATCGTGTGATCACGCTTGACTTGCATGCGGCGGCCATACAGGGTTTTTTTAACATACCGCTTGATCACTTGTCCGCTCTGTCGATTTTGGCGGATGAAATCAGAACCAAGAACCTTACCGACGCCGTGATCGTATCTCCCGATGCGGGACGCGCCAAGACGGCTGAGAAGTTCTCTGCGCTGCTTGATTTGCCGATGGCCATTATGCACAAGGGGAGACCCCGTCACAATGAGGCGGTGATCACACACCTGATCGGAGACGTCAAGGGGAAAACGCCGATTGTGATTGAGGACATCATCGACACTGGCGGAACGATCGCACAGGTAGTGGACAACCTGATTGCGATGGGTTCCAAACGCGAGATCATTTTGTGCGCGACGCATGGTATTTTTTCGTCCCCGGCAGAAACGCGACTGACCCATCCGGCGATTAAGGAACTGATCGTGACGGATACGCTTCCAGTGAAAGACATGCCCGGCGTGCCGCTGAAGGTGCTGCCGATCGCGCCGCTGTTGGCCGAAGCGATTGGTCGGGTACACTATAACTTAGCTTTGAGTACGATCTATATGATTTAACCGCCTTTCATGAAAAAAGGATCTGTTCCCCAAGCACAGGACTTGGGGAACAGATCCTTTTGCGGTGTCGATCAAGAGATCGGGAGTTCCAAGTAAAGAATGCGTTCAATGTCTTTGGTCGCGCCGAGGGATTCGAGTGATTCTTCAGGCACAAAGCGATCCACGCCCATGATCATGATGGCTTGTCCGCCCGCCTCTTTCCGACCGACTTGCATGGAGGCGATATTGACCCCCGCTTCGCCTAGCACGCTCCCAATCAATCCGATAATACCAGGGCGGTCGCGGTGCCACGTCATGAGCATCGCGTCGCTAGGCAAAATGTCGACCGAGTAGCCGTCGATTTCCACAATCCGTGAACCGTGTCCTTTGAGAACCGTGCCGCTTACCGTCACACGTCCTGCAGTGCCTTCCAAATCCACTTGGATAAAGTTAGAATAATTGCTGTGACGTGAGGACTTGCTCTCCACCACGTCGATACCCATTTCTTCGGCGATCAGTGCGGCACTGATCAGGTGTACCTCGTCGTTGTAAAAGCGAGCGAGGACGCCTTTCAACACGGATCGCGTGATGGGTTCAAGCGCGTTTTGCGTCGGTTCGCCTTCATAGCGAACCGTGATCTTAGCGATGCCCGCAGGCGCGATCTGGGCTGCCACAGAGCCGAGGATCTCACCCAGTTCGGCAAACGGTTCGGTCGCTTTCTTCGCTTCGACGGACATCGCCGGAAGGTTGACCGTGTGCGGATACGTGTCGCCATTCAGTAATTTGACGAGGCCATCTGCCACATCAACCGCGACGTTGACTTGCGCTTCGATGGTCGAGGCGCCAAGGTGCGGCGTCGTGATCACCTGCGGGTAGTTGAGGAGCGGGTGTTCATTCGCCGGTTCCTCCTCATAGACGTCCAGCGCGGCGCCCGCCACAATGCCGTCGTCAAGCGCTTTTTGCAGCGCTTTTTCATCAATGATGCCGCCGCGCGCGCAATTGAGAATGCGCACCCCTTTTTTCATCATGGCAAACTGCGCATCGCTAATCAGGTGGCGGGTTTCCTTCATCAGCGGGGTGTGGACGGTGATGATGTCGGCTGCCTGAATGGTGTCGTTGAGTGTGGCCATCTTGACACCGAGTTTTTCCGCGCGTGCCGCCGTCAGGAACGGATCGAACGCATAGACGGTCATGCCGAAAGCAAGCGCACGCTTGGACACTTCGGCGCCGATGCGGCCAAGACCGATGACGCCAAGTGTTTTGCCGCGCAGTTCAATGCCGAGAAATCGGTTGCGATCCCACTTGCCTTCGTGCATAGACAGGTGTGCCTGAGGAATGTGGCGGGCGAGTGCCATCATCATCGCGAAGGTGAACTCCGCAGTGGTGATGGTGTTGCCGTCGGGGGCGTTGATCACGAGTACGCCCGCTTTGGTCGCGGCACGCACATCGATGTTGTCGACGCCGACGCCTGCGCGCCCGATCACCTTCAGGTTTTTGCCGGCCTCGATGACCTGTGCGGTCACCTTGGTCTGGCTGCGGACGAGCAGGGCGTCGTAATCGCCGATGGTCGCAAGCAGATCGGCGAGCGGCAGGCCTGTCTTAATGTCGAGTTGGATGTCGGAAGCTTCTTTTAACTTAGCGAGTCCTTCTTCTGAAATTGGATCTGTCACGAGTACCTTATGCACGGACGAGAACCTCCTCAGCCGCTTTAATGCCAGCTCCCAACGTAACGGGGCGTCCCATTTTGTAAAGCGCAATCTCAATCGCTGCGATACACTGCAGCATGTCGGCGGCGTCCACGTAACCCATATGACCAACGCGGAAAATCTTTCCTGACAGCTTTTTTTGTCCGCCCGCGACGGACACGTGCAAGTCGTTTTTGAGAATTTTGCGGAAGGCGTCGGCGTCAAAATCCGGGGTGCTGACGGTGGTCACCGTCGGGCTCGCATACTTGTCGTCAACGACCAGCAGCGGCAGACCCAGCGCCCGCATCGCGGCGCGGGTCATGTCGCGCAGCAGCAGGTGGCGCGCTTGGACGTTTTCCAGTCCTTCGGCCTCGATCATCGCAAGCGACTGTTCGAGTCCATACACCAGGCTGACGGGAGGCGTCCAGGGCGTGGTGCGGTCATTCAGGTCTTTGTCGTAACGAACCAGGTCAAAGTACAGTGTGCGCGCCGGGCGTTCCTTGATGCGTGCGAGCGCCCGGTCGCCGATGCCGACCAGCGCAAGGCCGGGCGGGAGGGCGAGCGCTTTTTGCGAACCGGTGACGACCAGGTCGACGTTCCATTCATCCATTAAAAGTTTGGCGCCGACAAGCGAACTGACCGCATCCACGACCAGGTAGGCGTCGTGCTGGCGGACGACTTTGGCAATTGCTTCCACGTCGTTTAAGACGCCCGTTGAGGTTTCGCAGTGTGTGACAAGGATCACTTTCACATGCGGGTGAGCGGTGAGAAACTGATCGATGTCTTGCGGTTGCGCGGCGGTTCCCCACTCGTAGGCGAGGGTGTGAAGCTCGGCGCCTGCCCGTTTGGCAATATCTGCGAAACGGTCGCCAAAGTTACCGGTGGTGACAGACAGAACGCCGTCGCCTGGGTGAACGAGGTTGGCAATTGCTGCCTCAAGGCCGCCCGTGCCGGTGCCCGCGATGACCGCGACCGATCCGCGCGTGCCAAACAGCGGGCGTAGTTTGTTCTCCACGCTGCTCAAAAGGTTGGAAAAATCGGCGCTGCGGTGGCCGATCATCGTATGCGTCATGGCGCGTGTCACCTCAGGTGGCACGGGCGTTGGTCCGGGGATGCGAAGTACGGTTTTTTCTGAAAACATGAATTCCACTCCTTTGTATGTGTGATCGCTAATGAACGCAGTGACGAGCACAAAGAACGATTCGCCCCATCAGGGGCGAGTCGTTCTTTGTGCTCGCGGTGCCACCCTATTTTCCGGTCGCCTCGCGACAACCGTCTCTGCCGGTATTATCTACCGCAGTCTTTAACGCGACAAACGTTTTGGCTATTGACGGCGATTAAATCGCCGGGTTCGCCTCACTCTCGGGAGCGCTGCGACAGGCCACTTGCTTACGGTTTGCACCAACCACCGCTTCTCTGAACGCTCACTTGCCTGTCTGTTTCCGTCATGGATTTGAATCATTCAATTTTTTCAGAGAATACTACATGTGCTGTTCCTTCGTCAAGTGCAGTGCTGAAATGTTCACAACTTTTTGCTTTTGGAGGTGGCTTATGCGGCCTTGGCAGGAAGCGGCGCGTGCCGTGTGCAGGCGCGCACGGGATCTGGTTGCCATCACCGGTGCCGGGATTAGCGTCGACAGCGGGCTTCCCGACGCTTCGCAGGTCGTTCGCGATTACCAGATGCAAGGGATTTTTTCGAGCCATCATGCGCACCGTCACCAGCGCGAGTTTTGTCGCTTGTATACGGAACTCGCCAACCGTTGGGGTGCGGCGGCTCCGAATCAGGCGCATCTTGCTCTTGCCAGGCGGCACGCGAAAATCATCACCCTCAACCTGGACGGATTGCACACGCAAGCCGGTTCACGCGATGTGATCGAATTGCACGGTTCGCTGCGCTCATTTCGTTGCCTCCAGTGTGGAGCTAGGCATTCGCAACCGGACGAACTGACCGCCTGTGTGTGCGGCGTTTGCAGCGGCGCACTATGGCCGGATGTGGTGTTGGAAGGGGAACCGGTGCGACACCTCGGGCTGGCGCTGGAATGGTTGTCGTTCGCCGACGCGCTCTTGATTATCGGCACCAGCCTGAGCGACAATCCCGTGCGCCAATTGCCGCAAATCGCAAAAGAAAACGGCGCCCCCGTCATCGTCGTCAATCGCCGCGCCGATGACTGGGTGCCGTATTACCTTGAAACCTAATCGTATCGCCTACCACCTGGCCTTGGGGCGGTTGTTGGCGAGCGCGATGACCAAAAAGACGGCCGCGATGACCAAATACACGATCATTAGCGGAATGCGTTCTTGAAGAGGCATCAACAAACCTAATAAAGCGAATAATAAGTTCATGATCGTAATACCAAAATACATCTTAAACAACGCGCATGACCGTTGCAAGAGACTTATAAAACCTTGATCGTTTACGCTCTTTTCCCAATTCAGCGCGTCCGCTTTCGCCTGAGCGACTTGCGTTTGTGTGACGCTCCAAGGGCTTAAATTCCCGACCAACGAATCGGTACACATGCACGTTGTCGTTTTACGCTGACACTTCGTGCATTTTGTAGTGAAGCAGATTGACGGCGGCGTTCAAGTCCCGATCCATCACATTCCCACAATGTTCACAACGGTACACCCGATCCGAAAGTTTGAAGTCCACTTTCTTGTGCCCACATCGGGAACAGAGTTTTGAGGATGGGTAGAAACGATCCGCAATGATCAATTCCACTCCGTACCACTCGCATTTGTATTCAAGTTGCCGTCTGACTTCCGCCAGACGATTGTCTTGAATCGCTTTTGCGAGTTTGTGATTCTTGAGCATCCCGTTCACATTCAAATCTTCAATGACGATGTAA